>JAKLKA010000116.1 GCA_023150915.1 Polyangiaceae bacterium
AGGCCAGCTTATACGCCGAGACCAAGTCGCTGCCGGTGCTCAGCAGCATCTCGTTGTGCTGCGGGCATGGTGACAAGACTCCTGCCCTCACACAGATTTCTTCACCAACGGCCGTGGCAGCCTCCTCATGCAGCATCTGCTCCTTCGCGGAACCCATAGCGACCTCCAACTCGATGTATGCGCACGTGGGCATCACGTCTACACCGCGTTCGGGAAGTCAAGGAGGTTGGTCCTGGACCTTGGCACCAGGGAGCGGCTCCATCGACTCACGACGGAAAAGCCGCCAGCGCCGCCTTGGCGACCGCCGCCTCCCGATCGGCCTCCGTCACCTGCCGGTAGAACCGCAGCATCACCACGACCGAGTGCCCGGTCAGGCTCGCCGCCGTCGCCGGATCGACCCCTGCGCGCAGCATCCTGTCCACGACCATCCGTCGCAGCCCGTGCGGCGTGAAGGCGCGAACGCCGGCCCGCTTGCAGGCCCGCGCGAGGCGCCCCCGCAGAGCTTGGTCGCGGGGGTTGCCGAAGCTCGGGAACGCCGGAGACGCCTCGCTCCCTGCCCGAAGCCGCATCGTCTCGGCGATGGGCTCAAGCAACGGGAAGCGCCGCGTGCCCGTCTTGCCGGTGAGGCGCAGGTGAACGCGCCGGCCATCGACCTCGATGTCGCAGCGCCGCAGATCGGCGATCTCCGACACCCGCGCGCCGGTGATCGCCAACAGCTCAATGGCGAGCCGTGCCTCGCCGGTGCAGGCGTCGAGCACCTTGCGGACGTCGGCCGGATCGGGCGTGTGGTGGTTGGCGACGTAGCCCTCGACCATCACCGGAACGGTCGGGAAGGCGCGCGCCGGGACCATCGCGGCCTCCTGCCCCCACCGCCAAGCCATCGACCAGACGCGCAGTTCCTGCACGATGAGCCTCGGAGAAGCACCCTCCCGCAGCCGGTGGTCGCGGTACCGCTCGACGGTGTCGCGGTCGAGGCGGTGGACCCCGACCTCGCGCACCCAGGCGACGAGATGGCGGGCGGCCTTGTCGTAGTGGTCGAGGGTGCGTTCGGACAGGTCAGCGCGATCCTGCTGCCGGGCGTGCCAGCGGTCGATGAGCTCTCCGACCGTGTTCACCGGCCCGGTCGCCACCTTGCACGTCGGGGGCACCAGTCCGCGCGCCACGCGGTCGGCGAGGAGGTGCTGCGCCTCGTTGCGGGTGGCCCAGCCGGCCCACACGAGGTCGCGGACGCCCTTGCGGCGGGCGCGCCAGTACCAGCGGTGCACGCCGTCCTGCTCGCGGCAGCGGTTCATCGGCGAGGCCCGGAGGGGGCCGATCTCGATGGGCTTCGGGCGGGTGGCCTTGGCCATCGCTCACCTCCGACCGGCGGACGGTCCGCCGAGGGGACGAAGCGTGGGCGCGGCGGGCGCGCGGGTGCGCACGATGCGCGTGGCCTCGGCCTGGGCGGCGAGCCCCGCGAGGTCGACGCCGAGCGCCACGAGCCAGTCCCCGAACGGGGCCATCCACGCGCGGCCGATGCGGCGGGCGGTCGCTGGGCGGGAGGCGCGCACATCGGACTCGCGGAGCGCGAACACGTCGGCGACGTCCTGCGTGCTGCACAGCGTCGCGGGCATGGCGTAGAGCGCGGAGCGGGCCTGGAGGCGGCGCAGGCGGTCGGCCTGGACGCGGCGGGTCGCGGGGGCCTCTGGCTCGTCGTCGCCGCCGAACACGGGGCCGTCGGGCACGCGACGCACGGGCGCGTCAAGACGGACGCGACGCACGCGCAGCGCGTCAGGGCGCGCGGGCACGGGCCAGACGTAGACGGTGGAGCCGACGAGGAGCACCGCGCGATCGCGGCGCGGGGCGTTCTGGACCGCGAAGGTGCCGGCAGGATCGGCGTCGTCGCGGCGCAGGACGGTGGCGGGGACGAGGTTCATGGCGGGCCTCCCAGGGGGACCCGGCGAGGTTGACGTAATCGCTGCGCTTTCGCGACCGTCTTCCTGAAGCCGGGCCTCCGCGAGCGGGGGAACGCCCTGTCGCACGGCGACCGCTCGGGTAGAATCTACCCGAACGCTCTTGCTTCACGCAAGCCCACCTGGGTAGATTTCACCCAAGATGCGAGGCCCACCCCATGACCATCCCCCACGCCGTCGATCTCGCCAGCATCTTCGGGCGCATCGTCGCCGCGCTGCGCCAGGAGCAGGGCGCGTCCCAGGCTGTGCTCGCAGGCCGGCTCACCTGGGACCGCAGCCTGCTCGCCCGCATCGAAGCCGGTCGAAACACGGCGAACATCGACAACATCTTCGAGCTGGAGGAGCTGTTCTTGGCCGACGGGCTGATCGCCTCCCACGGCGATCTGGTGGAGCTGACGAACCGCGTGGTCCGCGAGGCCAAGCGGAGGGGGCTTCGACCCGTTGTCGGGCGGGTCGAGAGGCAGGAGGAGCACGAGTCGGTCGAGGCCGCCGCGCTGGACCGGATCGTCGCCCGCGTCGTCGATGACTGGCTGATCGAGCTTCGCGGTGAGCCCGAACCCGAGCCGCCCCGGTCGAAGCGGCGGCGCTGACAGGAGGACGGGATGAACCCGCACGACGACAAGTGGGACGAGGACGGCATCGAGGACGAGGAGGCGGTAGCACTTCGCGCCGTCGAGGCGTGGCTGGACGTGGAGGGCGACGATGAGCTCGCCCAGGCGTCGCGCGAGGCGCTGGCCGCCATCGCCCAGGAGGCGCTGGCGATGAAGGAGGCGCGGGAGCGCCGCAAGGCTGCCGCGCGCCGTGCCGAGGCTCGCCGGGAGCGTGAGCGCCGTGCCGAGCGGGAGCGCGCCGAGGCCCGCGAGCGCGCCGAGCGGTGGGAGGCCGAGCGCAAGGCGCGGGACGCCCGCCTGGCGGCCGTGGAGAGCGCCCACGCCCGCGCCCAGGGTGAGCGGCGGGTCGAGCCTTCCCCCGCGCCCACGGGCCGACAAGAGGCCGTGCGGCGGGCCTGGGAGCGGCCGGTGTTACCGGTGCGGCGGGTGGAGGCCCCGCCGGTGATGATCGACGAGGAGGAGCCCGACGACCGGGACGTGGACGACGCCGAGCAGGCGGACGGCGCTGCCGGGGTGGGCTGGGAGGAGTTCGAGGCGTCGCTCGCCGAGGACGCGCCAGAGGAACCGGATCGGTTCCTCATCGGCGACGCCGCCCCGACGCTCACCGGGTCCGACCTCGCAGCGTGGCGGGCGCGGCACGGGCTGACCCAGCAGGCCGCCGCCGACCGGCTGGGCGTGCGCCAGGGCACGGTGTCGAAGGCCGAGGGCCGGGGTGCGGGCGCGCTCGGGCCGGCGCTGCGCGAGGCGCTGGCGGGTGTGCTCGCGGGCGAGCGCGGGGCGGCCTGACCGCCGGGGTCAGGCGACCCCGGACGGCTCGCCGATCCACCCGCGCAGGGCCAACACACCCGACAGCGCCACCGAGGCCGTCATCGCCATCGCGCCGATGAGCACGAAGATTGGCGGTGCGCCCAGGTAGACCTCCATCAAGATGCCGGTGGGCATCAGCAGGCCGACCAGCCCGAGCACCGCCGCGATGCTGCGCGGGCGGTCGAAGCCGCGCACGCGGGCGAGCACGAAGCCGAGCCCCACGTTGAGCAGCGCGAACAGGTTGCCGTGGACGTGCGCCAGCCGGGACTCGAAGTGCTTGCCGATGCCGTACTCGGCGATCCATTGCTCCTTCCCTGGCGCGAAGTCGCGCAGGTAGATGAGCAGGAAGCCGTAGGCCATGAACAGGGCCATCGTCAGCAGGCCGACGCCGACGTTGTACCGCCCGGACTTCACAGGGCACCGGCCTTGTGGTGGTGGACGAGCACGGTGACCGGCGCGGCGTCGATCGGGGTCACCGCGTGCGGCGTGTTGGCGTCGAGCACGACGAACGCCCCTTGCGCGAGCGGCGTGGTCGCGCCGGCCACGGTCAAGGTGGCGGCTCCGTGCGCGGCCTGGATGGTGACGGGCACGGGGGCGGTGTGCTCGGGCAGCGTCGTCCCGGCGCGCAGCGTGATGGCGACGATCTTCACCGCCGGCAGGTCGGCGATCACGGCCACCTCCTTCGGTGCGCCTTCCGCCGACGGCGGCGCGACAGTGATGGGGTGGAGCCCGGCCGGCGGCGAGGCGGCGGCGGACCCAGCGGCGAGGACGCCGGCGAGGAGGGGGATGGCGAGGCGTGAGGTCATGGCTTCTCCAGGGTGAGGGACGGTCGGAACAGCACGTCGAGGGCCTCGACGGCATGGGGCGTGACGGCCACCGCGCCCGTGCGGCGGGCGAGCGCGGTCATCTGCAAGGCCCCCATGAACAGCAGGGCGAGGGCCTCGGCGGGTACGTCGGCGCGGATCGAGCCGTCGGCCTGGCCTTCGCGGATGGCGCGGGCGACGAAGGCGTGGGTCTGGCCGATGGCCTCGCGAAGCACGCGCACGGCGTCGTCGGGGAGCGCCAGCGCGAACTGCTCGGAGAGGACCAGCGTGAGCACCCCAGCGCTGCCGGACACCAGCGTCAGGCGAGCCTCGGCGAGCCGGTGGAGGCGCTCGCGTGGGGGCAGCGCCGCGTCGGGGTAGGTCGCCTGGAGCAGCTCGTGAACGCGCTCGGCCATGCCGAGGAGCAGCGCGTCACGGCTCGGGAAGTGCTTGAACAGCGCGCCCGTCGTCAGGCCCACGGCCTCGGCGAGCACGCGGGTCGAGAGGGCCGCGATGCCTCGCGTCGCGACGACGCACAGGGCGGCGTCGGTGATCTCGGTGCGGCGAACGTCAGTGGGCTTCCGGGTGGCCATGCGAAGCAAGTAATCACTTACTTACCAGCGACCAGGGGTCCCCGGGTGGAGATGACACCTCGGGACGAGCGACCGCTTGACCCCGTACCTGGGTACAGGGATTAGCCTTCAGGCCACGGAGGTCGTCGTGGCTGCACACACCATCGGAGAGGTCGCCCGCCGCGTCGGGATCGGCGTCGAAACCGTCCGCTTCTACGAGCGCGAGGGGCTGGTCGCCTCGCCGCCGCGAAGCGCGTCGGGCTACCGTTTGTTCCCTGACGATGCCGTGGACCGGTTGCGCTTCGTCCGCCGCGCGAAGGAGCTGGGCTTCACGCTCGACGAGATCCGCAGCCTGCTCGACCTGCGCGTCCGGCCGGGCGCGGCCTGCGACGACGTGCGGGAGATTGCGGTCGCGAGGCTGGCCGACGTGGAGGCGCGGATCGCCGACCTGCGCCGCATCGCCGAGGTGCTCGGTCGGCTGGTCACCGCGTGCGACGCCGACCGCGACACCGCCGACTGCCCCATCCTCGACGCCATCGCCCCGGAGGTGCGCGATGCGTGAGGACCTGACCCGCCAAGCCAGCCTCGGCGGCGCAGTCGCCGCCGCCTTCGCCGCGTCGGCCTGCTGCGTCGGCCCGCTGGTGTTCGCGCTGCTCGGGCTCGGCGGTGCCGGCGCGCTCGTGGCGCTGGAGCCCTACCGACCCATTTTCATCGGCCTCACCCTCGCGCTGCTCGGCGTGGGGTGGGTGCTGGCGCTGCGCGCGCCGGCCGCCCGCCAGGTCGCCGGCGCCGACGACTGCGGCTGCGAGCTGCCCCGAACGAACCGCGCCGGGCGTGGCCTGCTGTGGTTCGCCACCGCGACCGTCGCGGCGCTGCTCGCGTTCCCCTACGTCACGCCCTTCCTGTTCTGAGGAGCTGCCATGCCACGAACCGCGCCCGTCCTGTTGGTCCTCGCCCTATGCGGCGGCGTGACCGGCTGCCTCGGTGACGACGCGCAGCACGCCGCGCAGGCCCCGGCCGCCACCCACGCAGCGACCCTCGCCATCGAGGGCATGACCTGCGCCTCGTGCGCGGTGACGGTCAAGGTCGCGCTGGGCCGCCTGCCGGGGATCGCCGAGGTGCAGGTGGACACCGCGAACGGGCGCGCGGTCGTCCGCTTCGACCGGGCACAGGTGGACGCAGCGCGCATCGCCGCCGCGATCACCGACGCCGGCTACCCCTCCTCGGTCCTCTCCGAGCGGGAGGTGTAGGGTGGACTGCTGCAAGGTCGAGGGGGAGGCCGCGACCGTCGCGACATGCCCGGCGTGCGGCGGGCGGGGGCGGCGGGTGAAGCTCGCGACGGTGGCCGCCCTGGCGCGCGACGACCTGGCTCCGCGTGACGGGTCCTGGCGCTTCTGCGACACGAAGGCGTGCGAGGTGGTCTGGTTCGACGAGCGCGGGCAACGGCTCACGCGCGCGGCGTCGCGCGTGCGGGTCCACCAGAAGGAGGACGGCGAGGGCCGCCCCGTCTGCTACTGCTTCGGCCACACCGTCGCCGACGTGCGCGCGGGCCTCGGCACGGGTGGGCGCAACGCGGTCGCCGACGCGATCACCGAGCGGTGCCGACGTGGCGAGGACCGCTGCGAGGAGACGAACCCGCAGGGATCCTGCTGCCTCGGGAACGTGCGCGCGATCGGGCGGGCGTCGTAGCAAAGACGCAGCAAGCGCACCGACTCGGCGCGCACATTCCCAGGGAATACCGAGATCATTCCTGCTTCCCCGGCGGAATATTCCGCCGACCATGCCGGGGAAGCGCACCGGGAATGTCGCCGGCATGGCCGGGGAAGCAGTCTGCCGACGGCATCCTCGCCCCGGTGCGCTTGCTCCCCGTGGCGCTTCGCTTCCACGGCTCGGAGTATTCCACGGGAATAGGCCAGGAATCAAGGAATGGCTGGCATGGGAAGCGGAATGACCGCCCCGCCGCCGAGCCCGACGCCCGCCGTCACCACCTCGCCCTGGGTGACGGGTGACGCATGGGTGACGCTTTTCCCCGGAAGGTTCTCTAGGAAAACGATCCGCGCGTTCGTCACGAGCGTGAAGCGCAAGATCCGGTCCCAGGCAGAAGTACCCGGAACACCCGTCACCGATCCGGCACCCGTCACCCGCGCGCCGATCCCGACCACCCGCATCGCCGGGCCGGGTTCCCGGTCGCTGTCACCGGGAACCCGATGGGGTCCGAGTGGCGATCAGGCCCTACGCGCCGTGCTCGTCGCGGGTCCGTGTCGAGTTGGCCGGCAGGACTTCCGGCGAGATGCCGCTGAAGTCGCTGCGGTTGCCGAACACGCACGAGGCGATCCACGTCCGCATCAGTCCGACGTGATACCCTCCCGCTCCGCACGGCGGTCCAGCCCTGGAGTGGTCATGCCCGCAGAACCTTGGGTCAGCGTAGAGGACGTGGCGCGCCACCTCGGCGTCTCGCACGACACCGTGTACCGCTGGATCGAGGGCAAGGGCTTGCCCGCTCACAAGGTCGGCCGGCTGTGGAAGTTCAAGCTGGCCGACGTGGACGAGTGGGTCCGCAGCGGCGGCGCGAGCGACGACGCTGGACCGAAGGGGGACGAGCCCGCATGAACCAGGCGACCACCAGCCACCGCGCGCGGCTCGGCTTCCTCGACGGGGAGCGCGGGGCGCACAGCCACGCGACGCTGATGGTGCGCGACCTCGACGCGATCTTCGGTGCGACCGCGCCCGCCGCCACGCCGGCCGACTACGCGCGGGTCGTCGTGGACGAGAACGTGCTGGGCAAGCGCACGGCCGCCGCTCGCAAGCACACGCTGAACAACCTCGTGAACCTGTACGCGATGGACCCGGCCGTGCCGGTGTTCCGCATCTTCCGGGAGCTGTGGGAGCAGGAGCCAGAGGGTCGCCCCCTCCTCGCGCTGCTGTGCGCGCTCGCCCGTGACCCGCTCCTCCGAGGCTCGGTCGAGGCCGTGCTGGACGCGCCGCTCGGCAAGCCGCTGTCCTCGCTCACGCTGGCAGCCACGGTCACCCGCCAGATGACGCCGGCCACCAAGAAGGCCATCGGCACCCGCATGTTGTCGAGCTGGGCGCAGGCGGGCTTCCTCGACACGCCCCGCAAGCGCAACCGCGTCCATCCCCGCGCCACCCCCGGAGCCGCCGCCTACGCCCTGGCCCTCGGCTTCATGGAAGGCGGCCGGGGCAGCCTGCTGCTCACGACGCCGTGGACCCGCCTGCTCGATTGTCCCACCGACGAGGTACTCGCGCTCGTCCGCCAGGCTGCGCGGCGCGGCTGGGTCGAGTACCGGGCGGCGGGGGACGTGATGGACCTGCGCGTCGAGGCGCTGTTCACCGAGGACGAGAGGGGGTGGTGCGATGGCCAGTAGGGTGGATGCGCTCGCCGACGCCTACACGCGGCACGTCGGCCTGCCCTGGGATCGCGGCCTCGCCCCGCCCCAGCGGGTTTGGTTCGCCGTGTACCCGAAGGACGAGGAGCGCCGCCTCCGCTACAAAGTCGAGGCGTTCCAGCTCGCCACGACCGACCCGAAGGGCGCGGGCAAGAAGTGGGTCCTCGTGGACCTGACCGACAGCTTCGCCCGTTGGCTCGACGGCGAGAAGTACCGCGAGTCCTACTTCAAGAACCCGAAGATGATGGCCCCGAAGCTCCCGCGCTTCCTCGACTTCGCGGCGGGCGAGGTCGTCGCCGCCGCCGAGGCGCAGGGAGCCGACGAGGACACCGTGGTCGCCGTGCTGGGCGTCGCCAGCCTGTTCGGCTTCGTGCAGGTGTCCGATCTGGTGCCGCGCGTCGTCTCTCGTCTGACGGGGCGGCTGCTCGTGTTCTTCCCTGGCTCGCGCGAGGGCAACGTCTACAAGCTGCTCGATGCCCGCGAGGGCTGGAACTACCTCGCCACGCCGATCACCGCCTTCGACGACGGGAGCGCCCCATGACCGCGAACCGCGAGGTCTTTGCCACCGACCCCGACAGCCTCGAACTGCTGAACCACGGCGTCGCCGAGGTGAAGGGCGGTCGCACCGAGGCCGAGCTGCGGACGCTCCGCTACGAGCTGTCCACCTTCGTCTGCCAGGGCCAGTACGAGGCCGGCTTGCGGAAGGTGCTGGAGACGTACCTCGCGAACCTCGGCAAGACCGAGCAGCCCGGCATCTGGGTCAGCGGCTTCTTGGGCAGCGGCAAGTCGCACTTCGTGAAGGTGCTGCGCGCGTTGTGGACCGACGAGCCCTTCGCCGACGGCACGCAGCCGCGCGGGCTCTCGCACCTCACGACCGAGATCAACGACGCGCTCCGCGAGCTGACCACGCGCGGCAAGCAGTCCGCCGGGCTGCACGCCGCCGCCGGCACCCTCGGCGCGTCCGCGCGCAGCGTGCGCCTGGGCATCCTGTCCATCGTGTTCCGGTCGGTCGGCCTTCCCGAGCGGTACGACCTCGCCTCGTTCGTGATGTGGCTGCGCGACCACGGCTGCCTCGACGCGGTGAAGGCCGCCGTCGAGGCCGACGGCACGCCCTGGGACGAGGAGATCCACGACTTCCTCGTCTCGCCCGTCATCCACGAGGCCATCGCCGCCCACTTCCCGAAGTGGACGACGCCGGTGGGCGAGATCGGCACCCTGCTGCACGCGAGCTTCCCGGACCGGGACGACGTGTCGAACGAGGAGATGGTCGCCGCGATCCGCAAGGCGCTCACCCGCGACGGCAAGTTCCCGCTCACCCTGCTCGCCATCGACGAGGTTCAGCAGTTCATCGGGGACAACTCCGACCGCGCGCACATGGTGCAGGAGGCCGCCGAGGAGTGCTGCAAGCGGTTCGGCTCCTCGCTGCTCATCATCGGTACGGGCCAGTCGGCGATGGCGAGCACGCCCCAGCTCCTCAAGCTCAAGGGCCGGTTCCCCATCGAGGTGCAGCTCTCCGACGCCGACGTGGACACGGTGGTCCGCCAGATCGTGCTCCGCAAGCGCACCGACCGCATGAACGCCGTCCGCGACGTGCTCGACAAGCACAACGGCGAGATCAGCAAGCACCTGGCCGGCACGCACATCGGCCCGCGCCCCGAGGACAAGGACGTGCTGGTGTCGGACTACCCGCTGCTGCCGGTGCGGCGGCGGTTCTGGGAGCACGCGCTGCGCGCCGTGGACGTGGGCGGCACCACGGTCCAGCTCCGCAACCAGCTCCGCGTGGTCTACGAGGCCGTGCGCTCCACCGCCGCCGACCCGCTCGGCACGGTGATCCCCGCCGACTTCCTCTACTTCCAGTTGGCCCCGACCCTGCTCCAGACCAGCGTGCTCCCGCGCGAGGTCCACGAGCTCGTCGGAAGGCTCCAGCAGAGCCCCGAACCCGACGCCGCGCTGAAGGCCCGGCTGGTCGCGCTGGTGTTCCTCATCGGGAAGCTGCCCCGCGAGGCGAGCCAGGGCGGCGATCTCGGCGTGCGGGCCGACACCGAGACGCTGGCGGACCTGCTCGTGCAGAACCTCGAACACGGGGGGGCCGACGTGCGGAAGGCGGTCCCGGCCGCCTTGCAGGCGCTCGTGGACGCGGGCCAGCTCATGCAGGTCGAGACGGAGTACCGCGTGCAGACGCGCGAGAGCGCGGCCTGGGAGGCGGACTTCCAGAAGCACCGCAAGGCGCTGTCCGACGACGACACCAAGGTCGGCACGGCGCGCGGCGAGGCGCTGGCCGAGGCCGCCAAGAAGCGCCTCGGCACCGGCAGCGTGCCCCACGGCGCGTCGAAGGTGCCGCGCAAGGTCGTGCTGTCCTTCGGGCCGGTCGCCCCCACCGTCGAGGCCGGCGCGGTGCCCGTGTGGGTGCGCGACGCCTGGGCCGAGAGCGAGAGCACCATCCAGACCGACGCGGTGAAGGCCGGCAACGAGTCGCCGCTGGTGTTCGTCCTGCTGCCGAACCGCAACGCCGACGAGATCAAGAAGGCGCTCGTGACGCTCAAGGCGGCCGAGACGACGCTCCAGACGCGCGGCGTGCCGAGCAACGAGGAGGGCAACCTGGCCCGCGCCGCTGTGGAGACGCGCCGCGACCGGGCCAAGGAGCGGCTGGTCGCGCTGCTCGACGAGGTGCTCGACAACGCCCAGGTCATCCAGGCCGGCGGCAACGAGGTCACCGGCGGCAGCGTGCCCGAGGCGGTGCGCGCGGCGGTGGACAACGCCCTGGTGCGCCTGTTCCCGAAGTTCGCGTCGGGCGACCACGCGAAGTGGGACGCCGTGGTGAAGAAGGCCCGCACCGGCGACGGCTCGGCGCTCACGGTTGTCGGCTTCCACGACGCCGCCGACAAGCACCCCGTCTGCCACGAGGTGCTGGGCTTCACCGCCGCCAGCCAGACTGGGGCCGAGGTCCGCAAGCACTTCGAGGGGCCGCCCTACGGATGGTCCGGCGACGCGGTGGACGGCGCGCTGTACGTCCTCATCGTCACCGAGCACCTGCGCGCCTCCACGGGCGGGGGTGCTCCGCTCACCGCCGCCGGCCTCGACCGCGCCAAGATCGGCCTGTCGAAGTTCCGCGCCGAGACGGTGCCGCTTACCGTGCAGGAGAGGCTCGGCGTTCGGTCGCTGATGCAGGCGACCGGCGTTCTCTGTGACAAGGGCGCGGAGCCCCAGCAGGCCCCCGCGCTGGTCGCCGAGCTGAAGCGCCGCGCCGCCGCCGCCGGGGGTGAGCCGCCGGCCCCCGCCGCGCCGAGCACGGCCCACTTGCTCGCGCTCGACGGCCTCGCCGGGAACGCGCTGGTGAAGAAGCTCTACGAGGCCAAGGACGACCTGTCCGCCAACGTGGACGCCTGGGACAAGCTCGCGAAGGCCATCGAGGCGCGGCTGCCCCGCTACCGGACGCTGGAGGCGCTGCTCACCGCCGCCGCGACGCTCCCGGTCGCGGTCGAGGTCGCCGCCCAGCGCGACGCGCTCCGCGACGGGCGCGGGCTGCTCACCGAGCCCGATCCGCTGCCCCACCTCTGCGAGCAGGTCACCACCGCGCTCCGTGAGGCCCTGGTGGGTGCCAGGGACGCCTGGAGGGCCGTCTACGAGGCCGAGATGGCCGGGCTGGTCGCCGCCGAGGCGTGGGCCAAGCTGCCAGAGGAGCGCCGCCAGGGGCTCCTCGTGAAGCACGGCATCCCGAGCGTGCCCTCGCTCACCGTGGGCACGATGGACGAGGTGCTGCGCGCCGCACAAGCGCGCTCGCCGAGCCAGTGGGCGCTCGACCAGGCCGGCTTGCCGGGTCGGTTCGCGGCGGCCCGCCTCGAAGCCATCCAGCTCGTCGCGCCCAAGGCGCAGCCGGTGACCTTGCCCAAGGCCACCCTGCACACCGAAGCCGAGGTCCAGACGTGGCTCGACGAGGCCCGCGCCGCGATCCTCGCCAAGCTCGCCGACGGCCCGGTAGTCGTCTGACCCCCACGGAGTTCTGACCCATGCCCACCCTCGATCCCAGCCTCCGCGACCAGCTCGCCACCGTGATCGGCAAGGAGAACGCCGACACGGGGGCGCGCCTCGTCGCCGAGGCCGGCGCGAAGGCCGCCATCGAGGCGCTGGCGGTCCACCTGGCGTCTCCCTACGCCCACCTCGATGCGGCGCAGAAGCAGCTTCGCAACCGCCTGCGGGCGCGGGCGCGGCAGCTCGGCGACACCCGCCACGGCGACGGCCGGCACGAGCACGGCCGCCTCGTGGAGCAGGCCGCCTACGAACACTGGCACCGAATGCTGTTCGCGCGCTTCCTGGCCGAGAACGACCTGCTCATCCATCCGGAGATGAAGGTCGCGGTCACCCTCGACGAGTGCGCCGAGCTGGCCGCCTCCGAGGGGGCCCCGTCCGATAGAGCGGCAGACGGCTGGGAGCTGGCCGGACGCTACGCCAGCCGGATGCTCCCGCAGATCTTCCGCCCCGATGACCCGCTGCTGGCAGTGCGCTTCGCCATCGACGACGTGAAGAAGCTGGAGGTCCTGCTCGACAGCCTGCCCGCCGACCTGTTCCGCGCGAGCGACAGCCTGGGCTGGTGCTACCAGTTCTGGCAGGCCCGGAAGAAGAAGGAGGTCAACGCCTCCGAGGTGAAGATCGGCGCGGACGAGCTTCCTGCCGTCACGCAGTTGTTCACCGAGCCCTACATGGTGCAGTTCCTCCTGCACAACACGCTGGGCGCGTGGTGGGTGGGCGCGGGCCGCGCGCTGCCCGTCGAGATGCCCTACCTGCGCGTGCTGGACGACGGCACCCCCGCCGCCGGCACCTTCGAGGGCTGGCCGCGCCTCGCCCGCGAGCTGAAGGTGCTCGACCCGTGCTGCGGATCTGGCCACTTCCTCGTCGCCGCCTTCGAGATCCTCGTCGCCTTCCGCGTCGCCGAGGAGGGCCTGACCGCCCGCGAAGCCTGCGACGCCGTGCTCCGCGACAACCTGTTCGGGCTGGAGATCGACGCCCGGTGCGTGCAGATCGCGGCCTTCGCGCTGGCGATGGCGGCGTGGACGTACCCCGGCGCGGGAGGCTACCGGCCGCTGGCGCCGATGAACGTGGCCTGCTCGGGGCTGGCGATCTCGGCGAAGAAGGAGGAGTGGGAGCGGCTGGGCGGCGACAACGCGCGGCTGCGCGCGGGCATGGGGCGCATGTGGGAGCTGTTCAGCGACGCGCCGGTGCTGGGGAGCTTGATTGACCCGACGCGGGACCCGCCGGACCCGATGTTCACCGCAGGGCCAGACGACCTTCAGCCGATCATTGACCGGGCCTTGCTGAAGTCAATGGAGAGTGAGGACGACTTGGAGTTGACGGTCGCTGCGCGAGGGATTGCTGACGCCGGACGCATCCTCTCTCGTCGATTCCATCTCGTCGTCACGAACGTCCCGTACCTGGCGAGGGGTAGGCAGTCCTCGAAGTTGCAGGATTTTGCAGACCAGTACCATCAGGATGCTCGGGCAGACCTTGCGACGATGATGATCGACAGGTGTTGGCATGGCTGCGGACCCGGCGGCACAGTGGCGGTAGTGGCTCCTCAAAACTGGAGCTTCCTCGCGTCATACAAGACCTTCAGGCTGAGGACCCTCAGCGAATGGTCGTGGCACGTCGTGGCGAAGCTAGGACCCGGCGCGTTCGAGACGATCACCGGCGAGGTGGTCAACGTGGCGCTGTTCGCGCTGGGCCGCCGTCAGCCACCTGACGGTACGCCGCTGCTTGGCATCGACGCCACTGACGCAACCTCGGCCAGCGGCAAGGCTGAACTGCTACGCGCGGGTGAGTTGGCCGCCACGACACAGGACGAACAGCGGCGGAACCCGGACGGCCGTATCGTCTTGTCAGCACTTGACCGTGGGACGCTGCTAAGCGCAGTCGCCCAAGCTTTCCAAGGCTTGAAGTCCGGCGACGACCCCCGTTACCGGCGGTTTCATTGGGAGGTAGCCAACTTGAGCGGGCGCTGGAGGCGGCTCCAGAGCACCGTTTCAACAACGACGCCCTTCGGCGGCATGGAAAGCGTCGTGGACTGGCGCGACGACGGTGCCGCGATGGCGCGACGGCAAGGCTTGAGCGCATGGGGACGCCAGGGCGTAGCCGTGTCGCAGATGAGCGCCTTGGGATGCACGAGGTACCTCGGACAAGCGTTCGACAGCAATGTGTGCCCTGTTGTGCCGGCACACGCGGCCGACCTGCCTGCGCTGTGGGCGTACTTCGAATCCGGCGAGTTTCAGCCGGCGGTCCGCTTGCTGGACCAGAAGATGGCGGTTGCCAACGCGACCGTGGTCAAGGTGCCGTTCGACGTGGCGAAGTGGCGCCAGGCCGCTGCCGCAGCCTATCCCAATGGCTTGCCCGAACCCTATTCGGATGACCCGACGCAATGGCTGTTCAAGGGGACGCCCAGCCGTTCTCAGTCACCCCTCCACGTCGCCGTCGCCCGCCTCCTCGGCTACCGCTGGCCCGACCAGCAGCCCGACGCGCTCGACGCCCACACCGACAAGGACGGCATCGTCTGCCTCCCCGCCCTACGCGGCGAGCGCCCGGCGGCCGACCGGCTGGCCGACCTGCCCGCGGCGGCGTGGGGCAAGGACTGGCACCCGCAGACCCTCACCGACCTGCTCGCCGCCGTCGGACACCAGGGCACGCTGGAGGAGTGGCTGCGCGACGCCTTCTTCAAGCAGCACTGTGAGCTGTTCCACCACCGGCCCTTCATCTGGCACGTCTGGGACGGGCACCGCGAGGGCTTCTCGGCGCTGGTGAACTACCACAAGCTCGACCACGAGGGCCTGAAGTCGCTGACCTACAGCTACCTGGGCGACTGGATCCGCACCCAGGAGATCGAGGCCAAGGCCGGCAAGAGCGGGGCCGGCGACAAGCTCGCCAAGGCCAAGGCGCTCCAGCAGCGCCTCGCCGCCATCCTCGAAGGCGAGGCCCCGTTGGACGTGTTCGTCCGCTGGAAGCCCATCGAGCAGCAGCCCATCGGCTGGCACCCCGACCTCGACGACGGCGTGCGCCTGAACATCCGCCCCTTCCTCACCGTCGCCGACGTGGGCGCGAAGGGGGCCGGCGTGCTCCGCTGGAAGCCCAACATCAAGTGGGGCAAGGACCGGGGCAAGAACCCGCCGGGCTCGCCGTGGGGCGAGGACCGCGACAACGACAAGCACCTGACGCTCGCGGAGAAGCGGGCGGCAAGGGGTGAAGCATGATCCGCCACCTGACCCTGAAGGACGTAGGCCCCGCGCGGGACCTGAAGTTCGCCTTCTCGCCTCGCCTGAACGTGCTCACGGGCGACAACGGGCTCGGCAAGACGTTCGTGCTCGACGTGCTGTGGTGGGTGCTGACGACGACGTGGGCGGGGGAGAAGGCGTTTCCTTGGCGCCCCCCAGAGCCCGAGCGCGCCGGACCCGAGCCGTCGCCCGAGGGGCAGCCGCCCCCCGATACGGCGCCGGGGATCCTGGCTGTCCTCACCAAGCGAGCCGCGGGCGGGGATGTCGAGGAGGGTGTCGCCACCGCGGCCGCCTGGCATTGGGAGACCCAGGAGTGGCTCAGCTACTCGCCTGGCAGGCCCCATCCGGATGCGGTGCCCCCGCAGGCTCGCCACCTCCTCGACGAGGCCGCCGACCGGCCGGCAAGCCTCGTGATCTACGCCCGCATCGACGGCAGCTACGCCGTGTGGGACGCCCACTACGTCAAGGGCGGCATCGCCAGCTCCGCCGAGGCGGCCATCGTGCTCAAGGCCGGCGAGCTGTGGGACGGCAAGGAGGTCGCTGACTCAGAAGTACAGGGCGGCAAACGCACCGTCATTGGCGGACTGATCGCCGATTGGGTGAACTGGCAGCAGCGGTCCAGATCACCCGAGTTCGAGGCCCTTCGCCGCGTCCTCACCGCGCTGTCCTCGCCCGACGAACCGCTGGTCCCAGGCGAGCCGACCCGCGTCCACCTCCGCGACCGGCGCGACATTCCCACCCTCTCCACGTCCTACGGCGTCGTACCGGTCACCCTGGCATCGGCCGGAGTTCGCCGGGCGCTCTCCCTCGCGTACCTGCTGGTGTGGGCCTGGACCGAGCACGCGAAGGCTTCGAAGCAGAGCCGCCGGCCCCCTACCCGCGACGTGGTGCTCCTGATCGACGAGCCCGAGCTGCACCAGCACCCGGCCTGGCAGCGGGTGTTCCTGCCGGCGATCCTCACTGCGGTCGGGACGATTGCACCGAACGCCGCGGTGCAGGTGTTCGCAGCCACGCACTCGCCCCTCGTGCTCGCGTCCCTTGAGCCGCACTTCGACCCGGCGCTGGACACCCTGTTCACCTTTGACGTGATGCCGCGCGCCCACCGCGTGAAGGTCGAGAAGGTCCCGTGGCGACCGCGCGGCGACGTGTCGAACTGGCTGACCTCTGACGTTTTCGATCTCGGCTACGCGCGCTCCCGCGAAGCCGAGGAGGCGTTGAAGAAGGCGGTCAAGGTGCTCGACAAGCCCGAGCTTACCGACGAGGAGGCGAGGAAGGTCCACCGCGACCTGCACGCGGCTCTGGGTGACACCGACCCCTTTTGGGCGCGCTGGCTCTCCTACGCGCGGGCGAAGGGGATCGAGCTGTGATCGGCGTGAAGCTGCGCCCGGAGCCGACGCCGCCGGACTTCGACTTCGATACCCGCGTCCGGGTGCCCGGCAACGCCTGGCTGGCCGCCAACCCGAAGGCACCGACGAAGGACTGGCCACCGTTGTGGCGCCATGCGATGCCGTCGCTTCGCACCGCCTACAAGGGCGTATGCGCCTACTTCTGCTGCTACGTCGCTGAGGCAACCGGCGGCGGCTCGGCCGACCACTTCGTGCCGAAGTCGGACCCCCGGAACCGGAAGGACACCTACGAATGGGACAACTACCGCTTCGCCTGCACACGGATGAACTCCCGCAAGCGCGATGCGAGCGACGTGATCGACCCCATCGGCCTGGCTGACGGGCTGTTCGTGCTGGTGTTCAGCACCATGCGCGTGAAGCCGGCCGCCGGGCTCCCTGCCCCGGTCCTCAAGGACGTGAAGGGGACGATCAAGCGCCTCAAGCTCAACTCCCAGGAGTGCGTCGCCGAGCGCCAGGGGCATTGGGACAACTACGACAGGCACGGCCTGAGCGCGGCGCGGTTCATCGAGTTCGCCCCCTTCATCGCGATGGAGGCCGCGCGCCAGGGCCTCTTGAAGCCTGCCGACCACGGCGTCACCGTCGCCAGTATCCGCACCTGGCTGGACTCCTGATGAGCACCGTCCTCGACGCCCTCGCGGCCCGCCTCGCCTCGGCCACCGCGCACAACCACGCCACCGAGCAGGCCCCCGTCGCCGTGCTCTGGACCGACGGCGACCGCAAGTGGGAGCCGGCGCTGGCGGCCTTGCGTGCCCGCCTGCCGCACCTGTGGACGCTGGGCGACTACGACCCCGCCGCGAGACAGGGGCCGGCGGCCTGGGTCAAGTGGCGGCTCGGCACGGTGGCGGCCGGCGAGCCCGCGCCCGTGATCTACCTACCCGGCGTGAGCCGTCTCCAGTTCCGGTCCCTGGAGGACTTCCCCGAGCCGTACCGGCCCATCGCGGAGCTACAGTTCCGGGGGACGTGGTGGACCCAGCAGAACGGCAAGGACTGGACGCCGCTCGCCTTCCTGACGAGCAAGAAGGGCGGTCTGGGCCTGCCTGTCGCCGAGGACCAGGCCACCGTGAGCGCGCTGGAGCGGCTGGTTCCATACCTGCTGGAAGCCAACGTCGCCGACCTCAAGAAGCACAACCGTCTGGAGGCAGAGCAGTTCATCGCGTTGCTCTGCGACGATGTAGAGCACGAGGTCCTGGCGTGGCTCGACCACCCGGAGAAGGCGCGCGCGGGCTTCACCGACGCCGAGTGGTCGGTGTTCCGCGACTTCGTCCTCCAGCGCCTCGACGTGGACCTCGACCGGGACGGGGCCCTCGTCGTTGCCGAGCGGCTGGCCGGACGCGGCGGTGTGTGGGCGAAGGTCTGGAAGCGGTACGCCGACGCCGTGTCGGAGACGAACTACGCCCGCATTCTGCCCGTGCTGGAGAAGGTGGCGCCTCCGCAGGTGCTGTTCGGCGACCGGAGCGCCTACCCGGCCCACAACGAGCAGCAGGAGCAGGTGCTCAAGAAGGCGCTCGCCGACCTGGGCGCGCTGCCCGAGCCCAAGATCCGCGCCCGGCTGCGCGCCCTGGACGCCGACCACGGGCCGCGCCGGGGCTGGGTGTGGGCGAAGCTCGGCAAGGCGCGCACGGCCAACGTCCTCCAGCACCTCGTCGCCCTGGCCGATGCCACCGAGGCCCCGGTGGGTGGCGGCACCCGCGAGGCCCTGGCGGGCTGGTACGCAGAGTCCGGCCACAAGGCCGACGCCGCGGTGCTGGCGGCGCTCGCGCTGGCCGACCACGCCGACGGGGCGGCCATCCACGCCGCCGTGCGGGCGCTGTACCTCCCGTGGCTCCAGCGGGCTGCCGACCGCCTGGCCGAGGTGGTGAAGGCCGAGGGCTACCCGGCCTCCGAGGCTGTGCCCGTCGAGGACGGGACGTGCCTGCTGTTCGCCGATGGGCTGCGCTGGGACGTGGGGGCGATGCTCGCCAGCCGCCTGCTCGCCGCCGGCTGCCGCGTGGCGCAGGAGGGCCGCTGGGTGGCCTTCCCGCCCGTCACCGGCACATCCAAGCCCGACGTGTCCCCGGTCCGCGACCAGCTCGGCGGCGGGGCCGGGGCCGGCACCTTCAACCCGAGCGTGAAGGCGACCGGCAAGGTGCTGGACAGCGCGACCTTCGGCAAGCTGATGGCCGCGGCCGGCGTGCAGGTGCTCGGCGGCAACGACACCGGCGACCCATCGGGCCGTGCATGGACCGAGTCTGGCGACATCGACAAGTACGGCCACAAGCACGGCTGCAAGACCGCGCGGCACGTCGAGGACCAGCTCCGCGAGCTGGAGCAGCGGGTCGCCGAGCTGCTGGCCGCCGGCTGGAAGCGGGTCCGCGTGACCACCGACCACGGCTGGCTGCTGCTTCCGGGCGGGCTGCCGACGACGAGCCTGCCGGGCTGGCTCACCGACGCCCGTTGGCAGCGGTGCGCGCTCGCCAAGGCCACGAGCCAGGTGGACCTGCCGTCGTTGCCCTGGGCCTGGGATCCGCAGGTTTCCGTGGCCTTCCCGCCGGGCGTGGACGCCTTCTCCATCCAGACCGGCAACTCGCGCGAGTACGCCCACGGCGGGCTCACCTTGCAGGAGTGCTACACGCCGGTCCTCACCGTGAGCCTCGACCGCCCCGCCGTGGACGGCAAGCTGGGCGACCTGAAGTGGGTCGGCCTGCGCTGCAAGGCCACCGTGGAGACCACCGCCACCGGCCTGCGCCTCGACCTGCGCGCCAAGGTCGCCGACGCTGCCAGCAGCCACCTCGACGCCCCCAAGGCGGTCGGCGCGGACGGCGCCGTGTCGGTGCTGGTCCCCGACGACGGCAAGGAGGGCACCGCCGCCTTCGCCGTGCTGCTGGCCCCGGACGGCACCGTCCTCGACAAGCGCAACGTCACCATCGGAGTGAACGAGCCATGAGCACGCCGCTCGACGACATCGACCGCCTGACCGCGAGCGCATTCGAGGGCTACGTCGTCCGCAAGGACCTCGTGCGGTCCTTCTCGCGCCAATACCCGGTGCCCACCTACGTCGCCGAGTTCCTGCTCGGTCGCTACTGCGCGACAACCGACGACGACGAGATCGCCGAGGGCTTGCAGATCGTCGCCCGCCAGCTCCAGAGCCGCAGCGTGCGCGCGGGTGAGGAGGAGCTGTTCAAGGCCCGCGCCCGCGAGCAGGGCAGCGTCCGCATCATCGACCTCGTGTCGGCGCGGCTGGACGCCAAGACCGACAGCTACCTCGCAGAGCTTCCGAGCCTTCGCCTGCGCGACGTGCGGATCACGCCCGACCTCGTGAAGCTGCACGAGCGGATGCTGACCGGCGGCTTCTACGCCGAGGTCGAGCTGGAGTACGACGCCGCCATCGCTCAGGAGGCGAACGGGCGGCCCTTCGGTGTCGCCTCGCTGCGAGAGATCCAGCTCAGCAAGCGCGACGTGCTCGGCACGCTCGCCGAGGGCCGCCGCCAGTTCTCGACCGCCGACTGGAAGCGCCTGCTCCTCCGCAGCATCGGCCTGGAGGCCGACCGGCTGACCGAGCGCCAGAAGGACGCGATCCTGCTCCGCATGGTCCCGTTCGTGGAGCGCAACTACAACCTCGTCGAGCTGGGGCCGCGCGGCACGGGCAAGAGCCACCTGTACCAGCAGGTGTCGCCCTACGCGCATCTGATCTCCGGGGGCAAGGCCACCGTCGCCCGCATGTTCGTGAACAACGCCAACGGCCAGCGCGGGCTCGTCTGCCAGTACGACGTGGTGTGCTTCGACGAGGTGTCGGGCGTGTCCTTCGACCAGAAGGACGGCGTGAACATCATGAAGGGCTACATGGAGTCCGGCGAGTTCAGCCGGGGCAAGGAGAGCATCCGGGCGGACGGCTCCATCGTTCTGGTCGGCAACTTCGAAGTGGACGTGTCCCACCAGCAGCGAGTCGGCCACCTGTTCGGCCCGCTTCCCCCGGAGATGCGGAACGACACCGCGTTCATGGACCGCATCCACGCCTACCTGCCCGGCTGGGACGTGCCGAAGCAGAGTAAGGAGCTTTGGACCAACCACTTCGGGCTCGTCAGCGACTTCCTCTCCGAGTGCATGAGCCAGCTTCGGAACCAGAGCCGCCTGAGCGCGCTGCAGGGCCGGGTGACGTTCGGCGGGGCCTTGTCCGGCCGCGACACCAACGCCGTGAACAAGACCGTGAGTGGCTTGCTCAAGCTGCTGTACCCCGACGCCGAGATGCCCGTCTCCGACGCGGATATGGAGTGGGCGTTGCGGCTGGGCTTGGAGTGCCGCCGACGGGTGAAGGAGCAGCAGAAGCGCATCGGCGCGGCCGAGTTCCGCAACACCCACTTCAGCTACGTCCTCGGCCTCGACGGCGTGGAGAAGTTCGTGTCCACGCCCGAGCTGATCAGCGAGAGCAGCATCGGCGCGGACCCGCTGGAGCCCGGCCAGGTGTGGGTCATCAGCCCCGGCGGCCAGGACGAGGCCGCCGGCCTGTACCGCATCGAGGCCACCGACGGGCCGGGGAGCGGTGTGAAGATCCTCAACCGTCCGGCCCCCACCGCGTTCGTCGAGAGCGTGAAGTACGCCGAGCAGAACCTCTACGCCCGCGCCCGCGAGCTGGTCGGCGACCGCGACCCGCGCGGGCACGAGTTCTCGCTTCAGCTTCGGGCGTTCGACGCCTCGAAGGCCGGCAGCCAGGTCGGCGTCGGCGTGGTGATCGCGCTGTGCTCGTCGCTGCTGAAGAAGTCGGTGAAGGGCGGGCTGGTCGTGGTTGGCGGGGTCAACCTCGGCGGGTCCATCGAGACGCTCTACAATGCCGTGAGCGTCGCCGAGCTGGCGGTCGAGAAGGGGGCGGCGACCTTGCTCATGCCGGTGTCGAGCCGGCGGCAGTTGTACGACCTGTCCGACGAGATGGCGACCAAGGTGGACGTGCAGTTCTACTCGGACGTTCGGGATGCGCTGTTGAAGGCGTTGGTGGAGTAGTCGTCGTCGTTCCGTCCTCCCTTCCAGCCGGCATCGAGGGCAGCGTGGCCCGCAAGCAGATCCAGAAATCGCAGATCACCGGGCAACAGGGCGTCAACCTCATCGAGAAGGTCGTGCTGGAGATGGGGTTCACATGGAACCCCACCGGCTCCCTGGAGGCCGGCATCGACGGGTACATCGAGCTGCGCGACCACCAGTCCGGCGAGGTGACCAACACCATCATCCAAGTCCAGAGCAAGGCGACCGACGTTGCCTTCACCGCCGAGTCGGAGACGGCGTTGTCCTACAACTGCCGCTCGACCGACCTCCACTACTGGCTGAACGGCAACGCCCCCGTCATCCTCGTCTACTCCCGTCCGTCCACCGGCGAGGCGTACTGGAAGGACGTGAAGGCGTACTTCTCGCAGCACGCCGACACCAAGACCGTGCGGTTCGACAAGCGCGAGGACCGCTTCGATGCGAGCTGCGCCGCGAAGCTGATCGCGCTCGGTGTCAGCCAGGAGCGGGGCCTGTTCCTACCGCCGCCGCCGAAGGAGGAGAAGTTGACCTCCAGTCTGGTGGCGGTCACCTTCCGGCAGCAGCACGTCTGGTCCGCGCCCAGCCGCTTCTCCACCGCAAGGGAAGCCATCGACGCTCTACGCGCGGCCGACCTCCGGCTGCCACGCGACTGGATCATCGAGGGCGGGCGGGTCTACTCGTGGCACGACCTGTCGAGCGGCGACTGGTCGGAGATGGTCGAGGCGAAGAAGGCGCGCAAGGAGCCCCTCGACGAGATGGCGAGCGGCACGGAAGCTGCGTCACGGATGCGGTTCGTGCGGCTCCTGAACCAGAGCTTGCCGTCCTGCCTTCGCCCCCGAATCTTCCGACGGCGGATCAACGGGCGCTCGCTCTACTTCTTCGCCCCCTTCGAGCATGGCAGGGAGCGCAAGCACCGCTTCCAAGGCGCGAAGCGGCAGACAGAGCACACCGTGGTCAGCGTGAAGATGAAGCGCGACGACCCGAGCGCGGTCTACTACCACCGCTCGCACGCCGCCTACCTCCAGTTCCGCAACTACCGCGCGATCTGGGTCCAATTTCCAGCCTTGACACCATCACTATCACCGCACCCTCCCTCCCATTGTGCTTTCCCCCACCCCCGCCGCCCAGGGGAACGCCGCCGCGAGGCTGGCGCCGCCATGGACCGTGACGCGGA
>JAKLKA010000277.1 GCA_023150915.1 Polyangiaceae bacterium
GAATGCCCGCGGCGGAGACCAATTTCGCGAGAGAGATCTCGTCGAGTTCCCCGCCGCGCCCGAGCGACGCGGCATGCACCACGCACTCGGGCAAGGGCCCGGGGCGGCACGCCGAGGCGAAGCACGGCCTACGGGGACGTGTCGCTATGCAGTGGCACCAGCGACTGTGCTGGTTCAGCGTGAACGCGACTTCGTAGTTTCGAGTCGAACGTAGTCGGCCTCGTTGGGAAACGCCATCCGCGCGGCGACCGAGGTCGCGGATGGAGGCCGAGGTTTCTTGCCGGTCGGCTGTCGGACTGCGCGGCTACGACGAAGGGGCCTTCGGCCGGGCGACCCATTTTGGGGGTCGCTATTCCGGCCGAAGGCCTGTGCCAGCCGACCTCGACCTGAGGTGAGTCGGGGTTACGCGGCCACGTTCGCGGGAGGCGGCGTTGGCGAGCTCGGGGGCGAGTTGAGGCGCCGCTGTCGGCGTCGCTCGCGGGCCGCTTCGAGCTTGCGGTCGCGCTCACGCCAGATGTCCTCTGCGCGGCCCGCCGCCTTGTCGTCGGGCGTGATGAACCCGATCGCGCTGTGGAGACGCACGGAGTTGTAGTGGCGCACGAACTCCTCGACGACCTTGCGGGCCTCGTCGAGGGAGCCAGGATTGCGGACCCGGATGGCCTCGACCTTGATCGTCTTGTTGAGTCGTTCGAGCTTGCCGTTCGACTGCGGGTAGTACGGCGACGTTCGCACGTGGGTCATGCCGGTGAGCCGGATGTACGCCTTGAAGTCGCGCGAGATGAACTGCGGCCCGTTGTCCGAGATGATGCGCGGCTGAGCGCCCGGGAACTCCTCGCGAGCTCGCTCGAGGATGCACTCGATGTCCTGCTCGGTCATCGCCTCCCGGACGTCCCAGTGCACCACCTTGCGGCTGAAGCCGTCGAGCACCAAGCACAGGTAGTAGAAGGTGCCCGCGACGTTCAGGTACGCGATGTCGATGTGCCAGTGCTCGTGGAGCCGAGTGGGCTGATGGAAGCCCGTGCCCTTCTTCGAGCGCTTGCCGTTCCAGCGATCGAGCACGCCGGCCTTCTTCAGCACGCGGTAGACGGTGGAAGGGCTCGCGGCCACGACATCGGCGTCGAGCATCATGAACGTGAGGCGGCGATAGCCCTCGAGTGGGAACTTGCCGTGGTACTCGATGATGGCGCGCTGCTCGTCTTCGTCCAGCCAGTGGTCACGCGGTACGAGGGCGTTGTGCTCGTTGGCTTGGCCGTAGCGCGCCTGCCAGTCGAAGAGCTTCGCGGGCTGGATGCCGAGCCAGCGGGCAAAGCGCTTCACCGCGATCTCGGTCTTCTCGGCCCACGTACGGACGAAGTCGACCACCGCGTCGCGGGTGTCGTGAGGCACCCACTGCCCAGTCAGGGCTCCCCAAGTGTTTTTTTTACCTTCACGAACTCCTCGGAGATCTCCGCGATGACGGCGTCCTTCTTGGCCAGCTTCGCCTCGAGGTGGGCGATCTTCGCGCGGAGCTCGTCCTCGATCGACGTGTCGGCCTTGCCCGGCTTACCGGCCGACAAGGCCACCTCGGCGTTCGCCAGCAGCTGCCGCTGCCAGGTGTAGAACACGCTCGGCTGGAGCTCGTTCTCCTCGCAGATCTCCGAGACGGGGCGCTTCTGGTCCAGGTGGGCGCGAAGGAGCTCGGCCTTCTTCTGGACGGATCGGTGTTGGCGCGTCTTCTTGCTCATGCGACTCCTCGTCCTCCATTACCAGGAGGGTCAGGAAGTCGCGATCCGGCTGGAGCGGCACAGAACAACACCGCCGCGTCGTTCACGCGAGCCTTCGCGTTCGTCCCGAGCACGAGCCCGTACGCAGGCGCGCCCGTCGGCTCCACGGCGACGCCCCCCACGGAGCGCAGCCTCGTCGGCAACTCACTCCTCTTCCAGTCCCATCTCTACGACGCCGACGCCGACCTCTACCTGATGAAGGCCCGAGCCTTCGACCCCAACACCGGCCTCTTCCTCCAGAGAGATCCCAGCGGATACGAAGACTCCGTCAATCTCTACGCCGGCTTCGACAACGACCCCATCAACCTTCGAGATCCCACCGGCGAGGTCGCGTGGACGGCAGCCCTCCTCTACCTCGGCAAGCGCGCCGCCGAGTCCGCGGTCGAGACCGGCATCGAGGGGGGCATCGCGTACGCCACCGGCGACCAGCAGTTCAGCTGGACCTGGACCTTCCTCAAGAACTTCGCCGTCAACTCCGCCATCGGCGTGATCCCCGGCGCGACCGAGCTCAAGATCTCGACGAGGGCCGCCGCCCTCTACTCGGGAAAGCTGGCCCTCCGAAGCGTCGGGGACGCCGTCCTCGACACCGCAGTCCGCGGTGGATCCTTCAGCGAGAATCTAGCGCGC
>JAKLKA010000117.1 GCA_023150915.1 Polyangiaceae bacterium
TTGGGGGTGGGCTCGTTCCAAGAGGACTACGCCCCGGCCGCACTGACCATGGGCACGCTGGTCACGGTGCCGTGGTCGAAGGTCGAAGCCGCGCGCGTCGAGGGGGATCAGATGTTCTTGGGCATCGATCCCGAATTGACCCCGCACAGCCGCATGGTGCTGACCCACTTCACCACGGGTGACCACGCACACCACCGCGAGGTGCAGAAGCAGCGCCTGGTGGTGTGGATCGGCGCGGGGGGTGGCGCCGTGGTGGTGAACATGATCGCGGCGCTGACCCTGCCCCGGTTCGCGCCGAGCACGGGCGCCGGGGCCGCGCTGGCGATCGGTGGGCTCGCGGCGCTGGCTATCGTCTGCGTCGGGCTGCTAGCCGATCGGCAGCTTGGCCGCGCGGGGCTCGAGGGCGACGCCGCGCGCGAGGCCTTCGCGCTCGAGCTCTCGCGCCACCTGCCCACGCTGATCCGCCTGCCGACCCGGCCGGCGCCCCCCGAACGACCGTTCCGCTGGCCCGCGTTCGAAGGCTGGATCCCGCGCACCACGGCGGCGGTGGTGATCACGCTCACGGCCAGCTTGCTGGGCGCGGTGCTCACTGCGCGCTGGCTGCTCAGCCCGGCTCACGACACGCGCTCGTCGATCGTAGCCCAGGCGCCCGAACCCGAGCGCGCCGCGCCCGACGAGCCGAAGAACCTGGCGCCTCCCCCGCCCCCGGTCGCTCCCCCCCCCAGCGCCGAAGGCGAGCGCCCGTCGGCGCCCAGCACCACCCTGGAAGGGCGCTGCAGCTGCACACGCGCCAGCTCGCCGCTCTGGGCCACGCCGATCCCGAAGCTGGGTGTGCTGGTCCTGGAACGCAAGCTGGTGAGCGGCCCGGTGCGCAAGCGGCTGGAGCTCGAGATCGCGGCGGTCAACAACGGCGATCAAGACCTGCGCGAAATCGCCATGGCGATGACCTTCTTCGAGCAAGATCCCCCGCCGTCGAACCGCCGTTATCCGGTCGCGAACCGCGCGGTGTACTTCGAGGGGCCGCTCACCCCAGGCCAGGCCATCAAGTGGAGCGTCGAGGCGCGAGGCAGCGCCGTCGAGATCGATCGGCCCCTGCACGGGGAGATCGGGCCGGCCGGCGAGGGCGCGGCGCCCACCAACTTGATCGCCGAGCTGCTCGGCGCCAACCACCGCCCGGTGCGGCTGCACGGCGCCATGCTGCTGGGCTACCTGGGCGATCCGCGGGCGAAAGAAGCAGCGCTGAAGCTGAAAGAAGGGATGCGCGACGACGAGCAGCCCTACCTCGATCGGCTGGTCCGCGCCCTGTCTGACGTGAAGACCTGCCACCTGCGGGTCACCGGCGACGGGAACGAGCGCGCGGTGGAGGCCTGCGTGTTCAACGCCGGAAACGAGGCGCGCGACAAGTTGGCGCTGCGGGTGCGCGCGCTCGACGGCACCCCGAACCCCGGCGAGCCCAGCGAGAAGCCGCCGAACGTCGTGGCCGAGGCCACCTTCGCCCTCGGCAGCGAGCTACCGCCTCAGGCCGGCGTGACCGCGCGGGCCAAGCTCGACGTGTCCAAGGCCAGTGCCCCGCCGGTCAGCTTCGAGGCGTTCGCCGATCGCCACGACCTTCTGCCGTGATCGAGCGGCCTAAGGCCGCACCAGCACCACCGTGCCGCGGTCTTTGTTGAGCACGCCGTGCCACTCGGCGGGCACCGAGGGGTCGGTCCACTCGAAGAGCCACGCACTGTCGATCGGCGAGAGGTTCACGCAGCCGTGGCTCCGCACCTTGCCGAACTCGTCGTGCCAGTAGGTGCCGTGCAGCGCATACCCCTTGTGGAAGTACTGGACGAACGGCACGTCGAGCAACGCATAGCCGTCGCTCTTGTCCTCTTCGCCGTCCATGGTTGCGGTCACGTGCTTCTGATAGACCATGAAGGTCCCGCGCGCCGTGGCCTGCACCTTCTCCGGATCGCCCAGGCCGCCGCGGCCGGTGCTGACCAGCGTGGCGTACACCGGCTTCTGGCCGAGATAGGCCACCAGGGATTGCTCGCGGATCGAGATGTCGATCCATTTGCGCGTGCCGGTGGCAAAGCTGGGGAACGAGTCCCGGGGCAAGAGGATGCGAGCGCCTTCGCCCGCCATGACGTAACCGTCACGCGTCTCGTGGAAGCCACCGCCCCGGGTCTGGCCGGTGAGCTTGACGCCCTCGCGGTGACGATAGCTGCCGTCGGCAGTGATTTGCCCCGATTCGCCCACCTTGTAGCGCTGCGCGAAGTGGCTCTCGATGAAGGCCACCGGCAGGGTTTCGCCCTCGCCCAGCTCGACCCCGCGGAACGCGCTGGGGCGCACCACCTTGGTGCTGTCGAGCGCGATGATGTCGAGCTCGGTGGTGAGCCCCCACACCCGCCCTTCGTGGGTGAACACGTGGGCCATGGCGAAGCCCGAGCCGACCGCGGCGCGGCCGGCGTGCACCGAGAAATGCAGCTTCCGCTCGACGCCATAGGGCTTCTCGAGGGCGCGATTGGTGCTCAAGAACTCGGGCGGCGCGCCGGGGTCGCCCAGCACCTTCGAGAGCCCGTTGGTCGGCAGCAAGGCACGATAGCGCGCGGCGCGGCCCAAGGCCCCTTCGCCTTCGACCTTCTCGATCTCGTCCTTCTGGGCCAGCCGGAAGTACAAGAGGGGCGGCTGCTCGGTGGACATCGCGTAGGTGTAGGGCAAGCCGTGGCCGCGCACCGGCCGCGCCGCCGACGCAATCACCACGGGGTGTGCCAGGTCGCGCGTGGCGCCCTTGCCCACGCACACGAAGCCGCGCGGATTGACGCGGTACCAGCCGCCCTCGCAGCCGTCGTTGACGATCGCCGGGCCTCGGACGTCGACCAGCTGGCCAACTCGCAGGTAGCCATAGCGCGTTCGATCTCGGCCCACGTCCGAGTACACCCAGTTGCGCCAGGCCGTGCTCGCGATCTTGGTTCCGTCGGGCGAAAACGGCAGGTTGTCTTCCAGGCCCCCCAGCGTGGCCCCGCCCGGTGCGGCCGAGGCCGCGGCGCCTGGCCCGCCGCTCGGCGCCGCGCTGACCACGCCTGCGGACGCCGCGGGCTCGGCGCCCGCGCCCGGTGGCTCGGCCCGTTCGAGGCAGCCGCTGGCGCACAGCGCTGCGACGAGCGCGACAGAGGCGGGGGTCCAAGCGCGATACGGCATGACCGGAAGAGGGC
The DNA here is from genome assembly GCA_023150915.1 of Polyangiaceae bacterium. Taxonomy (GTDB): domain Bacteria; phylum Myxococcota_A; class Polyangia; order Polyangiales; family Polyangiaceae; genus JADJKB01. The sequence continues at coordinate 3,195 of JAKLKA010000117.1, forward strand.
CTCGCCTAGCACGAATCCAGCGGCGGCGGGCAGAGCAGGCTTGGTCTTCGCGGGCATTCCGTGATCTGATCGCGCGGCGTGCGCATTCCGAAGGGCGTCTGGACGGTGGTCAAAGAGGTGGCGCGCCACGTCCTCCGGCGCCCGGTGGTGGGTATCGCCGCCGCCGCGCGCACGGCCGACGGGCGCTGGCTCTTGATCCGCCGCACCGACACCGGGCAGTGGGCGCTGCCCGGGGGCACGCTCGAATGGGGCGAGCGGCTGCGCGTGGCCATCGCGCGCGAGCTGTCCGAAGAAGCCGGCGTCGACGTGACCGAGCTCGGTGACGTCTCCGGCGTGTACTCCGATCCGGGTCGCGACCTGCGCTTCCACGCGGTGACCATCGTGGTGCACGCGCGCGTAACCGAGCCGACGCGGCCGCCGGTCAACCCCATGGAAGTGAGCGAAGTGCGCCTGTTCGAGACCACCGCCCTGCCGGACGAGCTTGCCCACGGCATGACGCGGATGCTGGCCGACGCCGTCGCGGGCAAGCCCGCCTGGGAGTAGGCGCGGCCCCCTACCCGTCGCGGTCGAGCCGTGGCAAGGTCTCAGCCATGCCGCTCTGGCGCGCAGCTTGGCTCCTTCTCCTGGTTCCACTCACCGTGGGCTGTGGGCTGTTCAAACAGCTCGAGGTCGACTCGCCCGGTCACTGGGCGCAGAAGCCGAGCAACGTGGCCGTCCACCTCTCGGTGAGCGAGGGCGACGCGCCGATCACCGATCTGACCGATCAGAGCTTCGCCATTTACGAGAACGACCAGCTCGTCTCGGCAGACGACTCGAAGCAGCTGCTCTTGGACCGGGAGCTGATGGCCCACTTCCGGACCTTGCTCTTGGTGGACATGTCGAGCGCCCAGGACGAGGCCACGCGGGCCAAGGTGGCACGCGGGGTGGCGGGTTTCGTCGCGGCCCTGCGCAAGACCCAGGCCGTCACGGTCTATGCCTTCGACGGCTCGGCCGACTTGACCAGCATCGGCGACTTCGCGAAGGGCGAGGCCGGCCCCGACGACCTGCCCACGCTGGCCGCCCACGCCCCCAAAGACACCTCGCGCAACCTGCATGGCGCGGTGCAGAACGGGCTGAAAGAGCTGGGGGCGCGGCTGATGACCCAGCAGAAGTCCGTTCGCGTCGGCACGCTGGTGGTGATGACCGCGGGGCCCGACAAGGCGGGGCGGCAGACCGCCGAGCAGGTGCAGCAGGCCGTAGACGCATCGCCGCACCAGTTCATCGTGGTCGCGGTGGGGCAAGAGGGCACGTTCGACGTCAGCGCGATTGCCAAGCACGGCACGCTCTGGGCGCCCAACCTGGTGGGGGTGGGGCCGACACTGGCCGACGCGGCGAGCAAGGTCGAAGACCTGATGGAGCGCCACTACCTGCTCTCGTATTGCTCGCCCGCCCGGGCGGGCGTCCGGCGCGTACGCATCGAGGTGACGCGCATCGGCACCGAGGGCGACGAGCGCAAGGGAAGTGTCGAGTTCGAGATCGACACCACCGGCTTCGGCCCGGGCTGCGACCCGTCGACCCCGCCCAAGGGGGGCGCTGCCAGCGCGAAGCCCGACGCGCCCGAGGGCGACGGCAAGAAGCCCGACGACAAGAAGGGCGACGGCAAGAAGCCCGACGACAAGAAGGGCGACGGCAAGAAGCCCGACGACAAGAAGGGCGACGGCAAGAAGCCCGGCGACGACATCGTGCCGCCGCCCAACAAGCCCGGCTACGCGCCGACACCGACGAAGTGACCGAAGCCGCCCCGCGCGTGAAGGTCCAGCTCTTCGAGAGCGAAAGCATCGTCGGGCGCGGTCGGCGGAAGGTGACCTATCTGGTGCGGGTGAACGACGCCTGGGTCCCGGCCAGCACCCACGAAAGCGCGACGGTCGAGCGGCTGAGCGCCGCGCCGGGCACGGTGTGGGAGCACCGCGTCGATCTCTGCCTGCCGGTGGGCGCGCGCCTGTGCCGTATCGAGAGCACGCCCCTGGCCGAGCCACCGCGGGACGCCCTGGACTATCTGACCGACGAACGACGAAGCCCGCGGCGGGCCAGCCGCCGGCGAGAGCTGGTGGTGGACCGCCGGGGTGATCTGGTCGACGCCCCAGCGCGGCGCTGACCTGCTCCCGGCCCGTCCGCCGCGTGCCGGTTGACCTGCCCGCCTTCCCTTGCTCTGCTCGCTCGCGGAGGCGACCGTGCGACGTGCGATCCCTGTTCTCGCGACCTTGGTGACGATCACTGCCGCGCGATCATCCCGCGCCTCGTCCGCCCTCGAGTACCCGGACAACGGGGTCGCGCAGTTCTCGCGCGGCGGTGCCTGGCTCGCCACGGCCACGGACCCGATCGCCGGCTACTACAACCCCGCGGCCCTGGCGACCCAGGCCACCGGCTTCGGCGTCGGGCTGAACCTGGCGTTCCAGACCATCTGCTTTCAGCGCGAGAACGCCGACGGCTCGGACGTGGGGCCGAGCGACGGCTTCACTTCACAGGGCCTCACCTATACCAAGGTCTGCAACGCCAACGCGGGGCACCCCAACCTGATCCCGAACGTGGCGTTCGCCTATCGCGCGAGCGAAAAGTTGGGCATCGGGCTGACCGTCGTTCCGCCCTCGTCGTTCGGGCAGGTCGAGTGGCCCGATCGCGTCACGCCGCCCGAAAACACCGGCGGCCGCACCGAGCCCATCCCGTCGTCCCAGCGCTACCTGTCCCTCTACACCAAGGGCACCATCCTTTTTCCCACGCTCAGCGTCGGGTATTCGCTCACCGACAGCCTTCATGTGGGCGTGGGCTTCGTCGCGGGGCTCGCACTGCTCGAGTTTCGCTCGATGTCGATGAGCAACGTCGAAGAGGGCAACGCCCGCGACAACTTCACGGGCGATTCGCGGAGCGTGGTCAAGGCGAAAGACCTGTTCGTCCCGGGCGTGGTCGCCAGCGCGCTGTTCGAAGCGAGCTCGCACCTCGATCTGGCTGCTTGGTATCGCTACAGCGACAAGATCCGCGCGAAGGGCGATCTCGAGGTCACGGCGCAGTATTACAACGCGGCCGGGCAGCGGAACTCGAAGGCCAAGCCCACCCTGAGCAAGGACCAGAAGGGTGATGATGCCGCCCAGATCGTGCTCACCCTCCCGATGGAGGCGCGGGTGGGTGCGCGATGGCACATGCCGCTGCGGCCGCCGACCGGGCTCGACGCCGAGCGGTTCCGCAAAGACACTCACCGGGTGCGCGATCCGCTGCGTGACGATCTGTACGACGTGGAGCTCGATCTGACCTGGGCCAACAACGGCAGCGCGGAAGAGACGGAAGTCCGCTTCGCTGACGGGATCTTCGTCGCGAACCTGGGAACGGTGCCCACCAACGCAGATCGCCCCACGGGCTGGCGCGACTCGTTCGGGGCGCGGCTGGGCATGCAGTACAACCTGCGTCGCAACCTGATGGGCCTGCGCACCGGCACCTGGGTCGAGACCAGCGCGGTGAAGAAGGAGTACTTGTCGGTCACCGGCGTGCCGGCGCTGCGCGGCGGGGTCGCGGTCGGCATGGTGCTTCGCCTCCAGAGCGTGGATCTCGAGACCGGCTACCAGCACGTCTGGAACGCAGGCCTGGACAACGAAGGCAACGGCAAGCAGCGCGCCATCGCCGCCTCGGGCTCGCCGGACAATCGCTCGTACCACGCGGTCAACGGCGGCAAGGTCAGCCAACACGCGAACGTGCTGTCGCTGGGCGCGGTCACCCGCTTCTGAGCTTCGGACCGCGGCGAGACAAAATAAAACAAGGGCGACCTGGTCACCCAGATCGCCCTTGGGAAGTCACCGTTTACCGGTGGTGGGCGGGACACGCCCCGAGCATGTTTCAGCTTTTGCTATCACCGGTCTCCACTCCGCCGTTTGCATACGGTCGGGTGGCATCATCGCCTCAATGTGGGCTCTGCAAAACTCGAGGCCCGTCGATTTCGCGATCGCTCGGCCTGGTGCAGTGGCAGGGTTGTTGGCCGCTGCCAGCTTCGGCGAAGAGTATCGTCGGCGCACCGCTCATTCGGTCGACTTTCGCCCACCGGAGCCTCGGCATGACGCGCGTTGTCGCGGTCACGGATGCTGACCCCCCGCGTCTCTCGACTGGAGGAGCCTTCACCAACACTTACTCAGCCTCTGATGTTCTTTGTCACCGCATGGGCACGGTCAGCGAGACCTCAGGCTCTCACTGCCCGCTGGCTAACTCCGGACGCCACTCGCTCGCGCGAGCACTCTTCCGAGGCTGCATTGACCCTCACGGCCAGAACCGCGCTCGCGCCGAACGGTTTAAGAACGACGCTACACGCGACCCAGAACACCTATCGTCGTATCTGCAACGCACGAAGTTTTACCCTCGTGCTCGGTACCACCCGCTCGGTTGTCCACGCGAAGCTGGTGATGCCGCGTACCCGTTCGCTCGCCCGCTTTGCCGCGACGCCCCGTCAAGGGCACCTCGGTTCCGTTCGAGCTATGCCGAGCCCGACTCGTGCCTTTCGGCAGACGAGCCCACTCGACCAAAGATACGTCCGATCGACGACTGCAATCCCACATGTCAAAAACGAGCACTCGTTGTTTCGCGCTGTTACCGAGTCGCTTGCCAGAGTTGCCCCTGGCGCGCTGCGATGAGTGAGGCGGTTCACGCCGCGACCACTCGCTTCGGGCGGCGCTTCCCCCAGTGCCGCGAGCATTCTCCTCTCGCAGCTCCGTTGGAGCTCCGTCACCTCTGATGTTCCCGTCACCGCCCGAGCTCTGCCGGCTCATTAGGCCAGCCGCACCCGAGCGACCAAGACCACTTCCGCCGCCGCAGTGCGTGAATGGCGGCAGCCTTCATGGCCCGAAACACCTTCCTCTGGTGCGGGACCCTTCACGGGCCCTTCGTTGGTCCCCGCGCTCGGTAGTGCCGAACGTCGGATCCAACTCACAGCGCCCCTTCACTCGCAGCGGTTTTTCGCCACTGCGCGCTAGACCCCGTCCGCTCACCTCAGCCACAACCGAGGCTCGCCTCTCGAGTCAGACGCCGCTCACCAGATTCTGCAACATTTCAACGCGAAACCCGAGCACACCACCGAACGACGTTTCCTCACGCGAAGAGCCACTTTCGTACCCTTCGCTGCTCGCCCCGACCGAAGCCGAACCGAACCGTGAGCAGCGCGACACCGGAGCTTCGTTCTTTCGAATGACACTCCGGCTGGCACCCCGAAGGCGCCTGCCGCACCGGCCGAGATACGGGGAGTTGGCTGTGCGTGCTGCGACGCAGAGGCCCACTCGGCCACATCTCGAACACCCCGTTGTCGTTGACTCGCCGCTGGTCGAACCTGAAGAGACTCGAGCAGCCAGCTGGCCAACCGAGGCCTCCACTCTCACCGCCCGCGCGAACGGGTTAGGTGGTCCTGAAAGCCGGGGTGCCTTCGAATCCCACGAAAGCCCAGACAGAGGCGCTACTCCGTCGAGCCGGGATGCCCCAATTTCCGAAGAAAAGCTTCCACACGCGGTGGGAGCCCGGGGTCACCCTCACGCCTTTTTCACCAGCCACCGCGACCGACCTTGACGGGTCGACTCGTGATGGGGGGCGGTGACGTCCATCCACCCTGGGGCTTGCGGCCCGCACGGCAGACAGTGCGCCACGGCGCTTCTGAGATTCTCTACGAACCAGTCGTTCGCTGGCAGATGTGCCGCGAACTTCCGAGGGCTATTAATGCTTCAGACCGCCGCTCTAAGCAACAAGAAAATCGGCGCAGATGCGATTTTTTTATCCACACAGTCAGTCACAAGTAATCCACAGGCTGTGTCCCGGCGCCCGGCGCCGCGCAGCACCGGCAGCGCAAAGCCTCGTTGTTACTGATGCTTTCGCCTGGCACCGCGGGCGCGCCCAAGCTTGCCGGCCTTCTAATATTCGTTTGATTCTTCTATTTGATTTGATTGAGTCATTACGTTTGATTCTGCCGGGTGATACTCACTTTGAGCTCCCCGGTAGGAGGATCCACCACCCCGTGCCGCGCGCTCCCATCGCGCCACCGGGTGCCCGCCGCCGGCAACAGACCGAGAAGAGTCCGTGGTGGCCTCCCAATTTGTGAACGGCGAGCGCCGATTCAGTGGTAAACCGCTGCTCTTCCGAGGAGATCCCCTGTGGCGCTGAACGTCGATACGCTGAAATCCGAGCGCGACAAGCTGAAGGAAGGCCTGCGCGAGATCGAGGCCGAGCAGCGCAAGCTCGAAGCCGAGATCAAGGCGCTGCGTCAGCGCGAGATCCAGGCGAAGCGCGAGATCGAGGCGCTCAACGTGCTGCTCGAGATCCACGACGCGAAGGATCCGAACAACAAGAAGCTCGCCGCCAAGAAGCCCGAAGAATAGCGGGCGTCGGGGGCGTCACTCCGGGGCGTCGGCACGCGGCAAGTGGCCGTCGGTGATCCGGATCGCGCCCAGGCGCGAGGCAGCGCCGCCGCGCGCAAAGCCGTCGACCAGCGGCGCAAGGTCGGCCGGCCCGAGCGGCTCGGGAGGCTTTCGAGCCGAACCGCTCGCGGCCAGGGACTCGACGTGGACCGCGCGGGTGGGTAGGGCGAAGCGCACGCCCAGGGTCTCGGCCAACCGCAAGATCTCGAGCAGCAGATCGTGGCGCAGAGAGAGCTCGTCGGACCAGCTGCTCACCTCGACGTAGCAGTGCAAGCTGACCTCGAGCGACGCGCTGGCGAGCTGATTCAAGTGCACCTCGAAGTTGTCTTTGCGTGTCTTGTCCGACGCCCAGAGGATGGCGCGCAGGCCCTCGACGAACGCCTCGATCCGCTCGACGGAGGTGTCGAGGGGCAGCGCGAAGGTCCCGTGGATGCGGCGGTGCCGCCGGGCGCCCAGGTTGTCGATCTTGGCCTCGGCCAGGCGCGCGTTGGGGAGGGTGACCAGCGAGTCGGCCAGCGTGCGGATGCGCGTCGAGCGGAACCCCACCTCTTCCACCTGCCCTTCCACGTCTTCGACCTTGATCCAGTCGCCGATGCGAAACGGCCGATCGACGAAGATCATGATGCTGGCGAAGAAGTTCGCGATGGTGTCTTTCGCGGCCAAGGCCATCGCCAGGCCACCGATGCCCAGACCGGCGAGCAGCGAGGCCACGTTGACGTTGAGGTTCTGGAGCAACACCAAGATGCCCGCCAAGACCAGCACGACTTTGAGCGACGTGCGCAAGAGCGGCACCATCTGGTCGTCCAGCCGCGACGCGCTCGCTTCTGCCCGAAGCGAGAGGTGCGCTGCCAGCACGTCCACCAGGCGGTAGAGCGCCAGCACCACGGCGACGACCAACAGCACGCGCACGACCGTGGCCGAGACGATGGCCACGCCCAGCGGCAGGCCCAGCTCGGGGTAGGCCAAGCGCAACATCGAAGCCGCCAGCACCAGGGCCCCGGGGGTGGCGAACACCTTGACCAGCTCTGCGGCGAGGCGTGCCCCGCGGCGCTCGGCGAAGCTGGCAAGGCGGTTCTTGAGCACGAAGCGGATCACTTGCCGCAGCATCAAGGCCAACACCAAGATCAGGGACAGCGCCAGGCCCTGCCAGAGCTCCATGCCGAGCGCGCGAGCCCGCATCCACGCCGGAAGGCGCCGGACCAGGCCGTGCTCGCCGATCAAGAGCGAGTCTTCGTAGACCTCGTCCACCACGTCGAGCGTGCTGCGCGACCAGCGCCACATGCCGTCGGCCTGCTTCTCGACCGAGATGCCCGGCAGCGCCTCGTGTGGCAAGAAGGACGTCCGGCGGGTCTCGGGGTTCACCCAGCCCGGTTCATCGCTGAACTTTTCGGGATCGACCTTCAGCGCCCGCGCGGCGTAGATCGCCTTGATCCGCAGCGCGCTCTCGCGCACCTCGCGGGACGAGCGTCCGGTTCGATCGAGGCAGCGGGTGGCCTTGGCCGGGTTGTGATGCTCCGGCGACAGCCAGCCGAACACCGAGTCGACCGCGTCGCGCGGGGACTTGCAGCTTTCCGGTGGCTCGGCCAGCGCAGCCAGGCTGAGCAGCGTGGTGATCAGGAACAGAACGACGCGAACGAGAGCTTGATGCAAGGGACCCTCCGACGGGCCGGAGCTTCCCAGAGCGCGCGGGTCGAGTCCAAGGGCTCAGAGCTTGGTCTTGCCGAGAGCCAGAATCACCGCCAGCTCGGCGTCGGACACGGGCACCACCGAGAGCCGGCCGCGCCGGACCAACACGAAATCGGCGAGGCGGCCCTCGGCCTTGATGACGTCGAGCCCGACCGGATGCGCCAGCGCGCGCACGGGCGCCAGGTCGACGGCGACCCAGTCGGCGTCGGCCGGATCGGGGTACGCCGCCCGCGTGATCCGGGCAATGCCCACCACCGCACGTTCACTGCCGGTGTGATAGACCAGCGCGAGGTCGCCCTTCCGGGCGGCGCGCAAGTTGTTGCGGGCCTCGGGGTTCCTGATCCCGTCCCAGACCGCCTTCTTCTCGCGCACCAGCTGGGCGAACGAGTACGTGCCGGGCTCGGTCTTGAGCAGCCAGGTCGCCATCAGCCGCCGTCTTTCGCGCCGCCGTCCTTCGGTCCGCCGTCGGTGCCCGCGTCGACCCCGCCGTCACCCCCGGTCGGGCACCCCGGCAGCGCCACGGCCGGCGCCTCGGCGCCGAAGCTGGCCGGGCGAGCGTCGAAACCGATGCCCACCGAGAGCGCGTCGCACGGCGCCGACTCGACGTTCGTACCGTTGGAGAGCAGATCCGCGTTGAGCGCGACCTGACCCTTCATCAGACCGTACAGCGAGTGGCCCTCGCACAGCCCCAGATCTTCGAAGGCCTGCACCAGATCGGTGGTGCGCGCTCGGCCTGCGATGGTGCCGTCTTCGATCGCATAGCTGCCGCTTTTCTCGACCAGCTTGGCGACCACGACGGCGCGCTGCAGCTTCAGCGGATACGCCCAGGCGGCGCTCTTGCCGGGGAACCAGAACAAGGTGTTCTCCGGGAGCTGGCCCACGACGAAGCCGTCGCGCACGTAGGCGCTGGGGTCGCTGAGCAGCGCATTCGGCAGCGCGCCGGGCTTCACGCTGCCGTCGGTGGTGCCTTTCTGGATGGTCCACTTGTCCTTGGCCCCCCAGCAGGCGTTCTTCTTCCAAACCCCCGCCGCCCCGAGATCGCACTGCCAGGCGGGCTTCTTCTCGAGGCCCGGGGAAGGATAGAAGTCGAGCCGCACGCTCTCGTCGTCGGGGGTGCCGTTCCAGCCCGAGATCCGGAACACGAAGTTGTAGTCGCCGCGGCAGAGCGCGCAGTTGAACGCGTCGTTGCTGAGCCCGAAGTCCACGCCCAGGCCCTCGACGGCGATGGCATCGGCTTCGAGGCGACCGAAGGTGTTGTCGCGACACTCGCGACCGTCCCCCGGCGCGCTCCCCACGGACGCGCAGGCGAAGGTCTTCGGTTCGACCTCACAGGTCTCGGACGTCGTGCAGAGCCCATCGAGATCGAGCCCCAGGGTCTTCCACGCGCCGTCGGTGGCTTGCCCCTTGCGGTCGAGCGAACCGAGGGCCATCGACGAAATGGCGAAGTGCAGATCGCCGATCGAGTCCGCGGGTGTGTTCTTGGGCCGGTCGTCCTGCGTGGGAGACCCGGCGCTGACGCAGCCGGCCGACTTCGTGCTCCACCACCCGATGCCGCTGCCCCACTGATCGGCGGGGACGGGGCTCGCCCCGCTGCCTTCTAGCAGCGACTCGTCGTAGACCTTGCACGAGTGCGACAGCGTGAACGCCGAGAGCGCGGCGCCGAGGGCCGCCGCGGCGGGCCGAACCTGGTTGTCTCTGCGTCGCACGGTCACGACAAGGATAGCCCCGCGGGGCGCCGTCAGTCCAAGTCCCTGTCCGGGATGTCCAGGAACAGTGGACAGTGGTCCGACAGCTCGCGCTCTGCGGCGCGGGGCCCGCCGGCGGGCGCAGCAGCACAGGCCGCGTCGCCGCACAGGCCCGAGACCCGGGTCTGGGCGCCCGGGCCCAGCTCGGCGAAGGACGCAGAAGCCACGAAGTGGTCGAGCAGCGTGCCGTGGCCCTTGTAGTACTCCGAGCACTGCGCGCTCGACGGCACGCGGCGGTAGCGCGTGGACAGCGCGCCCAGCGCGCGATCGGTGGCGGCCAGCTCGTCGGCCGCGGAAATGGCCGGTGAGCAGTCCTTGCAGCCCATGGTGTTGAAGTCACCCGCCGCGAGCACGTCCGGATCTTGCTCGACGCCCATGAGCACACGGTGCGCGTCGCCCAGGGCCGCCAGGGTCTTCTCGCGCAGGCCGATGGAGCGTCGATCGCTGCCGCTCTTGGTGTGGACGGACACGAAATGGAAGTCGAGGCCCTTGGGAAAGGTCAAGTGCATCGAGAAGCCGGGGCGCAGGCTGTCTTTGCACGCCTCGCCGTGCGGGTTGATCACGCCGACGGTGGTCGCACCCTTGGCGGTGGCGCGTTTCGAGTCGTACACCAGGCCGACGTGCTGCGCATCGAGGTTCGGGCAATCGTCGAACGCGGCGGCCCACTGGCCACCGGTGTGCCCATCCAAGAGTCGGCGAAGCTCGTCCACCGCGGCGCGGGCACGAGGGTTGGTCTTGAACTCTTGCACCGCCAGCGCGTCCACGTTCGACCAGGCAATGATGCAGGCGAGCCACGGCAAGTTCGTGCCCTGCCCCGCGTGGCCCTTGCCCGGCTTGCCGTCGGGGAACCAGCGGACGTTCCACGTGCCCAGTCGCGCAACGCCGTCGGGTCGCTCGAGCTTGCGCCCCGCGGTGAGGGCGCGCTCGCAGGCGGCCTGCGAGGCCCACGGCGAGTCGCCGTCGAGCGCGGCGGCGGGGGCGGCGGGCGCTGCGGGTGCCCCGGCAACGTAGCGCCGCGTGACGAAGCCGTGGGTGCCGTCGGCGGTGCGCACCTCGAACCAGCGCCCGTCGGCGCTCTTCGAGAGGACCTCGACCTCGGTGCCGTCGGCAAGCCGTCCCGACACGGCCGAGCTGTTCTCTGCGGGGTGCAGGGGCACACCATCGGCATGGGTCGCGCGAAGCTTGACCTTGGGCACGCCGGTCGGCTGCTCGCCGCTGGGCCGGGCCGCCGGCAGCGCGCTGGCGGTGGGACCGACCGATGCCGGTGGCGTACGGCCCTCGCGACAGCCGGCCAGGCACACCAGCGCGAGCGGGATGAGCCCAAGCCGCATCCGGCGACCGTACCACGCCTCACTCGATGCTGATCCGGGCGTCGAAGCGGCGACCGGCAGCGTGGACGAAGTAGGCCCGGCCGGCCCGGTCCGCCCGCGGCGGCTCGAACCCCATGGCCACGGTGTGGCGCGGATCCTCGTAGGCCTCTTGCGGATCGACCGACGAGAGCGTGACGTCGATGCGCAGCGTCTCGGCGCCCGATTTGGCTTCGGCCTTCGAGAGCGCGAAGCGCCCGGCACGCATCAGCAAGAGCGTCCGCTCGACCAGCTTCACCAGGTGCGCGGGGCGCTCGTCACGGTGGCCCACCTGGCTGTCTGCGATGCGACCTTCGTCGTCGATGGTGATCACCACGCGCAGCGTGCCCGCAGAGCCCAACGGCAGCTGATCCCAGGTGGGATCTTTGTGGCTCGCTGCAGCCATTGCCTTCGCGAACGCCTTGGCAACGTTGGCAATCCCGGGCACCTCGCCGCGGGTGCCGGGGCTCTCGCTGCCGGTGTGCTCGGCGCCGGGCGCGACGGCCGAGGCGGCACCGGGCGGCGCCAGGGCCGGCTCGGCGACGCTCGCGGCCGGCGCGGGCTTCCGGGCTCGAGCGCGCGGGCGTTTCGCCACGGGAACCGCTCCGGGGTCAGGGCCCGCAGCCGCTGCCGGGGCCAGAGGCGCCGGCGCCGGCGCGGGCGGCGCGGGCTTCCGCGTCTCGAGCAGCTCGTCCAGATCGTACGTCTCACCACGGAAGCTCGCACCTGCCTCGGCGGGCGCACGGGTGCCGGCGCGGTGCACGGTCAAGAGCAGCGCGAGGCCCAGAACGGCCGCATGAGCGAGCACAGAGACGGCCAGGGCGGGACGTAGCGGCTCGACCATGAGCGACGACACGGCGATTGTGACACCACCCGGCCCGAGAGGTTTCCGAGGCGGCGCTTTCCGCGGAATCCGCTAAGGTGGGCTGGCGTTCTCGGGGATGAAATGGCGTGGACTTGCAGGCTGATCGCGCTCGGGGCGCTGGTCGTGGGATGTCGGGGGCCGGAGGTCGGGGTCAGCCCACGACCCGATGCATCGTCCCCGGCACCTCCCGCCGCCTCGTCGAGCAGTGGGCCGGCGCCGGCACCCCCCCCCGCCCCGGCTGCAGGCCTGCCGAACGGCGAGCTCGCGCGGCTGTTCCGCGAGCTGTCGGAGCCCGATCGCTACTTCTTCAGTGACAACTACGTCTCGAACGAGACCAGCTATCTGCAGCCGGTGGACGAGCTCGCGGCGCGCGCCCGAAAGGGGGGCGCCTACATCGGCGTGGGGCCAGAGCAGAACTTCACGTACCTGGCGCTGCTCGAGCCGCAGCTCGCCTTCATCGTGGACATCCGCCGTGCCAACGCAATCCATCATCTGCTGTACAAGGTGATCTTCGAAGCGGCCACCTCACGCAGCCACTTCGTGGCGCTGCTGCTGGGGCGCGCGCACGACGCCCAGACCGATCCGGGGCCCGACGCCAGCCTCGAGGCGGTGCTCGCCCACGCCACGCGCGCTGGGGCCGTTCCCGGAACCTTCGATCCGATCCACGCGCAGCTCGCCAAGAGCATCCGGGACAAAGGCTTCGAGCTCGGGCCCGACGACGACAAGACGTTGCTCGCCACCCACCGCGCCTTCTTCGACCGCGGGCTCGAGCTGTCGTTCGAGCTGCACGACAAGAACGGCCGGAAGTACCCGAAGCTTTCGCAGCTGCTCGGTGCGAAGGACGCCCACGGCGCCCAGCGCGGCTTTCTGGGCAGCGAGGCGGCGTTTCGCAGCGTGCAGCGAATGCAGCGCGAGAACCGGGTGATCCCGGTGGTCGGTGACTTCGCGGGGGACCACGCGCTCCAGCGGATCGGGGCCGAGCTGAAGAAACGCGACCTGCCGGTCAGCGTGTTCTACACCTCGAACGTCGAGCAGTATCTGATGGAGCCCGACAAGTGGAAGGCCTGGACGCGCAACGTGGACGCGCTGCCGTCGAACGAGCAGAGCCTGTTTCTTCGCTGCTATCTCGATCAAGGCCGCCGGCACCCCCGCCAGCTCGACGGCCACCGTACGGCGACCGTGGTCGCCTCGTTCGATCACTTCAAGTGGCGGAGCCGCACCCGGGGGTACGGCAGCTTCTTCCAGCTGGTGACCGACGGGCTGGACACCGACGCCGGTCACTGACGCGGTGCAACCCAGCGGGCCAACTCACTGGCGGGCGCCCAGGATCTCCTCGATCCGCTTCCGTTCCAGGGTCTCGTCGTCCATCAGCGCGGCGACCAGGCGGTCGAGCTCGGCGCGGCGCTCACTGATTCGAGCTTTGGCGTGCTCCAGGGCGTCGTTCAAGAAGCGCCGCGTCTCTTCCTCGATCACGTGCACGGTGGCGTCGCTGGTGCCCCCCTCGACGGCCAAGCGCTGGCCCAGGAAGGGGTGCTCGGTCCGGTGCTCGTGATAGACGGGACCCACGCGCTCGCTCATGCCGAAGTGGGCCACCATGTTGAAGGCGATGTCGGTGGCCTTCTGCAGGTCGTTGGCAGCGCCGCTCGACACGTCGCCGAACACCACGCTCTCGGCGGCGTAGCCTGCCATGAGCACCTGCAAGCGGGCCGACAGCTCGGCCCGCGTCATCAGGTGACGGTCGACTCCGGGGGTCTGCTGGGTCACGCCCAGGGCCATCCCTCGCGGAATGATGGTCACCCGCTCGGGCGGCTCGGCGCCCGGGGTGTAGTGCGCGAGCACGGCGTGCCCGGCCTCGTGGACGGCAACCCGCTGCTTCTCGGCGGGGTCGAGCTTGGTCTCCCGAGGGTCGCCCAGCACGATCTTGTCGTAGGCCGCCGAGAAGTCCTGCTGTTCGATGGCGTCGGCCCCGCGGCGAGTGGCGCCCAGCGCGGCCTCGTTGACCAGGTTCGCCAGATCGGCTCCGGAGAAGCCCGGCGTGTTCTTGGCGATGGCGTCGAGGTCGACTTCGGTCGCCAGGGGCTTGTCCTTGGTGTGCACGGTGAGAATGGCTCGCCGCGCGCCACATTCGGGCCGGTCGACCATCACCCGCCGATCGAAGCGCCCCGGGCGGAGCAGCGCCGAGTCGAGCACGTCGGGGCGGTTGGTGGCGGCGAGCACGATGGTCAAGTCGTTGCGCGAGAACCCGTCCATCTCCGAGAGCAGCTGGTTCAAGGTCTGCTCGCGCTCGTCGTGGCCACCGCCCATGCCAGCGCCCCGTGACCGGCCGACGGCGTCGATCTCGTCGATGAACAGGATGGCGGGGGCCACCTTCTTGGCTTCTTCGAACAGCTCGCGGACCCGCGCGGCGCCCACCCCCACGAACAGCTCGATGAACTCCGACCCGTTGATGGAGAAGAACGGCACCTTGGCCTCGCCGGCCACGGCCCGGGCCAGCAGCGTCTTGCCGGTGCCCGGGGGGCCCACCAGCAGAATGCCCCGCGGCACCTTGCCGCCGAGCCGGCGGAAGTGCTCGGGGTGCCGCAAGAACTCGACGACCTCACGCAGATCCTGTTTTGCGGCGGCCAGCCCGGCCACGTCGTCGAAGGTGACCGCGACCTGCCCTTCGCGCTCGAAGCGATGCGACCGGCTCTTCATCACGCCGCCTGCACCGAACGGATTGCCGGACCCGAACATGCGGGACGCGCGCCGCGAGAACCACACCCAGAGCGCGACGATCAGCGCCAGGGGGAGCAGATTCACCAGCAGCTGCAGCGCAAACGATTGCTCTTCGCTCTTGACCGAAATCTCGACGCCCTTGCTGCGCAAGAGCGGCAACAGCTCCTTGTCGTCTTGGCTCGGTACCATCGACTTGAAGGTCTCGATGGCGCGCGAGTCGATCGTCTCTTTCTGCTTCAGCTTTCCGGTGACCTGCAGCCCCCGCAGCGTCAAGCGCTCGAGCTTGCCCTCTTCCGCCAGCCGATAGAGCTGCGTGTAGCTGATCTCGGGGTGCGCCTGGTTGTCGGAGCCGTAGTACTGCCAGGCCCAGAACGCAGCCAAGAGCAGCGCCAAGATCGCCCAGCCCTTCCACGAGGGGCGCATGCCCGGCGCGGGCTCGTCCGGGGGCTTGGACGGCTCCGGCGTCGGGGGGACCGGCGGCATGCTCTGCGACATGGCGCCCCTCAGGGGTCGCGACGTTCCGGATCTTTGCGGCGCTCGGGCGCCACCCCGGCGCCGACGACCCACTCGAGCTCCGGCACCACCTCGTCGAACTCGATGGCCATGCGGTGGGGCCAGAGGCCGTGCGGATCCGCCTCGTTGGTTTCGACGCGCACCACGCGACCGGTGACGCGCTTGGGTACGGTCTGATCGGGGAGCTTGAGCGCGACTTCGACGGGCGCGCCCGCATCCAGAGTGCTGGCCGTGAGCATGAGCACTCCACGACTACTGGCGTCGTGCGTCACGGCGATGCCCTCGCGGAGCGCGTCGACTTTGACGGGGATCCAGACTTGGTAGCGGTCGTTTTCGCGGCGAGACATGAGTGGCCGAGAGCATAGCTGTTTTCCGCGACGCGCGAAAACGCTGGCATACCGCCGCCAAAACCCTGACAAGGGGCACCATGTCCAAAGACATCACTCAGTCCGTGACCTTCGACGCGACGCCCGCGGCGGTCTACCGCGCGCTGGTGGACGCCAAACAACACGCCGCGATGACCGGCAGCCGCGCCGGCAACGACGGCAAGGTGGGCGGCACGTTCAGCGCGTACGACGGGTACATCGTGGGCTTCAACCTCGAGCTGTCGAAGGGCAGCCGCATCGTGCAGGCGTGGCGCGCCAACGACTGGCCCGAGGGCGCCTGGTCGATCGCCCGCTTCGAGCTCGCCCCGGCGGGCACGGGGCGCACGCGGCTCACCCTCACGCAGCACGGCGTGCCCGACGCTCATCACAAAGCCATCAGCCAGGGCTGGAAGGACTATTACTGGACCCCGCTCGGGGCTTGGCTCGCGGCCCGCGCGAAGAAGGCGCGGCCCAAACAGAGGGCGACGTAGCGGGGCAGAATTCGGCGCCCGGTGCGCAATCTTTTCAGCGCTGGGGCCCGCTTGGCGTGTAGGGAACCCGCGCCTACCTCCAAAATCTCCGCGTGGCTTGCCCTGGCACGAGGACTGCTTACGTATGAGGCATGCCTCACACACCTCCCCAGGTCGTGAGCCCTGCACCTCGGGTCGATCGCCGCGCTGACCGACGCGCCAAGCTGGACCGCCCGGTGCTGATCGACACCGAGGCAACGTCGCGCCCCGGGCGCGCGCTGGACGTCTCGCGGGGGGGCCTCTCGATCCAGAGCGAGCTCGAGCTCGCCCCCGGCGAGACCGTGCAGGTCTACTTCGAGCTGCCCATCGGCGTGGCGATCGAGGCCCGCGCCGTCGTCACCCGCTGCGAGAAGAACGGCATCGCGCTGCGCTTCGTCGAGCTGGACCACGAAGCGGAAATCGCGCTGCGGTCGTTCTGCCGGATCAGCGGCTTGCATCGCATGAAGCCGGCCTGAGCAACCGCCAAAAGTCGGGCCTTGCGGCCCCGCGGGGCCGATGGCATCGAGCCCCGCCATGAGCGAGGACGAGGGAAGCGGGCCGGCGGCGAGCGCCGAAGAGAACGAGGCACCGCCCGACCCGGCGGCGAAGGCCACGGCCGAGGCAGGGGGGCACGGCAAGGGGCTGGTCCAGCTCACCGACGAGCAGATCCGCACCTGGACGCTGGAGCAGAAGGATCGCTGGTGGCTCGAGAACGTCTACAAAGGCGACATGCCGCAGCTCACCGTGCGGTCGGCCATCACCGGCATGTTCCTGGGTGGGCTGCTCTCGCTCACCAACCTGTACGTCGGCGCCAAGACCGGCTGGACCCTGGGCGTGGGCATCACCAGCGTGATCTTGGCCTTCGCGATGTTCAAGGTCCTTTCCAGCATGAAGATCGGCGGCGAGTTCAGCCTGCTCGAGAACAACGCGATGCAGTCCATCGCGACCAGCGCCGGATACATGACGGCGCCGATGATCTCGAGCCTGGCGGCCTACATGATGGTCACCGGCAAGGTCATCCCGATGATGACCACCATGATCTGGATCACCGCGGTCGCCATCTTGGGTGTGCTGTTCGCCTTTCCGCTGAAGCGGCGCTTCATCAACGACGAGCAGCTCCCCTTCCCCGAAGGGCGCGCCGCGGGCGTGGTGATGGACGCGCTGCACTCGGGTGACGCCAAGGCGGGGATGCTCAAGGCCAAGATCTTGGTGGTCACCGGCGGCCTGGCGGCGCTGCTCAAGGTGGCGCAGAGCGAGGCCATCACCAAGAAGCTGAAGATCACCTTCCTGCACGTCCCCGAGTACCTGGACGACTGGCTCTACAAGCTGACCACGCTCAAGGTCAGCGGGGTGGACCTGCGCCAGCTCACCGTGCGCCCCGACACCGACTTCGTGATGATGGCCGCGGGCGGCCTGATGGGGATCCGCACGGGCGTTTCCATCATGATCGGGGCCTGCATCAACTACCTGGTGCTGGCGCCATGGGCGATCAACGCCGGCGACATCCACGGCAAGGTGCGTGACGGCGTCACCACCTATGGGTTCCGCGCCATCACCATGTGGGCGCTGTGGGGTGGCGTGGCGATGATGACCACCGCCAGCCTGTTCGCCTTCTTCTCGAAGCCGCAGATCTTGGTGAGCGCCTTCAAGGGCCTGTTCGGCAAGAAGGACCCGAGCCGGCAGAGCGACGTGCTCAAGGACATCGAGCTGCCGATGAGCGTGTTTGCCATCGGCATTCCGGTGGTGGGTGGCGTGGTGGTGGCCCTGGCCGCGCTGTTCTTCGACGTGAAGGTGTGGATGGGCATCATCGCCGTGCCGCTGATCTTCGTGTTCACGCTGATCGCGGTGAACTCGACCGGCCTCACCTCGATCACGCCCAGCGGCGCGCTGGGCAAGCTGACGCAGCTGACCTATGGCGTGATCGCCCCCGGCAACATCACCACCAACCTGATGACCGCCGGCATCACCGGCGAGGTCGCGGGCAATGCCTCGAACCTGCTGATGGACATCAAGCCCGGCTACATGCTGGGGGGCAAGCCGCGCCACCAGGCGGTGGGCCACGTGCTCGGCATCGTCGCCGGCGCGCTGGTCTCGGTCCCGGTGTTCTACCTGGTGTTCATGCGGAACGGTCCCGCGAACCTGGTCACCGATCAGTACCCGATGCCGGGCGCCACCATCTGGAAGGCCGTGGCCGAGGTGCTGACCAAGGGCCTCTCGAACCTCGAGGTCAGCGCGCGCTGGATGGCGCTGGTGGGTGCCATCGTTGGCGTGGCGCTGGAAGGGGCCAAGCTGGCCACCAAGGGCAAATTCTGGATCTCGGGCGTGGGCATCGGCCTGGCCTTCGTGATCCCATTCAACACCTGCCTGGCCATGTTCCTGGGCTCGTTCCTGTTCTGGCTGGCCGAGCGCCTGCTCACCAAGGAAGAGAGCACCGGCCACCAGGTGTTCGTGAAGAACATGGAGCCCACCTGCGCCGGGCTGATCGCCGGCGGGGCGCTGATGGGCATCGGCGTCATCTTGCTCGAGAACTTCGTGCTCTGAGCAACCCGGCGCTCAGACGCAGCTGCCGCTGACGCACGTCTGCGTCTGGCTGCAGGCGCGACCGCAACCGCCGCAGTTCGCCTTGTCGGTCTGCGGATTCACGCAGCCGGCCGACGGGCAACAGATCGAGCCGCTGGCACAGGCCGCCAAGCCGTTGCAGCTGCAGACGGTCTTGTTCCCTTCCTTGACGCAGACCTCGCCCAGCTTGCACGCGACGGCGTCGCACGTGCACAGGTGCGTGGCGGTGTTGCAGCTGGCCCCCGAAATCCCATTGGCCGCTTCGCACTGCGAGGTGGTCGAACACCCGCAGTTGCCGCCGAAACAGGTGAACTTGGACAGGATGCCCCCTTGCGACCCGCAGCTGTTGCCGCACGCACCGCAGTCGGTGCTGTCGGTGGCCAAGTTGGTCTCACAGCCGTCGTCGGGAAGGGGCTTCGTGCTCTCGTTGCAGTTGCCGTACCCGGGGGAGCAAGTCGGCGCGCAACTGCCCGCCTCGCAGGTGTTGCCCGACGCGTTGGTGGCCGCACACGAGCGACCGCACTTGCCGCAGTGCAGCGTGAGCCCCGTGGCGTTCAGCGCGGTCTCGCAGCCGTTGGTGGTGACGCCGTCGCAGTTCCCCCAGGTGCTGCTGGTGCAGCTGATGCCGCAGGCGTTGCTCACACACGCCGCGGTGGCGTTGGGTTGGCCGCTGGGGCACGGCGCGCACGACGTGGACCCGCAGCCGTAGGTCGCGCTCGACTTCGAGACGCAGTTCCCGCTGCACAGCTTCTGGGTGCTCAGGCACCCGCCCGTGCCGCCGGTGCCACCCGTGGCCCCGGTTCCGCCCGAGCCGCCGCTGCCGCCCGAGCCGCCCGAGCTACCGCTGCCGCCGAGCCCACCGCCGACGCCACCACTGCCACCGCCGCCCGACAGGCCCCCCGAGCCGGCAGC
>JAKLKA010000118.1 GCA_023150915.1 Polyangiaceae bacterium
CGACAAGAGCCAGCGTACCGCCAGCGCTGCGCTGGTCCTCGAGCGCCTCGAGGCGATGTTCGCCGATCTTCCAGACGCGGTCTTGCCCGGCGGCCACCCGGCCGCCAGCCCCAAGCACGTGTCGACTGGGGCTCCAGTCACGCGTGAAGTGGCGGGAACGCGCGCGCGCTCGTCGCTTTGGGTCGGCGGGGCGCTGGGCCTGGCGAGCATCGCGGCGCTGGTCGGGCTCGCGTGGCCCCGCGCCGAGCGCTCCAGCACCCTGGTGCGCGCCCTGGGTGCTGGCGTGCCTCGCGTCGGCGTTCCGGCTGCGCGCGCGCCGCAGCCCGCAGCCACCCTTCCGCCGGCGCCGTCTGCCACCGCGCACACCACCCATCGGGCGACCCGGGCGCCTGCGCCAAGCGCGTCGGCAGAGCCGCCGCGGCGCACCGGTTCGGACAAGCTGATCGCCGAGCCGCCGTTCTGAGATGCGTCGTCGTGTGTCCGCCCTCGTGCTCGGGGTCGCGCTCTGCGCGAGCGCCCACGTCCGCGCCGAGCCGCAGCCCGTCGACGGCGCGGTCGAGCAAGCGCGGGCGCTGTTCCGCGCGGGCTCCGAGCTCGCGGCCGACGCGCGCTGGAACGAGGCACTGGCCGAGTTCGAGCGCTCGGCTTCGCTGCGCCCCCATGCGGCCACCAGCTACAACATCGGGATCTGTCAGCGCGCGCTGGGGCGCACCACGCGGGCCCAGCAGACCTTTGCTCGCGCGCTTGCCGAAGGCGCCGGCGGCGAGCTGGCACCGAGCATCATCGCGGACATAGAAGGGTACCTGAAGGAAACCGACGCCGCGGTGGTGCGCGTGCAGGTCCGACTGAAGCCCGCCGACGCCACGATCAGCGTCGACGGCGCCCCGCTCGAGGTCGTGAGCACGCGCCCGGCCCTGCTGCGCGCCGGCACGGCTCAGCCCGGTCGCGGAAAGCGACCACCTGCCGATCGGTTCGCCCTGACCCTCGACCCGGGCACCCATGTGTTCGTGCTCTCGCGGCCGGGGTTTGCCGACGTCATCGTGAAGCACGCCTTCAAGTCGGGCGAGCGGCGTACCCTGGATTTGGCGCTCGAGAAGCTGCCGTCGACCTTGCACGTGACCTCGACCGAACCGAGGTCGGCGGTCAGCATCGACGGCGTCGACGTCGGGCTCGCTCCCGTCGAGCTCAGCCGTCCAGCGGGCCGCTATCGCATCGCGGTGCGCAAGCAGGGCTTCTTGCCTTACGAAGTGGGGGCGGCGGCGCGTGCGGGCGAGCGGGTCGAGGTGCCGGCGCGACTGCAGCGCGACGAGCCTGCTCTCACACAGCGGTGGTGGTTCTGGACCGCGGCGGGCGTCGTGGTCGCCGGCGTGGCGCTGGGTACCTACGCGGCGACGCGCCCGGAGCCCGACCGCCCCGCGGTCGACGGTGGAGGCCTGGGATGGGCGATCCGCGCGCGCTGACGCTCGCAGCGCTCTGCCTGCTGGCTGGCTGTAGCCCGCGCGGGCCCGAGCCCTACGGTGAGGTGTTGCTCAACGTGGACACCGATCTGCCCGTGCCGCGGGTGGTCAGCCAGCTGCGGGTCGATCTCTACGCCGACGACGGCCGCTGGTTCGAGTCGCGCACCATCGGCCTGCCCGATGCGGCGAGCTGGCCCGTCAGCTTCTCGGTCTACTCGGCCGACGAGTCGCGCGCCGCTCGCGTCTGGGTGCGCCTGCGCGCTCATTCCGACGGGGCCGAGCGCGACTACCGCGGCGAGCGCTTCACCCACGAAGGGGACGCGGCGCCCGCCCCCGCCGACGAGAGTCCGCGACTCGTCCAGGCCGGCGTCGACGTCACGCCGCCCACCGAGCCGCTGCCCGCGCTCAGCGTGGACCAACTCTTCGCGCTATCGCTCGCGCCTGGTCAGAGAGAGACCGCCGACGTCCTGCTCCAGGGTGCCTGCTCCGGCAAGATGGCTTGGCTGCCCGAGCCGCGCACCGCCTGCTTCGACGGAAGCCGGATGACCGTGGGCGAGCTGCACGGCAAGCCTGGTATCTCTCGCGCCACCGAGTCGAAGGTTGGAACCTGGTCCGAGCCGTGCGCTGGCGCTGGCGATCTCGAGCGCGTCTGCATTCCCGGCGGCGCCAGCATCATGGGGTCGCGCGAGCTGCTGCTCTACCCGGACAAGGCGCCCAGCCCCGAGCGGGTGGTCCACCTGTCGCGCTTCTGGGTCGATCGACACGAGGTCACCGTGGGGCGGTTCCGGGCGGCGCTGGCCGCGGGCTTCGCGCCACAGGCCTTGCCCACGGTCAACGCCGGCGTGCTCGGACCGGACTATGTGAAGAACGGGTGCACCTGGCAGGCCGCTCCCGGTGACCGCGAGGGGTTCGCCCTGAGCTGCGTGTCGCAACAGACCGCCCGCCAGCTCTGCCAGTTCTCGGGCGGCGATCTGCCGACCGAAGCCCAGTGGGAGTACATGGCGACCTCGGCGGGCCGCGATCGGCGCACGCCGTTTCCCTGGGGTGAGAGCGCGCCCGCGTGCGATCAGGCGGTCTTCGGCCGGCTTTCGCTGGCAGGCTCCCCCGGCGTTTGCGAGGCCTTGGGTCTCGGTCCGCTGCCCGCGGACTCGGGCGCGGGCGATCGCACTCCGCTCGGCGTGCATGGGCTGGCCGGTGGCCTGAGCGAATGGGTGCTCGACTCGTACGAGGACTACTCGGCCACCTGCTGGCGGCAGGCTCCGGTCACGGAGCCGCAATGCCAGACTGCAACTCCCGAGCGTGCGCTGCGGGGCGGCAGCTGGGCGGCGCCCCCGACCGTGCTGCGGAGCGCCGCGCGCCTGGGGGCCGAGGGTGCCGGCCAGGCCCCGTTCATCGGCTTTCGCTGCGTGTATCGGGAGGCATCGTGAGGGCCGGGCTCGCGCTGGGCTTCGGGCTTCTCGGTTGCGCGCCGTCCGCGCCGCCCCCCGAAGGACAACTGGTGATTCACGTGACCACCGATGCGCCGCTGCCCGCCGCCCCGGGGCAGCCCGCGCGCGCGGTTCCGGCGCTGTTCGATCGGCTCGAGCTCGCCCTGTTCGAGCCGGGCGCGGTGGCGCCGTGCGAGGGCTGCCGGCGCGAGGTCGCGGTCGATCACGATCTCGTCGATGCAGGCCGCGCCAGCTTCGGCTCCGTGGCGCCACCTGGACAGGGCGGCTATCGCCTGCGCGTTCGGCTCTATCGCAACGCCGGCACGATCGCGGGCACGCCCCGCCCCGCGTCGACCCTCGAGAAGCTGGTGGAGCTGCCTGCGGTGCGAGCCGGCGAGGTCGATCACCTGACCGTCACGCTGCTCACCGAGCATGTGGGCCAGCCGCCCGGAGCGCCGGTGGCGGCCGTGCCTGGCCGCCCGCCCGCGGGCCTGGTCGGCAGCTTCGAGGGGGCGGCCCGCGTTGGTTGCGCATCGGCGCCCCCGACGGGGATGGCGTGCGTGCGCGGCGGAGCGTTCTGGATGGGCGACCCCACCCTCGACACCACCGACAGCAGCGAATACGACGGACGCCTGGAGCGTCTGGCCGTGCTCTCGCCGTTCTTCGTGGATGGAAGCGAGGTGACGGTGGCGGCGTTCCGGAAGTCGGGGCTCGCGAGCTCGCTCGTGCCCGGCGGGCCCAGCGACAACCCCCACGTGCCTGGACCAGGCTTCGAGCAGTGTCGCTACACCGAGCTCCCCGGCGCATTCGAGGACCACCCGGTCAATTGCCTGAGCTGGCACAAGGCCCAGGCCTATTGCGAGTCTCTTGGTGGCAGGTTGCCGAGCGAAGCGCAGCTCGAGTACCTGCAGAGTGGCCTCGGGCGCGCTCCGTTCGTGTGGGGAACCGAGGCGCCGGCGTGCGAAGACGCGGTCTTCGATCGCGAACCGAGCGAAGCCTGCGCCGCCCAGGGCAGCGGCCCGGCGGCGGTGGGCAGCGGCGCTCGCGACCGGCTCGCGCTCGGCTCGGCGACCGTCGTCGATCTGGCCGGTAACTTGAGCGAGTGGGCCTTCGATCAGTGGAATCGCGAGACCGAGCCGTGTTGGGGCACGGGCGTCTTCCACGATCCGCGCTGCGAGACGCCCAGCACGCTGGACCCACCCGCGCGGGTGATGCGCGGTGGCGGCTGGCACACGTCACCCCCGCTGATGCGCGCCGCCCTGCGCGCTCGGCTGGTGAACGAGACCCATGCCGTGTCCCATGCCGTGGGCTTTCGCTGCGTGAGGCAGCCATGAACGAGTGCCTAGACGACGCGCTCTTGCTCGGGTTCGCGGAGCATCGCGTGGACGAAGCGACGGCGGACCGGGTCGAACGCCACATTGACGCATGCAGCGCCTGCCGCCGTCTCTTGGCGATGCTTGCCCCGACCGAGGTGCCGCACGGTGGTCAGCCCGGCTGCTGGGACGTCGGGTCGGTGATCGCGGACCGCTTTGCGCTCGAGGCGCTGCTGGGCGAAGGCGGAATGGGCCGGGTGTTCCGAGCGCGGGACGGAGTGACGGGTGAGAGCGTTGCCCTCAAGTTGATGCAGAGCGACACCCGCGAGCACGCCCAGCGGTTTGCTCGCGAGGCCCAGCTGTCTGCCCGGATCGAGCACCCGAACGTGCTTCGGGTGCGGCAGACCATCGCGGTCGATGCGACGGGCACCCTCGCGCTGGTGATGGACCTGCTTTCTGGCGAGAGCCTGGAGCAACGACTCCGACGGAGCGAACCCCTGAAGCTGGACGAGGTGCGACGCATCGCGCTCGATCTGTCCCGCGCGGCCGGCGCCGCGCACGCCCAGGGCATCGTGCATCGCGACATCAAGCCCGCCAACGTGTTCCTCGAGGCTTCGGGGCGCGTGCGCTTGCTCGACTTCGGGCTGGCCAAGGCCTTTGCCACGCATCCGACTCTCTCGACGCTGATGCGCCTGACCGAGAGCGGCGCGGTGCTCGGCACGCCGTCCTACATGGCGCCAGAGCAAGTCCTTGGCGACAGCGACATCGACGCGCGCGCCGACGTATGGTCCCTGGGGGCGGTGCTGTATCGCCTGCTCTCTGGCCGGCCCCCCGTGGTCGGAAAGAGCTATGGCGAGATCTTCCGCCGCATGACCGAGCCCATCCCGCCGCTGTCGGCCCTGCGCGTCGAGCCGCCCGCGGCGGTGGTCACGGTCGTCGAACGCGCCCTGGCGCGCGATCGCGCCGCCCGCCCCGGCAACGGCGCAGAGCTCGCCGAGCAGCTGGATCGGTCGTGGTGAGGCGAGCGCTCCCAAGGACGCAACAGGTCGCGAGCGAGCGGCCCGCCCCGCGACCGGCCTCAGAGCGATTCCAAGAACGACAAGAGCGCCGCGCGGTCGCCCGCCTTCGCGGCGCGAAACTTCTCGCGCGAGACCTCTGCCTCGCCACCGTGCCAGAGCACGGCCTCCTCCAGCGTGCGTGCCCGCCCGTCGTGGAGGAACGCCGCGCCGACCAGCACGCGCGCTGCCAGCCCGACGCCCCACAGCGGGGGCGTGCGCCACTCGGTGCCCGACGCGACGAAATCGGGGCGGCCGTCGGCCAGATCGAATCCCATGTTGTGGAGCAACAGGTCCGTGAACGGCTGGATCCGTTGTTCGGCGACGGCTTGATGAGGTGAGGGACCCGTCTTCAGCTCCGGGACGTGGCAGCTGGCGCAGCCGATCTGGGAGAAGATCTGCTCGCCGCGGCGCACGACCGGGTCGCTCACGTCGCGGCGCGCCGGCACCGCCAGCGTTCGGGTGTAGAAGGCCGCCGCCTCGAGGGTCTTGCTCGAGAGCTCGGGCTCTTGCTCGAAGAACACCGGGTTCTCCACACCCATGTCGTGCAGGTAAGCCGCCGCCGCCTGCTGCGTCAGGTTGGGCTGGTTGGACTTCCAGCCGAAGCGTCCCGTCACCGTGCGCTGCCCTTCCTCGTCCCACACCTGGTTCGCACGGCCCGAGATGCCGTCGCCGTCCGCGTCTTGGGGATCTTCCAGCGCGAGCAGCGCTGCCTCGGGGATCGCTTCGAGCAGACCCAGGCCGAACACCGGCGGGGGGACGCGGAGCGAGGTGAGCACGTCCGCCGGGAGCGGCTTGCCGTCCGCGAGCTCGATCACCAGCTTCGGGCGCCTCAGCGAGTACTTGGCGCCGTCGCCCGGATAGGCGGAAGTCTCCTCGATCCACTCGAGGCGGACCGTCGCTTCGGGAGAGACTCCGAACACCGCGTGGTCCTGGAGCTGAAGCCCGAGCCCGGGTACGGGGATGGGCGTGCCCTCGCCGAGGGCGGACTTTGCCGTGCTCACCCGGACCAGGGCCATGCTGCCCTGGGCGCCCGTGCCGGTGACCGGCAAGCCGCGCCCGTCCTTGATGTGGCACGCGCTGCACGACCGGTTGTTGAAGACCGGTCCGAGCCCCGCGTTGACGGTTGCCGGTGGCGTGACGAAGGTGGCCTCGAAAGCCACGTCGCCCTCGAGGTGATGCGCAAGGTCGGCCTCGCCCAGGTTCGGCGCGGGATTGGTGAACGCGCTGGTGGTCTGGTCGAAGATGGTGGTGTCGCCACCGGACAGGGGCGAGCTGGCGGCCGGCTGGGATTCGGGTGTGCCGCCGCACGCCACGATCAAGAAGCCAAGCGCGGCGGAGCGCATCATGGCTCGCCTCGGAAGCTTGCGCCCAGATCGAGCCAGCGCACCAGGGTCAGAAGCTCGGCCTTGGAGAGCGCTGGGGCGCCGTGCTCGCCGGGGTGAGCCGTGGCGTGGGGCAACTTGCGTTTGGCCCCGAGCTCGGCGCCGACCAAGCGCTCGATGAGGTGGCTGGTGAACGCGCTGCCATCGCGCGCGTCGACCAGGTCGCGGGCAGGGGCGAGCAGCGCCTCGTACGCAACGGAGTACCAAGTCGTGGCCGCAGCGCCGAGCGGCAGCGCGCCTGCCGGCTTTGCGCCGCCGTGGCAACTCCCGCACTTCGCGCTCAAGATTGGCTGCACGTCCTGGGCGAAGTCCACGCGGATGCGCGTGGGGTCTCCAGTCTCTGTCGGTGGCAGCGGGCGGCGCGGGTTCTGCGCCTCGTAGCGGCTGAGGGTGAGCGAGGCTGCGCTGATCAGATCCGGCGCCTCGAGGGGCGGAGGGCTCGCACCGTCACCGCTTGCCGCGCCATGGCAGCTGGCGCATCGCGCGTTGTAACGCTCGATACCGGCGGACACACTCAGCCCCTGTGCCAGCGTCTGCCCGGGCTGAAGATCGAACCAGCGATTGTGGGCGTGCCCCACCGCCATGCGCTGCTCGTCGAGAAACTGCAGGCGGAACGCTACCCCCGACGGCACCCTGGCTTGAAACGAGCCGTCCGGGGCCAGCGGCAGCTCGGCCAGGATCCGGTTCATGCCGTGCCAGCCCAGCGAGGTGGTGGTCGCGCCCTTTGCTTGGGGAACCGGCGCGCGTGACGCGGGCGTCTCGGGCAGTGCCTCGATCAACCGCACGAATCGCAGATCTTCCCGCAAGTGCTTCGCGCCTGCGGGCTCCAGACGTGACAAGATCGCCTCGATCATCGGCGCCCCGTTGTGTATCAAGAGGCCGCTGCCGAGCTCGGCCGGCGCGGTGTGGGGCGGCGCGTCGAGCTGGACCGGGGCTCGCACGAACACCGGCTCGGGGTCGCTTGCCATGCCGTCATCGACCAGCGTGCCCCGCCCGCTCACGAAGGCCCCCGAGCCGTCGAGACGTTCAGCCAGGGTGAGAACGTCGATCCGTGTCCGGAGGGCCGCCCCGTCGAGCACTGCTCGGGTCACGAGCACTCGACCATCGGGCAACGGGGCGGGATCGCGATAGCTGACGCCGGCACCGTCGGCGTCGAGCAGCACCAGCGGAGGAGTGTACGGTGAAATGGCTGCCGATGACGGCGCCGTCGCGCCGCCGAGCTCGGGCCCGAAGTTGCGATCGATCACGCCGATCTGTCCGGTCTCGTGCGACGAGTCCAGCTCACCCACCACCGACAGGTAGCGGCCGTCTGGCAGCTCGCGCAGGTCGTGGAACAGCGTGGGCTTCGAGTTGATGCCGAAGTGCTGGTGATATTCGGTGGCCAGGCTGGGTGGAAACCGGAACGAGTGCGCGCGGCTCTGACCTGGAAGTGCCTGGCGCAGCGCGGTGAAGGCGACCTCGCCGCCTGCTTCGTCACCGACCTCCAGGAACGCCGGTTTGCGCTCGACGTGCGGCGTGCGGGTCCAGCGTCTGAGCTCACCGCTGGCACCGAGGCTCATCAGCTCTGCGTCCAGGCCGAGGCCGCCATCGGCCAACACGCCCGCACGGGTCGTCACGAACCAAACGCTGCCGTCCGGGCCATAGGTCGGATCACGGTCGGTCGAGAGCCCGCCGGACTTCAGCGGTCCGTTGCCGTGGGTGAGCTGGCGCGCCTGGCGCGTATCGAGCTCGAGCTCCCACAGGTGATGACCTTGGCCGATGCCGGTGCGCATCGCGAACACCACGCGCCGCCCGTCCGGAGAAACGGCCGGGTCGCGGACGTCTGCCGGTTGATCGTGCAGGGCCGCGGTGAGGTTCTCCAGCGTTGCCGGAGTGAGCGAGGCCTGGGGGGTGGTCGCCAAGATCAGGTCGCGCCCCGGTTCGAACACGTCGAGCTCGAACACACGGCCGGGTCCGGTGGGGCCCCGCACGAAGACGAACCCGTTCACAGGCGGTGCGCCCGCGCCCGTACACTCTTGCCCGGTGGCCCGACGCCGCTCGAAGCAAGCCCAGTCTTCGATCGCTTTCACGCCGCCGGTGGGGTCGCCCGCGAAGAAGTCGAAGTTCGTCCCCTTGTGAAAGATCCCCTTCCCGGCCAGCGGGGTCGACTTTCGGACCAGGCGCGATTGCCCGGGATCGCCGCCCAGGGCGAGCATGCGGCGCGACACCCGGTAGTTGTGTCGAGTCGCTTCGGTCGAGAAGGTCCCCTCGATGCTGGGCTCGAGCCGATAGGGGACGCTCCCGGCGTTCGGCCCGTGGCACGTCGAGTCGAAGCACGTCCCGGCCAAGAGCGCCGGCTGTACCGTGTCGGCGAAGAGCTGCTCGGCATCGTCGAGCGGCGTCGGGTCCTCGCCGCCATCCGGTTCGGACTCGACCCACCGCCGGATCGCCGCATATGCCGGCATGTCGCGCCGCTGGAAGTTCGCGCCCCCCAGGTGGGGCAGCCCGCCCAGCTCGACATGCAGCGGTTTGCGAAGCAGTGACGACGCTTCGACCTCTTGGGTGTTGATCGCGCGGAGCGCCGCCTGGCGGGCCTCCTCGGGGTCGGAAACGCTGCCGTGACGGTCGATGCGGAAGAGCAGCTGCGAGTCCCAGTCGACCACGTCGCCGCTCTGCTCTGCCCCGGCGGACACCCCGTGACATACGGCCGACGCGCAGCGCTGCTCGAGCACTGGCACGACCTGCTCGCGGAACACGGTGTCCGGCGTGTCGTCCTGGCCGCACGCAGCGGCCAGGGTCGACACCAAGATGCACAGCTCGGGGCGCAGGCGCATGGCGCGTCAGTTCACGATCTTGGGCAGCACGTCCTTCTCGAGCGTGGCCTGCAGCTTTCGGATCGTGGTCTGGGCCGTGGCGATCTCGTCTGCGGCCTCGGGGTTCGCCAGCGCGGTGGAGAACGGTGCCGGGATGGCATCGATCGCGGCGATCGAGTCGGCGATCTCCTGCTTCACCCGCTGGTCCAGCGCCGGGTCCTTCTCGGCGATCCACTCGTCGAGGCCCACGCCGGCGGTGCCCGCGTCGGGGTTGTCGCCGGTGTAAGCGTTCTGAATGCTGCGGATGTTGTCGGAAAAATCGAACAGCGAGTTGAACGAGAACTGGCTCTCGACCAGGTTCGGGTCCTTTTGCTCGACTGGGTCGGCGATCTTGCCGTTGGCTACCTCGTCCGCGATGCCGATCATTCCCCGCACGATTTCTTCCGCGGCAGACTGGCGCGAGGGGTAGACGCTGTTGCTTCCTGCTGTCTTCAGCACCTGCGCGTAGCCGTCAGGGCTACCGGTCCAGCTCGCGACCAGCTCGTCGGCCACGCTCGCCATGTTTCCGGTGACCGCCGAAAAGTAGTCCAGCTCGCGGGCGGTGAGCGCCGAGGCGGGCTTCTTCGAATCAAGCCCATAGATCAAGTACTCTGCGGTGTGAAAGCCGCGCAGCGTGGGGTCCAGGTTCTTCACGTAGCTCGGCGTGAGCTGGTCTTTCGAGGCCAGCACGCCGTCCAGGTCGGTGCGGTTCACCGGCCAGCTGTCGAGCGCCGGGTCGAAGCCCTTGGCGTCGACGGGCCCGAACAAGAAGGCTTCGCTCTGCTCCCAGGGCTTGCGCGCTTCGGACCAGGCCTTGCGCGCGGCAGCCAGGTTCGCCTCGGTCGGGGCGGCCTTCAGCGTCGTGGCCGCGGCCTCGAGCGCGTGCAGGCGCAGGGCCAGAAGCTCGTAAGTGCCGACCACCACGTCGTCGGTGTAGTGCTCGATGGCGGTCTGGTTCTTCGCCCACGAGTCGAACGCACCATCGGACGAGGGCTGCTCGTCCGAGCCGCCGCAGCCGAGCAGCGCGATGCAGAGCGAACAGGTGGACCACTTCTTCACGATTCGCATGGGGGTCTCCTAATAGACGAAGCCGAGCGCGAGCCCGACCGTGTTCTCCGAGTTGAGTGCGGCCGAGCCGAGCTTCCTGTGCGTCATGCCGAGCTTGGTCACCACCGCGTCGCGGTACGTGTAGCCAAGACCCGCCGAGTAGATCAGGCGTTCGAAGCGCGGGTTGTCGAAGCGCCCCGGGCCCACCTCGAACATCGTGTCGTAGTGCTCGACACGCACGAAGGGCTCGACCCGATGGTCCGTCGAGAGCGCCAGCGCGGGCGCCGCGTTGGCGCCGAGCTCGACCCAGGCGGCCAGCGCTTGCTCGGCCACGGGCGAGCGCAGCACCTGCAGGTTGTTCGACAGCCGCGAGTTCTTCTCGGTGATCGCCCCGGCGTTCTTCAGCTTGCCCCAGATCAGGCAGCCCCGCGCCCGGAGCGGCGCCAGGTCGAGCGACCCGTGGGCGTCGACGATCAAGAGCGGTGCGGACACGCCCTTCATGTCTGGCTTCGGGCGGTTGCCGGTGGTGTTGCCGAAGTACGCCGAAGCACCGAGCATGACGCCCTTCACCCCGACGAAGTCAGCGCGGCCGACCACGGCCAGGTCCTTGGCGCGGGTCTCTTCGAAGCGTGCCTGATGTCCCGAGGCCACCCAGCGCTGAGAGCTGAAGCCGGTCGAGTCGAGGCCGTTGACCACCTGCGCGCGGAGCTCGACCGGGCCGAGCTTGGCGGTTGCCGAGATCCCGATCTCGTCCCACACCGCGGGCAGCACCGTGGTCTCGGACTCGGGGCGGGCCAGGCCCAGGTACTGAGTCGGCTGGTAGAAGAACGACAGCATCCCCACGGCGACATAGAAGCGCCCGGCCTTGAGTGAGAAGCGCTTGCCGAACTTCTTCTCGAGGTAGAGCTCTTCGAGCACCACCTCGCCGCCGCGCTCGACCTCGGTCTCGTATTCGCCGAACTCCTCGTATTCCAGCTCCATCGCGGCGCCGGTGCCGCCGTGCTCGAACTCGACCTCGGCCTCGAACTCGAAGTCGCCGGGCAGCTCGCCTTCGACCTCGAGGACGAAGCGGGTCGTGTCGAATACGTTGCGCGAAGCTTTCGACGAACCATGGGCGCCCGTTGGATCGGGACCGTAGTCGTGGTGACTGAGGTGGATCTCGCCGTAGCCCCCGAGCTCGACGCGCCTGTCGTCGTCGGCGAACGCCGGCGTCGCCGCGAAGAGCAGCGCCGTGAGCAGCCGTGGGGCGACCCGGTTCATAATGAAAATGACTTTCATTTGCAGAACCAGGCGTCAAGTTTCCCGGGAGAAACCGCGATTTTTTCGTCAAACCGCCCGGAGCTCGGCCCGGCCGTCGGGGCCCACGGCCACGAAACGGCGCGCCGGGCCGGCGGGGTAGGCGAACGAGCCGGGGTTCAGATACCCGCTCTGCTCTTCCATGCGATGCGAGTGCCCGAGCACCACCCAGCTGGCAGCGGTCAGCTCGCGGATCCGAGCCGCAGCGTCGGCCAGCCGTCGCGCCAGCAGGCCGCCGTAACGGTTCGTTCCCCGGGACAGCGACCACCCCAGGTAGCCCGCGCTCAGCGCAGCTGCCCCGGCGCCCGCGGTGGAGCCCAGCGCAGCCGCCCCGAGCGCCCCGAGCACGACCACCGTGGCAAGCGAGCGATCGAGGTACAAGCGCTGGAAGGTTGCTCCGCGCCGATGGTGGGTCGCAGCGCGTGCCGCGAGCGCCAGGGCATGCAACGCGTCTGGGTCCACTCCCGTCGATCGCGCGAGGTCGACGACGGCTCGGGCGCCCACCTCTCGCTCGCCCGCGATGCCCGCCTGCCGACCCGCCTCGCGGGTCAGCGCAGCGGCCGTCACGAAGTAGTGCAGCACTTTCAATGGTGCCCGGACGCCGTACAGGCGAAACGTCCTCAGCAGCCCGTCGAGCGGCGTGGTTTCGTCCCCATGCGCGAAGTCCCAGACGCCAGCTCTCGACACGAAGCGTCGTGTCAACGCCACGCCCAGCGGCTCGGTGGCCTCGCTCCACGGTGCCAGCGGGTGCGTCGGGGCATTGTCCGGATCGTAGAGGTGGCCGTGCTCGATGTGCACGCCGCCGCGGCGCACGAACCAGGGCGCGACCTCGAGCGCTGGGCCCAGCGCGCGCCGCAGGGCGTCGGTCACCTCGGGGGCTGCCACGGCCGCGTCGTGATTGCCGGCCACGACGGTCAACCGCCCACCCCGCTCGACGTGTCGGACGAGGGCCGCCCGCAGCTCGGGATGAGCCTCGAGGATGCGGGTCACGCCCTGCCCCGGGGCGATTCCGGGCGGATCGCTGGACAGATCGAAGGTATCGCCGTTGAGGACGATTTCGTGGTCCGGATGCGCCTCGACCAGGGCAGCGAGTGCCCGGCTCACCGGCTTCCGAGCCGACACCGCCAGGTGGACGTCACCCACCACACACAGCGGCTGTTCTCGGCCCTTCGACATGGCCGCGAACAGTAGCGCAGTCTGTTATCCTCGCGCGCTCCGATGAATCCCCCGCTTCGCCGTCGCGCCGCGGCGCTCGCAACGACCGCGGCGAACAAGCTCTGGCCGATCGTCCAAGCCTACAACCGTCGCGCGCACGGCGAGCCCGTGACCCCCACCTGGGCGCCCGCGCCGCTGATCAGCAAAGCCGAGCGGTCTTTCCCCGAGCTTGGGCTGCCGCGTCGAACGGACTCTCTCTGCCCGACCTGCGTCAAGGAAGTGCGCAAGGACGTGCTGAGCGGCAAGAAGCCTCTGGACGTGCTGCACCAACACCCCGGCGAGATCCGCGCCGACCTGGTGGAACGCGATGGCGGCGTGTGGATGGTCAAAGAGTGCCCGAAGCACGGCCCGTTCGACGAGCTGATCAGCATCGATGCAGAGTTCCTGCTCCGCATCGAGAGCCTGTTTCCGGGGCGCGACTTCCTGGCGCCGAAGACCAGCCTGCGGGACCACGGAAGCTCGAGCGTGAAGTACGGGCGCGGGGCGGTGCTCACCGTCGACCTGACCAATCGCTGCAACATGATGTGCGAGCCGTGCTTCATGGACGCCAACCAGGTCGGCTACGTGCACGAGCTGTCGCTGCCGGACGTGCGCCGGATCTTGGACGATGCGCTGAGCATTCAGCCGAAGCGCCAGCTCAGCGTGCAGTTCTCGGGCGGGGAACCCACGCTTCACCCCGCCTTTCTCGACAGCGTCCGCTACGCCCGCGACCTGGGGTACTTCTGCGTGCAGTGCGCGACCAACGGCCTTCGCTTCGCGCAAGACCCGGATTTCTGCCGGCAAGCAAAGGCCGCGGGCCTGCGGCTTGCCTACCTGCAGTTCGACGGCATCGGCAACGAGGCCAACGCTCACCGGAAGATCTCCAACCTTTACGACGTGAAGCTGCGCGCCATCGAGAACCTGGCGGCCGCGGGCATCGACGTGGTGCTGGTGGTGACCGTGGTCCGGGGCGTCAACGACGACGAGGTCGGGCGGATCGTGCGCTTCGCCATCGACAACGCCGACAAGGTCACGGTGGTGTCGTTTCAGCCGGTCAGCTTCACCGGGCGCGACGAGGACGTGAGCGACCGAACGCGCCGCGCGCAGCGCTACACGCTCAGCCACCTGGCCCACGATCTTCGCGCCCAGCTGGGCGTGACCGAGCCGCTTCGCGACTGGTTTCCGCTCTCGGCGATGAACCCCTTCAGCGACGTGGTGGATCGCACGCTGGGCACGGACGCCGAGTTCGGCTCGCTCAAGTGCGGCTGCCATCCGAACTGCGGGATCGGCACGGTGCTCTTGGTCAACAAGCGCACCAAGCAGATGGTTCCGGTGGCCGAGCTCGTGGACCTGCCGCAGCTTCTCCGCGATCTGGTCGACATCGCCGATGCCGGGCTCGGCAAGAAGCGCACGCTGGCCGAGGTCGCGCTGGCGCTGCTCCGGAACTTCCGGCCCGAGCGCGCCCCCGACGGCTACGACCTCTCCACCCTGGTGCGTCAGGTGATGAGCCAGATGGGGGCGAAAGGCCAGCGCATCGGCGCCAGCGAGGGCGACGCCAAGGACTTCGAATGGCGCTTCTTGTTCGTCGCGGGCATGCACTTCCAAGATCTCTTCAACTACGACTTTCGTCGCACCGAGATGTGCATCATCCCCTACGGCACCCAGCTGGGAGAGATCTCGTTCTGCGCCTACAACACCGGGGTGGGCTGGCGGCAGATCGTCGAGAAGATGTACCGCACCGCCAGCGTGGCCGAGTGGTTCCGAACGCACGGCAAGCACCCGGTGTACGCCAAGAACCAGCCGCTGAACCTGCCCGCGCGGCCGGTCTGGTCGAAGTCCGAGTCGGCCGACGGTCGCACCCGCTTGCGCCTGACCCACTGAGAGTCGTCAGCACGGGGGCTTGGCTCGGACGGCCGCTGGCGCTACATGCGGGCCGTGGTCCAACGCTCGTTGCTACAGCCGGGTCAGCCCGCCGCGCAGCTGGTCAAGCCCGCCATCTTGGGCAAGGGCTTTCGCCCGTTCTTCCTGCTCGCGGGGCTGCACGCCGCGCTGGCCATGCCGCTTTGGCTCGCGATGCTCGGCGGCGCCAAGGCCCCGCCGGCCTATTTCGGCGGGCCGTTCTGGCACGCCCACGAAATGATCTTCGGGTTTGCCCTGGCGGTGATCGCCGGCTTCTTGCTCACCGCCATCGGCAACTGGACCTCGCGCGAGACGGCGACCGGGGGGCTCTTGGCGGCGCTCGCAGTGCTCTGGCTGGTCGGGCGCCTTGCGGTGTTCTTCGCCGACCAGCTGCCGCGCCCGCTGCCGGCCGTGCTCGATCTGGCATTTCTGCCGGCGCTGGCGGTGGTGTGCGCGCGGCCCATGGTGGCCACCCAGAACGAGCGGAACTACCAGTTCGTCGCCATGCTGGCGCTGCTCTTCGCCGGCAACCTGGGCATGCACCTGGGGGCGCTGGGCGTGTGGGCCGAGGGCGCGCGCAAGGGCGCGTGGCTCGCGGTGTACGTCGTGATCGCGATGATCGTGGTGATGACTGCCCGGGTGGTGCCGATGTTCACCCGCAACGCGACCGGTCAGAAGACCATCCGCAACCTGCCCAAGCTGGACGTGGCTGCCATCGTCGGCGTGGTGCTGTCGGCGCTGGCAGATCTGGCAACCTTGGACGAGCGGCTCGTCGCCGTGCTGTGCGCGGCCACCGGTCTGATGGTGTTGGCGCGCATGGCGCCGTGGGGGACGCTCCACACGTTCGGAAACTCGCTCTTGTGGATCTTGCACGCCGGTCACGCCTTCGTGGGGCTGGGCTTTTTGCTGCGCGGGGCAGTCTGGCTCACCCCGGCGCTGCCGGCGACTGCGGCCCTGCACGCCTTCACTGCCGGCGCCATCGGTTGCCTCACGTTGGGGATGATGGCGCGCGTGTCCCTCGGGCACAGTGGGCGCATGCTGGCGGTGAAGCCGATTGTCGGCGTGGCTTTCGGTGCCGTGGTGCTGGCCGCGCTGCTGCGCGTGTTCGGGCCGCTCGGCGGCAACGTGGCCTATCGCCACTCGATGAACACCGCGGGCGGGCTGTTCGCGCTCGGGTTCCTGGTGTTCGTGGTGATGTTCGCGCCGATCTTGCTCGCGCCCCGCGTGGACGGTAAGCCCGGGTGAGCGCCCGCCGGGCCGGCGCTCCGTCATCCGCGATGCATGCCCACACCGCGCCACCCCAGCCCACATCGAGCAGCCTTGAGCCGTGCTCCTCCAGCTGCCACACTCGGCGGCACACGGAGGGACCTGAAATGGGCGGACGACTTCGCGCGCGGTTGACTCTCTCTCTCTCTCTCTTTCAGTGGTAGGCTCATGGGTTTTTCCTTCCGCTGCTCAGCCCGCTGTGCCGGAGCGGAGCGGTGCCCTGCTGGACGAAGACGACGGCGGCGACCACGGCGCGAGCGAGCCATGGGTCCAGTGCCCCAGGCGCCGGCACGCGCGCGCCGCGGATCCGCTCGGCCCCGTCGTTGCACACGGCGCCCGTGAAGCGCCAGGGCACCGCGCGGGGGCGATGCGCCCCTCCGAGTACGCGTTCTTCCGTCGTGCATCCTTGCAGCTCGATCCCCAGGGCGAGGGCTTCTTCTTCAGCGGCTTGTCCCTGCCTGGCCCCGAGCCGCGGAATGCCGACGTCGAGCGTCTCGTCACGCTGGCCGTACGGCTCGCAGATCTGCGGGTGCCGGCTGCCCCGACGGTGACGGGGCAGCGCCGCGAGGTCGAGCGCGCCGGCGACCGCGTCGTCTGGGACATCGCCTTCGTCCACGACGGTGTGCGGCTCACGCCGGGTCGCTGCGAGCTGTCAGCCGCAGCGGGGCAGCGAGCTCCCGCCACGTTGAGCTGTCGCGTCCCGCCCGGCCGAGCGCCACTGTCCTTCGATCGCTTTGCGATCACCGACCAGGAAGCGGTCAGCCTCGCGGCACGGCAGACACGCACCGCCGCGCGGATCCACGATGTGGACCGGGTGTACTGGGTCAACGGCGGCGCGCACGGCCGCTACCACGTCGTGCACTTCGACGGACGGCGGGAGTACCTCACCGTGCTCGACGCATCAGGCCAAGTCGTCGCCAGTGGCTCGAACGAGAAAGCGTTCGTTTTTGACGGCTATGACCCGGACTACCTCGGCGGTCTGAAGCGGCTGTCGGCTCACGTCGGGGTGGGCGACGGCCAGAGCACGCACCTCGACACCGCGAGTTTCGACGCGACGAGAAGCTCGTGCCTGTCCGACGATCCGGACGCCGGGCCCGGCTACTCGACCGGGTTCGCGGTGTGCGGAAACCACGTGCTGCTCGACGACGATCTGCACCTCGGCCAACCGCTGGTCGCGCCCCGATCGGACGAGGACTACACCAACGCTGCCAACGCGCCGACGCCGAGCCCTGCGCTGCCGCCGGATCCGCTGGGCCCGCAGCTGTTGCTCACCAATCAAGCCTTCGGCGTCGCGCCCATCCACGGCTCCCGGAACAACGTGGCGGTGCGACCGGCGCTTCCCGGCGACGTAGCGAACTGGGCGCACTATCTGCGCGACGACGTGCCGGCGGCGAAGCCCATTGGCCCCGCGCACCACGCGGAGCTTCAGGCGTTCTTCCACGTGGGGAAGCTGCAGCGCTTCTACGGCTTGCTCGACAAGCGCTTCGAGGTGTTCGGGCAGGACCGCTTCCGCACCGAGCTCACCGTGCACTGGCGTCCGGTCTTCTCGACCGACGACCCCGGAGCTGGTTCCGACTTCAACAACGCGC
The DNA here is from genome assembly GCA_023150915.1 of Polyangiaceae bacterium. Lineage (GTDB taxonomy): Bacteria > Myxococcota_A > Polyangia > Polyangiales > Polyangiaceae > JADJKB01. The sequence goes on from JAKLKA010000118.1 coordinate 17,760, forward strand.
GCGCGGGGCGCTATTTTCTCAAGATCGCGGACGCACGGCCGACCATCGCGCTCCAGCCGGCGCCCTACGCCCTCGACGGCACCGGCGACGGCTCGCTGGTCGCTCACGAGTACCACCACCACGTCCAAGAGTCGCTGGCCAAGGACGACGGCTGGAAGCTCTTGCCCAACCCCTACGGCAAGCCGGACGAGCTTTTCCCGGGGGACTGCCCGTCGAAGACGGCGTGCCGGCGCCGGGTGGCGGTCCTCGAAGGGCTCGCGGACGCGTTCGCCGCTCTCGAGGTCCGCCGCGGGGCCGTGGGTCCGCTCTTCGCCTCGACGAGCCCTCTGGCACCGTTGCTGAATGCCTGCAACGACAAGTCCGCCTACGGAACCGGCGCGGTCGGAGACCTCACCCGCGTGCTCTGCAACAAGCGCGCGTTCGGGTACTGGGCGGAGAAGGAGCCCGTGGGCGGCGACACCGACGCGTGCACCTGGAGCGCCACCGAGGCGGAGCAGTTCGGTCCCTACCGCCAGCTGGTGATCGGGGGCGCCGCCTTCGGCTACGCGCGGCGGTTCCTCGACGCTGGCATCGCGAGCCTGACGCCAGCGCGCCACCTGCTCGGAGCCGAGCGCAGCCTCCAGGGCACCGAAGACGGCGAGGTTCGGTACTTCGACGCGCTGCTGAAACAGCTGCGCGCCGCGCCGCACGTCGACACGCGGCGGTACGAGCACGCGGCGCGCGCCGCATTCATCGAGAAGGGCGTCTTCCCCGCGATCATCCACGCTTTCGGTGCGCCGGGGCCCGACGCGCGGCCCCGGGTTCGCTGTAACGTAGGCGAGTGCTCCGAGGGGGCCGCGCTCGCTGTTTCGCTCGCCACCCTCACGTCGTCGGGGCCGTTCGTCTGGGCCTCGAGCACCCAGCCGCCGGAGCTGGACGTGTTCGCCGTCCCCGGTGACCGATACCAGGCATTCACCGCAGGCTACAACCTGGTCTGGCTCGAGCTCTCGGACAACGCGGCGTTCAGCGGCGCGGCGGGGGTGGTGACGCGGGACGGCCAAGCGTTCCAGGTCACCCAGCGGCTCAACTGCTCACCGCCGGGCTTTTTCCGGGCCGCGCCCACCGCGCAGAGCTGGGCGACGGTCGCGTCGGCTGCGGGGGACGGCGGCCGCGTGTACTACCGAGTGCGCCAGTGCCTCGCGAGCGCGAGCGGACCGGATGACTCGGGCGGCTGCGTTGTGAGCGCGACCCAGTACGCACCCGCCTTTGTCACGCTCGATCTGCCGCCGACGCCCGGCGGGTGCTCGACCCGGCACCGGCCGGCGGGCGGTCGAGGCGAGCGAGGAGGCTGGGTGTGGTTCGTGCTGCTCCCGGTCGCCGCAGCGCTGTCACGCCGGCGTCCGCGGAGGAGCGGCGGACAATGAGAGCCCACATCACCGGTACGCTCGCCGTGGCGCTGTGCGCGAGCTGCGGCGGTCAGGTCGACGAGGCCGAGTCGACCTGGCCCAAGACCGGCTGCCCGCCAGGGACCGAGCTGGTCGGGGGGCGCTGCGAAGTGCGAGAAGTCTTCGTTCCGGGCGGCACGTTCGTCATGGGTCGCGGCTACTGCGCGGTGGCCGGCGTGCACCAGGTTCCGCCGGACTTCAACGACTGCCCCCTGGCGGACGCGCCACACGAGGTGTTCGTGGCGCCGTTCTGGATCGAAGCAACAGCGCGCACGCGCGCGCACGGCCAAGACGATCCCGGTTGTCCGAGCCAGGAGCTCGAATGCGCGAAAGAGAGCGCGTACTTCCCGTTCACGGGCTCCGTGGACATCGCCAGGCCGGACTTCGATGGCCCTGGAACGCTCTCGCCTGGCGATCAGGAGTGCGCAAAGGAAGGCAAGCGCCACATCACCGAAGCTCAGTGGGAGTGGGCCGCGACCTGGGGCGGCACTCGCACTTACCCATGGGGCGAGGGCGAGCCCACCTGCGAGCTGGCCAACATCGACCCGGCGCGGTGCAAGCCGAAGGTGCCGTATTCGGCGATCCCCGAGCTGAGCGCCGCGGGCAGCTACCCGCCGAGCCCCGAGGGGATCTACGACTTGATCGGCAACGCCGGGGAGGTCGTCGGCGTCTCGCCCGACGCGTACACCGGCGGGTACACGGCGCTGCCGACCACGCCGACCAAGTGTCCGCCCGGGGAGAAGTGCCCGTGGGCGAAGGGGATCGTCTTGCCGGTGCGCGGCGGCGAGGTGCGCGCACCGGCGCACGTGTTCCGCGCTACGCACCGGGGCATTGGCCGGATCAAGAACGACATCCCCGGGCACCACTTCCGCTGTGTTCGCGCCGCGGAGTGAGGCCGCGGCCGCGCACGACCGCACCTCCACCTCTCCGGCGTGGACCCCGGCGCAAGAATTCCCGGTCGTTCCCGCCCGTGAGTCTGCGGTACGCTAGCCCCTTGCTGCCCACGCTCCGCGCCTGGCTCTCCGAAGCCCCGTTCACCCTTGCGATGTCGAGCGGGTTCTTCGGGTTCTTCGCCCACACCGGCATGCTGGCCGCGCTGGAAGAGGCAGGGCTCTTGCCCGACGGCGTCGCGGGGTCGAGCGCGGGCGCGCTGGTCGCCGGGCTGTGGGCCGCGGGGCTCGACGCCCCGGTGCTCGATCGCGAGCTCACGGGCCTGCGCCGCGACGACTTCTGGGACCCGTCGCCCGGCCTGGGCTTGCTCCGCGGCCGGCGGTTTCGCGCGCGCATCGACGCGCTCTTGCCGGTCAGCGAGTTCGCGAGCTGTCGCGTACCGGTGGCCGTGTCGGTGTTCGACGTGCTCTCGCGCTCCACACGCGTGCTCAGCCAGGGCGCCCTGGCACCGGCGATTCAGGCCAGCTGCACCGTGCCGGGCTTGTTCCATCCGGCGTGGCACCGCGGTCGCCCGCTGCTCGACGGCGGGATCTTGGACCGCCCGGGCCTCGATGGCGTGCCCGCGGGTCGCCGCGTGTTGCACCACCACCTTGCGTCGCGCTCCCCGTGGCGCAGCACCCGGGACAAGAGCCTGGTTCCACCGAGGCGCTCGGGCCTGGTGGCCCTGGTGCTCGACGATTTGCCCCGCTCTGGGCCGTTCAAGCTGAGCGAAGGGGTGCGTGCCCTCGGCGCGGCCCGGCGCGCGACCCGGCTCGCCCTCGACCGCCCGATCCACGACGCGATCGTGCGGCTGAGCGCGCGCTGACCATGGCCGCCGTCGCGCTGGCCCTGGGGATCGCGTTTGGATTCGTCGGCTCGATCCCCGCAGCGGGGCCGTTGCTGGTGCTGGTCGTCGCGGCCGGGCTCGAAGGGCGGCGGCGCCACGCGCTCTCGCTCGCGGCGGGCGGTGCGCTGGCCGAGAGCGTCTACGTGGCCATCGCGTTCTGGGGCGTCTCTGGCGCGCTGACCCGGCACCCCGAGCTCGAGCTCGGCCTGCGCTTCGCCAGTGGGGCGCTCTTGCTGGGGCTCGGGGCGCTGCTGATCCGTCGGCAGCAGCGCGCGACGCGCGCCGAGTCGGGCGCCCGCGGGTTCGTCACCGGGCTCGTGGTCGTGGGCACCAATCCCGCGTTCCTCGCCACCTGGGGCGCGGTGGCCGCCGCCCTGTACTCGAGCGGCTGGCTCACGAGAGACATCGCCCGGGTGCCGTGGCTCGCCGCCGGCGCCCTCGTCGGCGTCGTGCTCTGGTTCATGCTCGTGGCCGCCCTGGCTGCGCGCTATCGCGAGCGCCTCACTCGGAAGAAGATCGCCAAGGTCGTGCGCGTCCTGGGCGCGGTGCTGCTGGTGCTCGGGGTCCTGATGACGGCCTCGGCGTTGCGCCGTCTGTGAGCTAGACTCGACCTGAACACTTTCGCGAAGCGCGACCTGCGAGAAAGTCGCGACTCGTCCGATGCACGAGGGGGCATCCGCCGGCCTCGCCGGTAGTTCTCGTGAGTCTTCGCCACTCATGATGATCGTGCTCTGATCGTGGCAAGACTGCCCAGGTCGAGGCTAGACTCCCGATCTCGTGCTTCGCCAGGACTACATTGGCCGGTTGATCCAGCAGCTCACCGAGGCGCTGGCGCGGGCCCTGAAGCTCGCGCGCGAGTCGAAGGTGGACGAGGCAGAAGCCGAGATCGCGTCGGCCGAGCTCTCGCTGGCGTTGCCGCGGGGCATCGAGCTGTTCGACGCGCGGTCCGCGGCGATGGTCATCGGCGGTGGCGACAAGGTCGTGCTCGCGGCCCTGGTGCTCGAGCACCGCGGGCTGCTTTCGGCTGCGCGGGGCGACAGCGCGGTGGCCCGCCGGCAGCGCGCCCGCGCCCTCGCCCTGCTCGACCACGCGAAGCCTCACGAGCTTGCGGCCGAGGCCGCCGAGCTCCGCGCCCGCCTCACTTCTTCCCCGTGACGTGCGCGCGCCGCGCGTGGAAGGTGAGGAAGGCCGAGTACGCGTCCAGGTTGTCGGCCACGTCGGCGCTCGGCAGCTTGTTCAGGGGGCCCTGGTTGGCCAGCACCGTGGGCTTGCCGCCGGGCTTGGCCACGTCGGGCTGCGTGGGGTTGATGGTGGTGAGCGCGCAGGCCAGGCCCTTGCACCCACCCACCAGCGCATCCAGAAGCGAGTTGCACGCATCGCCGACGGGCTTGTCCTTGCCGCAGAAGGTGTACTTTTTCGACCCCGGGCACTCTTGGCACGCCGCGATCCCGGTGGTGAGCGCCTCGGGGATCGGGATCTTCGCGAGCGAGCTCACCGTGACGTTGCC
>JAKLKA010000278.1 GCA_023150915.1 Polyangiaceae bacterium
GGTGCCGCCGCTGTTGGTGCCGCCGCTGCTGGTGCCGCCGCTGCTGGTGCCGCCGCTGTTGGTGCCGCCGCTGCTGGTGCCGCCGCCGCTCGTGCCGCCGGTCGCCGTTGCGCCTGCAACGCCGCCGCCGCTCGAGCCGCCTGCGCCACCGGTCATTCCGCCACCTGCTCCACCGGTCATACTGCCGCCGCCTGCCGCGCTCCCCCCGGTATTCTTGCCGCCCGTTCCGCCGGCAGAGCCTCCTGCGTCCGACTCGCCGCAGCCGAAAGTCCCGACCAGAGCTAGGAAGAGGCATGTTCGCATGCCTTTGGGCATTGCAATGCCTGTGCCCGCGGTGAGCCGCCACATGCATCTGCGCTCCGGGGTGCGTCCGGTGACCCTCTTGCCTCCCCGGGAGGCCGGCCCGTCGCAAGCTGCCGGTGCCACGACGCGATCGAACCGATCGCCCGCGTCCGCTTCGCTGCGAACTGGGTGTGCGCGTCACTTCACCGTGCTCCGTCGGCACCGCTATGAAAACAGTGGCGGTCACCAAATGTGGGACGCGGCACGGCGATTGCACACTCTGGACTACAGCAGGGTCGGGAGCTCCCTCCCCCCAACTTCAATCGGAGACACAAATGTCCAGACTGTTCTTCCTCTCGCCGCTCGTCTTCTCAGTCGCGTCCTTGCTCGCCGCTTGCTCGGCCGATTCCAGCGGATCGAACGAGGGCAGCAGCGCTACAGACGACGATGACCAAGCCGACCAGGACGGGAAGGCTGACGGCGTCAACAAGCCGCTAGGCACCTACGAGCTGGCGACGGCGCCACCCGCGGCGCCCCCGGCCAAGGTTCTGAAGCTGCTCGTTCTGAAGGGCGACAGCACGTACCACTGGCCAGGGCAAGATGGTGCCTTCAAGTTCACGAAGTCGAGCACGACGAGCAAGCGCTTCCTGAGGTTCGACGAAGGCACGCGATACGAGTACAAGTTGACGGCCAATGGGACGCTGCGCCTGCGGGCGGTGAACACTAGCGCGTGGTTCGAAATGGTGCGGGCAACCGCGGGTTGGTGCGCCACACCGAGCGACTGCACGGTTCAGGGGCTCGCCCAGCCGAAGTGCCCGGGCCAGTGGGCGTGCAGCGCCAGTGCGTGTTCGTACGCCTGCGGATCGGTTCCAGCCTGTCCAGACCCGAATGACCCGAAGGTGAAGTACTTCGCGAAAGACCCTACCAAGTGCGCCGCGCTCGACTTTTTGTGCGCTCCCGGACAGACTGGGTTCAACGACTCGTGCGGCTGCGGGTGTATCGACGGGCCCTCGGCCCCATCGTGCGACCACGTGGGAACGGGCGCAGAGGGCTGGTACGTCGACGGAACGAAGGTGTGCGACGCGGCCTGTGCCGGCGCTGAGGTCAAGTGCGACTTCGTTGGAACGAAGAGCGAGGGGTGGTACACGAGCTCGACCAGCGGCTGCTCAGGCGCCCTGATAGGATGGGATGACTGCGGCTGAGCATGGCCGCGCGCCCGAGCCGGAGTGTCAGGATTCCTGTGTAACTTGACTCAGGCAGGCAGACGTCCGCGTTGGTGGTGTAGACCATGCGGCGAATCGGGCGAATCTCGGGCGGATAGGCGGGCGGATGGGACAGGAACGGGACGAAGGCTTCCGAGCGGTCGCGGAACGTCCTGGCGGCGTGAGGAGCGTCCGAAAATCTGTGTTTCTTGACGGCCTGAGGTAGCCCTTCCGAACCAAGAAGGACAAGCCCATGGCTCATCTCAACGGACCTGCGATCAAGAACGAGATTCTCGACGAGCTGATGAAGGCGGTGAAGAACCCGGACGACCTGCTCGGCGAAGGGGGTCTTCTCCGGCAGCTCACGGCCCGGTTGGTGGAGAAAGCGCTACAGGCCGAGCTCACCTCCCACCTCGGGTACGACGCCGGTCAGGCTCGGCCGGAGGGGGCCAGCAACGGCCGGAACGGCTACACGAGCAAGACGCTGCTCAACGAGCAGGGGGAGGTCACGGTGGACGTTCCCCGGGACCGCGAGGGGAGCTTCGAGCCCCACCTGGTCCGCAAGCGGGAGCGCCGGCTGACCGGCTTCGACGACCGCATCCTGGCCCTCTATGCCTGCGGCATGAGCGTCCGGGACATCAAGGGGCACCTGCAGGAGATGTACGGCGTCGAGGTCTCTCCGGACCTGATCAGCCGCGTCACCGACGCCGCAATGGAAGACGTCGCGGCGTGGCAGAGCCGGCCGCTCGACACGGTCTACCCCATCGTCTACCTCGATGCGATCGTCGTGAAGACTCGCGACCAGGGCGTCGTGCGCAACAAGAGCGTCTACATCGCGCTCGGCGT
>JAKLKA010000119.1 GCA_023150915.1 Polyangiaceae bacterium
TGAAAGCGTTGCGGGGGAGCGCGGTGGTCCCGAACCTGAAAGCGTTGCGGGGGAGCGCGGTGGTCCCGAACCTGAAAGCGTTGCGGGGGAGCGCGGTGGTCCCGAACCTGAAAGCGTCGCCGCGGTGCGCGGCTCCGCGGCTGCCCCCCCCCTCCTGGGGCGGTCGCTACGTGGTGCGGCCGCGCTTTTGCTCCGTGGGCGCGCAAAACGGCGTCTTCAGCCTGTCGATGCCGGTCGAAGACCGGGAAATGCGCGCTGGCGGAGCAACTTCCCGGTGTGGAGCCGTACACAGCGGCGGAATGCTCCGGATTGCGAGCAATTCGGGTCGATGTGTGTGGCCCGTCGAAGTCGTTTGGGCGGGGGGCGTTGTGGCTCGCGACGGACCGGTCGCCCACGCCGGAGGGCACGCCGGAGGGCACGCCGGAGGGCACGCCGGAGCGCACGCCGGAGGGCACGCCGGAGGGCACGCCGGAGGGCACGCCGGAGGGCACGCCGGAGGGCACGCCGGAGGGCACGCCGGAGGGCACGCCGGAGGGCACGCCGGAGCGCACGCCGGAGCGCACGCCGGAGGGCACGCCGGAGGGCACGCCGGAGCGCACGCCGGAGCGCACGCCGGAGCGCACGCCGGAGCGGTCGCCCGCGCACGGCGGCGCCGTCACCTTCGGTACGGCACCGAGTACCCCGCGCGTCGCAGAGTGTGTGCATCGAAGAACTGGCGCGCGAGCGATACCCAGGACGCAGCGTCCACCTCGCTGTGCGCGATCAGGTTGCGTTCCTCTTTCGGGTCCGTCTGAAGGTCGTACACCTCTTCGGTGTTCACCTGGTCGTCGAGGACGATCTTGTAACGGTTCTGGAGCAACAGCATCTTCTTCATGCGGCCTTCCGCGGCGACTGGCCGCGAAAGCGTGGCGCTCGCTCCAGCGACGAACGGCGCCAGGCTCTCGCCCATGCAGCGACCCGGCGTGGGCTGTCCGAACAAATCGAGGACCGTGGGGCCGAGATCGATCACGCTGACCGGGGTCTCGACGCGCCGCGGGCGCGCTCCGGGTGCGCGGATCATCAGCGGGACGCGCAGGAGCTCGTCGTACAAGCTGGTCGAATGCCCGAAGTGACCGCGCTCACCGAAGGCCTCCCCATGATCCGAAGTGACGATCAGAATGGCGCGTGGTGCGAGCCCGTGCTGCTCGAGCGCCGCGTCGATGCGCGCGATTTGGCCATCGATCAACGCCAGCTGCGACAGATGTTTCTCGAGCGGGGTTGCGCCCGCGGCCCTGCCGCGCATGCCCGCGTGCGTGTCCAGGAAGTGCGTGAAGCCGAAGGCGGGTCGGTCGCCGAGGCGAGCCAGCCGCTCGACGATGGCGTCGGTGACGACCGTCGCGGTCGTGTACTTGGTGCCTTGTGGCGGAATGTGCAGCTCGTCGGTGAAGCCTCGAGCGACTCCGAAGGAATTCACCATCCAGGGGGCGGGCGTGACGTGGAAGGTGTGCACCCCCGAGCGGCTGAGCAGCGTCGGAAATCGGTCGCGGTCTTCGGCGTCTGGCCAGATGCCTCCGCTGGCGTTCGACCAGAAGATCTGGGAGAAATGCAGGCACGAGAACAGGCTGCTCAGCGTGTACGCCGTCTGGGCGCCCGGTGTGCGTGCGTTCTCGAACGACACGGCGCTGTCGCGCAGCTTCGCCAAGAACGGGGCACGCGCGTCGTGCTGCTTCGACAGGAGCAGATCGGCGCGTAGACCATCGATCGACAGCAACAGCACCAGCGGGCGATCGGGCGCCGCAAACGCGCCGGACGGAGGCACGTCGGACGCGGACGCGCGCGACCGGAACCAAGCGCGACTCTCGACCGGGATCGGGGCTCTTGGTCCGGCTTGCGCCGCATGCAGCCGCGCGAGCTGAGGCATCACCACCGAGCCCTCACTGCGGAGCAGCTCGAGCACCAGCGGCGTACCGGGCCAGATCAGCAGGGTGGGTGCGACCAGCAGGGCCGTCGCAGCCCAAGGCGCGAGTTGCAGTGCGGTCGGCCACCGCGCGGGCACCCCGGGCCATCGCCGCGGGAGCTTGGCAGTGCAAAGCGCCGCCGCGATCGCGGTAACACCGGCGAGGGCGGCGAACAGGTGCACGCCGGAATACCCGCCGGGCAAGAGCACGTGGTTCTGCGCCAGAGCCAAGAGCCCGGCCGCTGCGAGGGCGGCGCGCGCGGCGCGGCTTCGGACCCAGTCAGCGGCCGCCGCGAGGGCTCCGAACCCGAGCCCGACGCCTACCGCCACCGCTGCGCCGACAGCCTTCGGAAACGCCGGCGCCACGCGCCAGGCGAAGTTGCTCACGTCGTCCGAGAGCAGGGGGAACGCGAGGAGCGCGGTGAGGACCGCGGTGGCGATCGCCGCGCCGTACCGACCAAGCCGGCTGCGGGTACGCAGGCCGTGGGTCAGGGCCACCAGCGCGATCAGCACGAGCCCGAGCGCCAGGTGCTGTCCCGCATCGAGCAGGTGGCGAAGGACCCGGAGCTTCACCCCTGCTCGCGGCAGGCGCTGGACCGCGATCGCCAGCGCGTTGGTCAGGCACAACGCCAAGGTGCCGACCAGCAGGCCTCGAACCGGGCCGAAAGAGGGTTCTTCTTGCTGTTCGGCCACGGCGCGCCGGGTCGTTCTGCCACGGTGACCGGACCGCGCAAAGCTTGACCGTCACGCGGCGCTCGAGTGACGTTTCGCCGACTGCACGTGCCCGCGAACGCGCCCGACCGTCCCGAGCCCTTGGTCCGCTCGAGCCCCGAGGGCGCGCACCTCATGGCGTGGCTGTGGCTCGCGCTCGTTCACGCTGCGGTGCTTGCGGTGCGGCTGCCGCGTGGCGTTCCCCGGCTGACCTGGCTCTACGCCCAGGGCTTCGTGATCGCACACACCGTGGTGATCGGCACGCTGATCGCAGCCGGGGTCTGGCTCTGGGCCAAGCTGCCGACGTGGAAGGGGCGCGCCGGCTGGGGCGTGGCGGCTGTCGCGCTCTGGGGGGTGTGCTGGCCCGTGCTCCGCGACGATCTGTCCGGAACGGTGACGCGTCTGCCCGTGGGTGTCCCGCCAGTGGTCTGGCACACGCTCTTGGCGCTGGCCGTCGCGTCAGCGCTGATCGGCGGGCACGCCGCCGGAAGGGTCGTCGCACGCGGCCCGTGGCGCCTGCTGGGGCTGGTCGTGGCGACGCTGCTCACCGCCACCCATGCCTGGCTCCACCCGCTGGCCTACCCCGGGGTGCATCTGGTGGCGGCCCTGGCGGCGGGGCTCGGGCTCGCGGGGGCGCTGGCCGACCTGACCTTGCCCCGCGCGCCGCCGCGCTGGCTGCGGATCGTCGTCGCCGTCGCCGTGCTCGCCATCTCCGTGGGCGGGTTCGTGGCGCGCCCCTCGAACCGCACCCTGATCGAGCTGTCGCACCAACCCGTCGCCGTGCTCATGCCGTTCGTGGCTCCATACCTGAGCGAGCAGCCGTCGGCCTTCCGCGTTCCGCCCGAGCAGCGGGAGTGGTTCGTCGATCGCGCCCGGCTCGAACCGGCGGCCCCTTCCAAGCTGCGGCCACTTCCGCAAGACCCGATCGTGCTGATGATCGGCGTGGACTCGCTGCGCGCCGACGTGCTCTCGGACGAGAACCGTCGCAGCGTGATGCCCAACCTGTTTTCGCTTCGCGACGGCGGGGTATGGTTCACTCGGGCGCGGTCGGCCGGCACGTCCACCGCCCCGGCCATCGCCTCGCTGTTTGCCAGCCGCTACTACTCGCAGCTGCGCTGGACCGAGTACGTCAAACGACGACCCGAGGTCTTTCCACACGACGACCCGTCGCGGCGCTTCCCCGAGCTGCTGGCAGAGCGACAGATCCCCACTGTCACCGTGGACACCGCCGGGTGGCTCTTGAACGAGTTCGGCATCGTTCGCGGGTTCAGCGAAGAACAGACCGCGCGCTTGCGCGGCTACCCGTCGGCGCGTGAGGCCGGCCAGAAGGTGCGCGCGCGCATCGCCCAGCAGGGCGCCGGCCCGATGTTCGCGTTCATCCACTTCCTGGACGCGCACTTGCCCTATGCCTGCGGGGCCAAGCAGCCTTCACCCCGCGACGCTTACCTGGTCTGCCTGAGCCAGGTCGACGCCGAGATCGGCGAGTGGATGAAGACCGTTCGCGAGCGCGGGCTCGCGGAGCGCGTGGTGTGGGTGGTGTTCTCGGACCACGGCGAGGCCTTCGGCGAGCACGGGCTCACCTTCCACGCGAGCACTCTGTACGACGAGCTCTTGCGCGTGCCGCTGGTGATCCACGCGCCGGGGCTCAGGGCGCGCGCGGTGGACGTGCCGGTGAGCCTGATCGATCTGGGGCCGACCGTGCTCGACGCGTACGGGCTGCCGTCCCCGGCGACCATGATGGGGCAGAGCCTGGTGCCGATCCTGGCGGGCTTGGACCGGGCGCTGACTCGCCCGATCTTGGCCGAGGCGCAGCTGAAGCGCGCTCTGATCACGCCCGGTCAGGTCAAGGTGGTCCACGATACGCGGCGGAAGACGCTGGAGATCTACGATCTGGCGAAAGATCCGGCCGAGCTCGACAACCTGGTGGAGAGCGCGCCGGGCAAGCACGCCGATCTGCCCGGGACCCTGGCGCACTTCTTCGACGTCCACGCCTTCAAGCAGCCCGGCTACGAGGTTCCGTTCCGCCGCTGGTGAGGTGGGCGTCAGCCGCCGAGCATGCGCTGGGCGCGCTTCATGAACAACGGCGAGAGCCCGGCTTGCACCAGCGTCAGGGCGCAGGCCCACGACAGCGTGGTGGCGGCAATGGCCGCCGCCTGTTGTTCCGGAGCTCCGGGGGCGTAACCCGCGAGCAGCTGGAGCGCGATCAGATCGCGCGTGCCCACGCCCTGAGGCGTGATGGGCAGCGCGGTCACCAGCATCACCACCGGGATGTACGCCAGCGCGTCGGTCAGTGGAATGCTGACGCCGAAGAACGCGAACGGCACCCAGGTGCCGATGAACAGCACGGCGACGTGGGGGACGCGGTAGGCCAGCGCGAGCAGGTGGCCGCGCACGCCGGTGTCCACCAGCGCGGCGGTGGCTTGGCGCGCGCGCATGAGCTTGGGCTTGAGCGCGATCACGATCATGTAGCCCACGCCCGCTGCCCCGATCAGCGCGGTGGTGGGCGCGAGCCAGGTCACCCGACCGTGATTGAAGGGCAGCGACGCGGCCCCGATCAAAAACACGCAGCCGAAGGTGGTGGCGTAGACCAAGAGCGTGGCGCCGGCCACGCGCCAGAGCGACGCGCGGTAGACCTTCGACATGAAATACGTGAGCCACGCTTGACCCACGTGGTGGTTGAGCAGGCTGGGCAGATACGAGGCGGCGCGGATCACGAACAGCTCGCCGTAGCGCACGGGGCAGACCAGGCGCTGGTACACGTGCATGGTCGCGAGCACGTCGGCCGCGAGCAGCGCCGCGTTGAACGCCAGCGTGAACAGGAAGAAGAGCACATAGTGCGTGCTGGAGACGGCCCGCCAGAAGGCCGCAAAGTCCAGGCGCAAGAGCACGAACGCGAGCAGGCCGAGGGCCGTGACGAACGGCAGCAGCCGGCGCCAGAGCGGCAGCTGGGCCGGCGCTGGCGTGGGCCCGGCCGCGGCGACCTCTTCCGGGGTCACGGACGCTTTCCGAGCTCCGCCGGCGCCTCGCTGCTGGTGCGGGTCCACGAGACCCAGCGCCGCACGCCCTCTTCCAGGCTGACCTTCGGGGCGTAGCCGAACGCCTGCGCGGCCCGCGAGACGTCGGCCGAGGTGACCGGCACCTCGCTTGCGCCGAGCTGGCCCAGCCGCACCCGGGCGGGCACGCCCAGCTCGGCCGAGAGCAGCTCGATCAGCCGGCGCACGAGCACCGGCTCGCTGCGGCCCAGGTTGAAGGTGCCCAGGCCGCGGGTGCGGGTCACCCAACCCAGTGCCCCGAGCACGCCGTCCACGATGTCGTCGACGTAGGTGAAGTCTCGCGCCGTGTCCTCGCCGTGCAGGGTGATCTCGCGGCCCTCGAGCAGAGCGCGGGTGAACGACGACATGGCCATGTCGGGTCGACCGCGGGGACCATAGACCGTGAAGAACCGCGCCACGGCCACTGGCAGCTGATGCAGGTGGTGATACGCGTGGACCATCAGCTCGGCGCCACGCTTGCTGGCGGCATAGGGTGACAGCGGCGTGGTCGCCGGGTCGTCCTCGCGGAACGGCGGGATGGCGCCGCCGCCGTACACGCTCGAGGTGGACGCGAACACGATCGGGATGCCGCCGCGGCTGCGGCAGGCCTCGAGAACGAACAGCCCGCCGACCTCGTTCACCTGGACGTACGAGAGCGGGTCGTCCACGCTGGCCCGGACCCCGGCGCGGGCCGCCAGGTGGATCACGGCCTGGGGGCGAACGCGATCGAAGGTCTGCTCGACCAGCGCACGGTCGCGGACGTCCCCCTCTACCAGCTCGTAGCGACCGCTCGTTCGGGCCCGGACCACGTTCCGCCGCTTCTGCTCGGGGTCATAGTAGGGGTCGAAGTTGTCGAGCCCGGTCACGGTCGCGCCACTGGCCAGCAAGCGATCGGCCACGTGAGAGGCGATGAAGCCCGCGGCTCCGGTGACCAGCACGCTCTGTGTCATGTGCCGGGCAAGCCTTGCACGAGGGTGGGACGGGCCGCCAGGTGCTTCTCGCTCGGGGCCGGGTCGGGTACCGTGAGCGTCTCATGCGACGATTCGGGCCGCCGCACCTCCTCGCGCTGTTCCTGCCGCTGTGCCTCGCCGCCACCGCGCGCGCTCAAGTCGAGCCGTGGGTGGACGACGACGGGCTGGGCACGCCCAATCGGCACGAGTTCGGCGACTACGGTCTGCAAGTCGGCGCCGAGTACCGCGGCAACTGGCTGTACGTGAACCCGATCGATCTGAACGGGGTGAAGCACCGTCGCGCGAGCTGGATCGAGCACCGCCTGCGCCTGGACGCCAACGTGGACTACGACGAGAAGGTCCGCCTGGTGATGAGCTTCGACGCGCTCGATGGCACGCTCTGGGGCGACAACGGCACCTTCGGCGTGAGCCCTTCGCCCAACAGCGGCACGCGCGTTGCCGCCACCAACCCCAACAGTGCCAAGCCCGGCGTGGGCTACGTGGGCGGCGACGAGCTCGACCCCGACAGCTACGGCTTCGTGCTGGTGCCGAACGACACCTTCAAGGTGCGGCGCGCGTACGGCGAGGTCGTGACGCCGGTGGGTCTGCTTCGCATCGGCCGTCAGCCCACCACCGAGGGCATGACCATCTTGGTGGCCGACGGCGACGGGCGCACCAACCGCTTCGGCTATTCGAACGCCGGCGACTCGACCGACCGCATCTTGTTCGTGACCAAGCCGCTCGAAGGCTTGAAGGAAGAGAGCGAGCGGGACACCTCGCGCGAACGCGGGGTGTTCTTGGCGGGTTTCTACGATCGCGCCGCGTCGCGGGACGTTCGCCTGTTCGGCGACGACCTGCATGGCGCCGGCGGCATGGTGCGCTGGCTGGATCCGCAGCCCACCCACGGCACACACCTGGAGGTGCAGGGCATCGTCGCGCACCGCTGGGAGAGCGTCTACGCCACCAACATCACCATCGCGAACCTGAAGCTCGCGGGGCGCATCGACAAGCTGACGGCGGGCTTCGAGGGTGTCGGCATCCTCGGCCGCACGCGCGAGATCAGCGAGGCGCTGTCGCTGATCAACAACGACCCCGTCGTGCGGCAGAAGGTGGAGCAGTTCGGCGCGCGCGCCGTGGTGCGCTGGGACGAGCCCACCTGGACCGCCTATCTCGAAGGCGACTTCGCCACCGGCGATCACGACCCGAACCCGGGCACCGCACTCACGCAGCTGATCTTTGCCGAAGACAACAACGTGGGCCTGCTCATGTTCGAGCGCATCTTGCACTTCGAGTCGGCGCGCTCGGCGGCGGCGGGCGTGGTCTTGCTCAGGCGCATAGGCGCCGACACCTTCCCGGCAGAGCGGGTCGACACCGAAGGGTCGTTCACCAACGCGTTGGCGGTCTTCCCGCAGTTCGACTTCCGGCCGCACAAGAACGTGCTCTTGCGTGGCGGCGTGCTCATGGCGTGGTCCCCCGCGGGCACCGTGGATCCGACCACCAGCCTGAACCGGCGGGACGGCCGGAACATCGAGGACGATCTGGTCAACTTCAACGGCGGCCGGCCGGGCCACTTCTACGGGACAGAGCTCGACGGGCGCTTCCAGTGGAAGTACCTGGACCACTTCTTGTTCGATCTCGAAGGTGCCGTACTCTTCCCGGGTGACGCCTTCGAGGACGAGAACGGCCAGGCGGTTCGCAGCGTGCTGATCCAGGGGCGCTCCACCTTCGTGTTCTAGAGGAGGAATCGACCGATGTTCGTCCGACGCTTCGCCTTCCTAGCCCTGGTGCTCGGTGCTTTCGGTTGCGGTGAGTTCGACCCGCCGCCGCACCCCAGCGTGCAGAACCTCGAGAACGGCGTGATGAAAGCCGGGCCCGCCGACCCCTTGGTCGTGAGCTTCTCCGAGCGGTTCGTCGAGAAGTCGTTGCGCCTCAAGGTCGTCAAGGCCGAGATGGACGCGGACGAGAACCTGCTCGACGAACAGTCGCCTCCCGATCTCGAAGCCTTCGAGGCGAGCACGCTCTTGGCCTACGACGGCGCCGCGCCCGACGACGAAGCGCGGACCTTCGGCGGGACCTTCGACGTCACCGGCCGAACGCTGACCATCGACTCGACGAAGTCGTTCGCGGTCACCGCGCCGTACTTGCTCTTGATCGAGCCCGGGCTCGAGGATCTCGAGGGTCACCGCACGCGCGACCGGATCCGCCTCCCGTTCACCTACCAGCTGTCGGGTGGCGGCAAGAACACCCTCCCCACGGGTTACTTCTACTTCATCCTGAACGTCGACTATCTGGCCACGCAGATCCAGGTCTTCTCGTACCTCGAGGTCGACCCCGAGACTGGCGTGTGGCGATCGCGGTTCACCAACGGCAATCGCCGCGAGCAGCTCAACTCTCGCCCCGGTTGCCCCAGCTGCTCGGGGGACACCCCGATCTGTGCGCTGGTCCCCGATGCGCGCTGCGTGAAGCCCAGCCAGAAGCAAGAGGCCCTGGCCGAATACGTCGACTTCTTGCCCGAGTCCGAGCCGCCCAACGGCTACTATTTCATCGCCGACGGCTTCGCCAAGGACGAGAACGAAACCACGGCGTTCGGCACTGCGCCGTTCTTGATCCAGGTCACGGTCGGCAGCGGGGGGATCTTGGTCGAGGCACAGGACACCCGCATCTCGGGCGTGTTCCGCAAGCACGCCGACCAGCGCTGGCGCGCCACCGGCAGCCTGAGCGTCGATGTGGTGAAGCTCAACGGCGTCGGCGCCGACCCCACCAAGGGCACGTTCGAGGCCATGTCGCTCTTCCCGGACGAGGTCGAGTCCGTCGCGGACTACGGCACCCCCATTCCGACCGACCTGGAGAAGTGAGCGGTGCGGCGGCGGTCGTGGCTGGCGGCAATGGCCATCGTCGCGTCGCTCGGCTGCCCGGGCCCCGCGTGGGCGGACCCGGCCGCTGCCAAGGCCGCTGCTGACGCCCTGTTCCGCGAGGCCGTGGCGCTGGCCGATCAAGGGCAGCTGGGCGCATCGGTCCAGAAGTTCGAAGCCAGCTTCGAGCTCGATCCCGCCCGGGGCACCCTGCAGGGCTGGGCCATGGCGGAAGAGCGCCTCGGTCGGTTGCTCGACGCGCAGCTGCGATTCCAGCGTCTGCTCGAGCTGGCCGAGGCCGCCGGGGACACGCGCCGTGCAGAGTTTGCCCGGGAGCGGCTCGAGGCGCTGAAGGCCCGCGTGCCCACCTTGACCATCGAGCTCGGTGGCGACGTGCCTCGCGGCACGCGGGTCACGCTCGACGACGGACCGCTGCCGACGGGCGCGGCGGGCTCGGCGTTGCCGGTCAACCCCGGGGACCATCGCGTCGTCGCCGTCACCCCCGAAGGGAAGCGTTTCGCGCGCATGATCAGCGTCTCCGAGGGCGCCCGAGCAAGTGTGCGCGTCAGCTGGGTCTCCGCGGTCGAACCGGCGCCCGAGCCGCGTCGGGCCGCGCCGGCCGTGCCACCCAGCCCGCCGCCGCCATCACCGGCGCCGACCAGCACCATCGGGCTCGCGGTGGGCGCGGTGGGGCTGGCCGCCGCGGGTGTCGGCGCGTATCTCTGGTTCGACGCCGGCAAGGACTTCGACAGAGTCGCCGACCAGTGCCCCGACGATCGCTGCCCGTCTTCGGTCCAGCAGCGCATCGATCGCGGCCAGCGCAAGGAGGTCTGGAGCCAGGCCTTGCTGATCGGCGGGGGGCTCGCCGTGGCCGGCGGCGTCACCTTGTTCGTGATCGGAAGCCGCGAACGCCCGTCCCCTTCCGTCGGCGTGGGGCTCGGGCCCGGCGTGGCTTCCGTGAGTGGCCGGTTCTGATGGCAGAGCGCATCGAGATCGGCCGCTACGTCCTTCACGCCGAGCTCGCGTCGGGGGGCATGGCCACGGTGTTCCTTGGCCGCCTGCGCGGGCAGGTTGGCTTCTCGCGCACGGTGGCCATCAAGCGCTCGCACCCCGGTTTCGCCAAGGACCCCGAGTTCGTCTCGATGTTCCTCGACGAGGCGCGGATCGCCGCGCGGATCCGCCACCCCAACGTGGTCCCGGTGCTCGACGTCGAGGCACGCGACGGCGAGCTGTTCCTGGTGATGGACTATGTGCACGGCGAGTCGTTGGCTCGGCTCTGGCGCCTGGGTGACGGCGCCCCCATCGACCCTGCGATCGCCGGCCGCATCGCGGCAGACATGCTGTACGGCTTGCACGCCGCGCACCAGGCGAAGGACGAGCGTGGCGAGCCGTTGCACGTGGTTCATCGCGACGTCTCGCCGCAGAACGTGCTGGTGGGTATCGACGGCATCGCCCGGGTCGCCGACTTCGGCATCGCCAAGGCAGTCAACCGAATCCAGACCACGCACGAGGGTCAGCTCAAGGGCAAGCTGGCCTACATGGCGCCCGAGCAGCTCGAAGAGAGGCCGGTCGACGCGCGCACCGACGTGTACGCCTCGGCGGTGGTGTTGTGGGAGCTGCTCACCGGTCGCCGCCTGCACACCAGCGCAGAGGCGGGCGCCACCATCACCCGCATCCTGACCGGCAAGATCCCACCCCCCAGCCGGGTCGCGCCCGCGATCCCGCCCGAGCTGGACGCGCTGGTGCTCAGGGGAATGGCGAAGGACCCCGACCAGCGCTTCGCCAGCGCGCAAGACATGGCGGTGGCGCTGGAGCGTACCCTGCGGCTGGCGCTGCCCGCCGATGTCGCCGACTGGGTCAGCACGCGCGCGCATGCCTCGCTCGAAGAGCGCGCGCGGCTCGTCGCCGAGCTCGAGACGAGCGACTCCGAGCAGGGCTCGCGCGAGAGCGGCGCGGCTCGCGCCCACGAGCTGGCGCGGGCGGCCATGGCCTCGGCCGCCGACAGCGAGGCGCTCACCGAGCCGCTCCGAAAGAGCGATCCGCGGGCATCGGCTCAGCCGGTCGAGCCCGGGTCGAAGTCCAACGTGAATGTGACGCGATCGCTGACGCCTCCGCGCTCTGGTGCGCGTCGCAGCGTGGTGATCAGCCTGGCGGCGCTGGCGCTGGTCAGCGTGGCCGTCGGGGTGGCGCTTTTTGCGCGAGCCCGGCGCGAGCCCGTGGCCACCGCGCAGCCCGACCGCGCCCCCGCCGTGTCCGTGGCGGGGCCGGTGCCGTCGTCGGCACCGGCGGCGCAAAGCGCGCTGCCCGAGCCGGTGCCCAGCGCCTCGGCCGCGGCGCCGCGCGCCGACAAACCGGCAGCCAAGCGCCCAGCCCCGACCACGCCCGCGCCGACCGTGGCGCCCACGGGCAAGCCGACCTTCGGCAGCCTGAGCCGCGAATAGCGTATGCTCGGCCCGTGCGGCCCCGTGACCGTTTCGCGGTCGTCGCCGGCCTGGCGACGCTGCTTTCTTTGCTCGCTTGCCGTGATCCCGATCCGCGCTGCACCTCTCTGACCGGCCGGGTGCCCGGCACCCTGTCGCTCTCGGACTGCTCCGATCGGCGCGCGCGCGAGGTGGCGTGCACGCGCAGCGACCCGAGCAGCGATTGGATGTGTGCTTGCACCATGAACGGCGCCCTGGGGCGCACCTTCAACTGGCCGGCATCAGCCAGCGCGGTGGACGAAAGGCAACAGCGCGAGCTCGAATCGCTGCTCCTCCGCCAGTGTCACTGGTCGCTGCGCCTGCACTGAGCGCCGCCGCGGGCTGTGGTTGGCTCAGCGGCGGGCTCACAGGCACTGACCGTCCAGGCACAGCGTCTTGCACGGCTTCCAGCAGCCGCCGCAGTGCACCGCGTCGTTGCGGGTGTTCACCTCGCAGCCGTTGGCAGCGTTCAGGTCGCAGTTGGCGAAGCCCGCGTTGCACAAGACGGCGCACCCGCCGTTCAGGCATCCGCTGACCGCGTTGGTCCCGCTGCACGCCTTGCTGCACTTGCCGCAGTTGTCCTTGTCGCTCTTGAGGTTGGTTTCGCACCCGTTGGCGTCGTTGTTGTCGCAGTTGGCCCATCCGACGGCGCACGTGGTCACCACGCACACGCCCTGCGAGCAGGCGGTGGTCGAATTGGGCAGCGCACACACCTTGCCGCAGAACCCGCAGTTGGCGCCGTCGGTTGCCAGGTTGATCTCGCACATGTTGCTGGGCTTGCCGTCGCAGTCGGCCAGCGTGCTGGTGCCGCACTGGTTCGGAAAGCAGACCCCGAACCGGCACAGCCAATCCGCGCCGCCGTCGCCCGCCGAACAGTCGGTGGCGCAGGCCCCGCAGTTCTTCGGATCCGAGTCCACGTTGGTCTCGCAGCCGTCGGTCGCGTCACCGTTGCAGTCCAGGAACCCCTTGCTGCACGTGTCGACGGCACACGCCCCGGCGGGGCTGCACTCGGCCGTTGCATTGGGCAAGAAGCAGGGGTCGCAGCTGCTGCTGGCGCAGCCGGTCTTCGGATCGCTGCCGCCGAGGCAGATGAGCTCGCCCGTGGTGTCCGGGCAGGCCTTGGCCCCTGGAAAGCAGGTGCCGCCTTCGATGGGTTGGGTGCCGGCGCCTCCCCCGCTGCCCTCGGCCCCCACCTCGAAACGCTCCCACTCGCGGGCGCAGGCGCCTGCCGCCAAGAGCGAGCAGAGTGCGAGCGCACGCCTCATCGCACGCGAGTGTAGTCGACGCTCGTTGCACCGTCACGCGAAGCTCTGGATGCCCGGCGCCCGCTTGCAATCCCGGTGAAGACGGCGCCTCCTTCGTGGGGCGGGCGTATTCTCCCGAGAAGAGCGCGCCGAGCAGCAGCTCTCGCTCCTGCGTGAGGCGCGTGGGCCGGGCAAGGCCTCTGCCGGGTTTGTCGCGGGCAGCCCCCTCGACCGAGCACTACTTCTTTCCGAGCGCGTCGCAGCTCCACTCCAGGCCCGGGCACGACTTCTCGTAATACTTCTTTGCTTCGGCCGGGTTCTTCTCGAGGAACAGCCCGCGCTCGTGCATGTAGCCGAGCCCGAAGCAGCTGTGCGCGTTGCCGTAGTTGCAGCCGTGCTTGAAGCCCGCCACCACCCCGCCTTGACGTGCTCGCTCGAAGAACTGCTTGGCCTGCGCCGGGTCGGCGGCGCCGCCCCTCCCCGCGTCGACCACGACGCCGGCGTTGAAGCACCCGTGCACGCTGCCACCGTTGCACGCGGCGGCAAACAGCGCGCGCGCCTTGGTGGAATCGCGAGTGATGCCGTGGCCGACGTCGAGCACGAAGCCAAGGTCGTTGCACCCCGCTGCGAGCCCGTTGTGGCAGCTCTGCAAGAAGAGCTCGGCCGCGCGCTTTGGGTTCTTCTCGGCACCGCTGCCGTAGAAGTGCATCACACCGAGCCGGTCGCAGCCTTCGGCCATGCCCTTCGCACAGCTGTCGGCGTACAGCTTGGCGGCCTGAGAGAAGTCCTGCGCCAGGCCCTGACCGGTCTCGCGCATCACGCCGACCAGAAAGCAAGAACCGACGCTTCCGCGCTTGCACTGCGTCTCGCATTCGGCAGCGTCGGCCCCGCTGCACTGGTGCGCCGCCGTCTCGGTCGGGGTCGTGCACTTGCCGGCGCTCCGCACCATTCCGGTGGGGCAAGCCGTGTCACGCCGGACCTCTTCGATGGGCGTGGGCGCGCTGGCCGGCGCGGCGCCCTTGGAGAACGCGAGCAGCTCCAGGCGAATCGCGGTTCGGCAGTTCTTCGGGGGTGTCGAATCACCGGGGCTCACGGCCCCGCACGCCTGGGGCTCGCCTTCCCGCGACTGATCCAGCCGCTTGCTGTCGCTGGAGGCCGAGGCGCCCGCGCCGAAGATCGCCGCGCTGGCGCGCACCGCGCCCCGGGTGCCTTGCGCCATGGCAAACGCCCCGACGAACGCGCCACGAACGAAGTGCGTCGCCCCATCGCATTTGCCCTTGAGGTCGGCCTTGGTGGCCGATGGGAGCGTCGTCCGGCTCTTGCCGGCCATCACCATTGCCAGATCCAGCGATCGGCCCCGCTTCAGCTCGGCGCCGAACTCGGCGATGAGCTTGGTGCCGAAGCCCGGCAAGTTGGCCTGGATCTCGTCGGCGTCCACCAGCTGCAGCGCCTCTTCCCGCTTGGTGAGCCCCAAGAAACCGTACTGGCCATCCAGGCGACAGTCCCGCAAAAGCTCGAGCTTCTTGCAGTCGTAGGCGACCACGGCGACGCCGCTCATCATCGCCTCTTCGAGGTTGGTGCGCTCGTGCGCGGGCCAGTCCACGATCAACGGCTGGCCGCTCTCGCCGACCTCTCGGCACTGCGTCGGGCCGTCGACCGCGTCCGCGGCCTTGGCCTTGTCTGGTCGGGCCGCACCCCCGACGGTGCCCGGGGCCGCGCCCCCGCAGCTGATCAGTCCGAGGGCAATCGATGTGACGAAGCAAGAGATCGCGCGCATGGTCGGCGATCTCTCCGTAAGGCACGGCCGCCGTCAACGCCGAGATTCTACGGGCATGACGGATGCCATGCGCCAGTGGGTCACATGGCGTAGAACGCGTGGAACTGCTCGAACGGAGCGGCCAGGTTCTCGCTGGTCGCGTCGGCGAAGCCGGCCTGTCTCAACGTGGCACAGAGCTCTTCAGGGGTCGGCAGCGGGCCGCAACCTTCGGTCAGCGCACCCCACAAGTTGAGCACCGAGACCGAAGGCGAGCCGCCCCGGGTGGCCGTGGTGCAGAGCAGCGTGCCCCGAGGTCGCAAGAAGCCACGAAGGTGCGCGAGCAGCTGGGCGCGATCGTCGACGCGGAAGTAGTAGATGTTGTTGTGCAGGGTGACCAGGTCGAAGCTCCCATCGGGCTTCCGGTCTCGAACGTCCTCGGTGCACACGTCGGCACGCTGCGAGACGCCCCAGCGCCGGAGGTTTTCCCGCGCCTGCTCCGCCACCACGGGCTGAAGCTCGAGCCCCACCACCTCTAGCTCGGGGTTCTGCTCGGTCATGTGACGCAGGTACGTGCCGCTGCCGCAGCCGACCTCGAGCACGCGGAACGCACCGCGCTTGGGCACCACCCGCTCGAGCGCTGCGCGCACGAACGGCTCGAGCATGCGTGACGAGCGGGCCACCACGTCGCCGCGTTGGTCCGAAAGCGACAGCCGCTCGCTCCTTTGCACGAGGCCCGGAGCGTCGAAGACCAGCCGGTGGTGCAGGTCCGTCAGCTCTTCGAGCATGGCCAAGACGTCGTCGTTCTCGGCGTCGGCAAGGGCGCGCGCCAGGGCGCCTTCGAGGCGATAGCCGCGCGGCCCGACGCCCAGCTCGCCCACGCTCACCCCCACGTCCAACCAGGCCGCGAGCTCGGCCTGCACGCCGTCTTGCGCTCCGAGCCGCGCTGCCAGCTGCTCGAGCGAGAGCGGACCGCCCGCCAGGCCGCGCAGCACGCCGGCGTGGGCGGCCGCCACCAAGAAGCACGCGCGCGTGTACTCGCTCATCACTCCCGCCAGCGAACGCAGCGCGCCCATGCGGCCGCTTTTCGCCACTTGCCAGATCGCGTTCAGATTCATCTGTTCTTGCCCTTTCGCGTCGCCCGGTCGGGCGACAGCCACGGTCGAATCAGGCGGTCGAAGCGTTCCCGCTGCCGCTTCGGATCGAGCTTGTCGGCCGAGAGCCCTTCGACCAGGCACCCCAGGTAGGCCGCGAGCACCGCACCCGTGGCGTCTTCGACGTCCAGCCCGGGGGCGAGCACGCCGGGGCGTGCCAACACACCAGCCAGCGCCTGCGTGAACTCGACGATGCGCGCCACCGATGCGGCCTTCCCCGGGCCTTCGACGAACAGCGACTCCTTGATCAAGACGCGAGCCAGCACCGGGGCCTTGGCGTACATGCGGTAGAGCGCGCCCACTACGTGCCCCAGCTGCGCCCCGGCCGGACCCCGGGGCAACGTCGCCCAGGCGCGAGTGAGCGTGGCCTCCAGCTGTTCGTCCAGCGTGGCGACCAAGAGCGCCGACTTGTCCGGGAAGTGGACGAACACCGTCCCCACCGCGACGCCGGCGCGCTCGGCCACCTCCCGGATGGTCGTCCGCTCGAAGCCGCGCTCGACGAACAGGCCCCGCGCCGCCTCGAGCAGCGCCGCCCGGGTTTGCTGCTTCTGCGCCAGCCGCGGCCCGGGCTTTTGGGTGAACGTGTTCACTGAGCACGTTCATAGCAGCGCGACCCGGGGCGTCAACACCCGGGCGTATTTCGGCCGTGACACGTGGTTTCCTGGCAGTCTTTCCGTGACCGCCGAACGCGCAGGGGCGTCGTCGCGGCACCGAAGCGTCAGCCGACGGCGGCTGGAAGCAGCGCCCGCCCTCAGCGCACCGTCACGCGAAGCTCGAAGGCTTCGCCCTGACGCTCGAGCCGAGCCACCAGTCGACTCTGGTCGCGGGCGGCGGCCAGCGCACCGATCAGGGCTTCCAGATCCCGCGCCGGCGTGTCGCCGATGGCCAGCACGCGGTCGCCGGTCTCGACACCCAGCCGCTCGAGCAACGAGTCTGCTCGCACCTCGCCCAGCTCGAACCCCACCGTGTCGGCGTCGCGCCGCACCGGCTCGATGGAGACCCCCGCCAAGAGCCTCCCCGCTTGCTGATAGATGGCCGGAACCAGGCCTCGGTCGACGGCGTAGTGCGTCTCGCCCAGCTTCTCGATGCCGTTGACCATCTCACCGCTCAGCCGCCACGGTTCGCGCTTGTCGCGAGCGTCCGGCATGCCATCACCATCGCGCGCCCCAAAGTGCAAGGTGGCGGCGCACCGCCCGCCGCCCCCAGAGAGCCACACGCGATCCCACTCGATGCGGTCGACGCGGTACCCGCCGATGCGCTCGCCCACGCGGCGGATCACCGCGCGCTCTCCGCTCGACGGCGACAGCGAGGCGAACGCCCAGCTCGGATCGGGCGAGTCGGTGATCAGTCGCACCTCGACCCCGCCGCAGCTGCCACGCGTCTTCGGCGCGCGGGCAGGCCGGTCGTACGCCCGCTCGGCCAGGGGGAGATTGGTGGCCGCGACCGCGTCGGCCGGCGGAGCGCTCGGAGCGCTCGGAGCGCTCGGTGCGCTCGGTGCTGCACCAGCCTTTGGAGTGGCCAGCGCTGCCTCGCCGCGCTCGGCCAGATCTCCGGCCAGGGCCCCCAGGCCCTTCGGCTCGGCGGGCGCGGCGCTGCTTGGTGCCGGCGCCGGCGCTGGCTGGGGTCGCTCCCGCACGAGATAGAGCCCGGCCACGATCAGCGGGATGGCCCCGAGCGCACACGATCGAACGACGGCGTCGCGGTCCATCGACTTTCGTCTCGAAGCGAAGCGCGTGCCAGCCCACAAACCCCGACGGTTCGTCCCCCCGTGCGCAGTCGGCGTGCAAACTTGGCAATCGCGGGCGGCCGGCGGGCCCCCGCGTGCCAGATTGTCAGTGCACGCACCCGCGCGTCGGCGACGCCCGCGACGAGTAGCCGCGCGAAGCCAGCGCATGGCCTCTCAACCTCCGCGGCTCATCACCCGCTCGAGCACGTAGTCACGGTGTTGGTCGAGGTCGACCGGAGCGACTGTGGATCACGGCGCGGCTTTCACCCGCTTCACCGCCCTGCGTCGGCCGGGGCCACGTCACCGGGGACTCGCTGACGCTCTGCCCCCTGTGACGGCGTTACGGTCGCGCCGGGCCTGCCCGGTCGGCGATGTGTTATCTGGCGTCGGTGAGCTCGCCTGCGCGCTCGACCCATGCCCGGAGCTTCTTGCAGAAGCGCCTGGCGCTGATGTACCGCGTGGGCTTTGCGCTGTCGGCCATTTTCCTGCTGGGCGTGGTGGTCGTGCGGGGCCTGGTGGGGGGGGACATCGTCACCGAGCTGACCTCGCCGTCGCGCTGGTTTCACGTCCTGGCCACGCTGCTCACCGGCGGCTTCTGGCTGCTCCTTCGCGGAAGGCCTCTGCCGTTCCGAACACTCGAGGTGGTCGATGCCGTGGGCATCGTCGTCCTCTCCGTTCTGTTGCACTTCAACGGGGCGCTGTTTCCCATCCGGACCGTGGCCGTGTTCAACCTGGCCCTGACCACCGGCACGGCCGCGGTGCTGCGCGCCGTGGTGGTGCCGAGCACGGCGCGGCGCACGCTGGCCCTGGGCTCGATCACCGGCGTGCTCGCGGTGGTCGTGTTCTTCCTCTCGGCGCTCCACCCCCGTTGGCCCATTCGGCAGACCGGCCCGGCAGACTGGCCGGTGCCGTTCCAGCTCATCAGCTTGGTGCTCTGGCTGGGGACCTTGCTAGCCACGGCCGCACTGGCGTCGCGGGTCATCTTCGGACTGCGTCGCGAGGTGAGCGAGGCGCGAAAGCTGGGGCAATACACCCTGGGCGCGAAGATCGGCGAGGGCGGAATGGGCGTGGTGTACCGCGCGACTCACGGGATGCTCCGTCGCGAGACGGCGCTCAAGCTGCTGCCCCCGGACCGCGTGGACGCGCAATCCGTACGCCGCTTCGAGCGCGAGGTGGTGGCCACCGCGCGCCTGCGCCACCCGAACACGGTGGCCATCTTCGACTACGGTCGCACGCCCGAGGGCGTCTTCTACTATGCCATGGAGTACCTGGACGGGCTGACCATCGACGAGCTGGTCGACCGTGAGGGGCCGCTGCCGCCCGCCCGGGTGATCTGGCTCCTGTCGCAGGTCTGCGCTTCGCTGGACGAAGCGCATCACTTCGGCCTGGTTCATCGGGACATCAAGCCCGCCAACATCATGGTCATCGGCCACACCGCGGCCTACGACCACGTGAAGGTCCTGGACTTCGGCCTGGTCAAGACCCTGGCCGCCGCGCCGGGCGGCTCGCTGTCACAGGCCGACGAGCTGGCCGGCACGCCGCTCTACATGGCGCCCGAGGTGATCTCGAAGCCGGACGGCGCGGAGCCGGCCAGCGACCTCTACGCCGTGGCGGCGGTCGGCTACTACATGCTCACCGGCAAGCACGTCTTCGACGGGCGGACCGTGGTCGAGGTCTGCGCCGACCACCTGCACACCGCGCCGACGCCGATCCACGTCCGGGTCGGGCGCCCGGTGCCCGCCGAGCTCGAGGCGGTGATCATGCAGGGCCTGGCCAAGGCGCCCGGCGATCGGCCGGCGAGTGCCGCCGCCTTTCGCGAAGCGCTGGCACGGTGTGAGGTGGCGCCCTGGACTCAAGACGACGCCCGGGCCTGGTGGCAGGCGAATGGCGCCGCATTCGACCGCAAGCGCGACCGGGATGCCGACCCCGCCAGCGCGCGGACCATCGAGGTCACGCGCGCGTCGCCGGGGTGAGGTCGGGCGTCACTTCGGATCGGCGCAGCAGCGGAAGCCCGTCGAGTAATCGTGATAGTCGAACGGGTGACCGAGCGTGCGGTACTCGCAGCCCTCGCCGTTCTGGAAGGTGTCCATGAAGAACCCTCCGAAGAACGTGCCGTCCGGGTCGTTCACCCACTCGTGCTGGTTGCCGACCATGTCGTACACGCCGTACTCGTTGGTGCACTTCGAGAAGGCACCGGTGGGCGTGGTGGTGTTCGGCAGCTCGAGCAAGCGCTTGTCGTTCATGAAGCGCGGGTGCCACATCAGCTTCTCGTCGGTGGCGTCCAGCGGGTCCTTCTTCCACAGAATGGGCACCGGGTGGTTGTCCAGCACCTGGAAGCGATCGTTGCACACGTTCGCGCGGCGCTGGTCGCCGTAGGGGTAGCGCGTGAGCTTGGGCCCGCGGCACGCGCGCACCCACTCGTCGATCTCGCACAACCGCTTGCCGGCGTTCTCGCAGGCGCGGGCCGCCTGCTTGCCGCTGATGTAGCCCTGGGCGCGCACGCCCTTCCGGCTCACCGCGCGCACCTCGCCTTCGATGCCGTCCACGTTCTGGTTGAACGGGTGAGCGGTGGTCGAGCCGTCGGCTTTGACCCGCGCCACCGACGCCTCCCACCGATCGATGCAATACGCGCCCTGGTAGCGCTGCACCGGCGCCATGCCCTCCGGGCAGCGAGGCGGCGCGGTCGCTTCCGGCGGCTGAGCGGCGGCGACCGCAGGCGCCGCGGCGGGCTCGGGAGCGGGCACGGGCGCCGCCGGCGTGGGCTCGCTGGCCGCGCGCTTCACGCCGGGCTTCGGCGGCGGGGCGGGCGGCGCGAAGACGGGCGCAGCGCACGCCGAGAGCACGAGCGCGACGGCGCTCAGCTGACGGAAGTCCATCGCTCAGTCACCTCGATGCCGCGGGCGCGCACCGCGCTGACGAACGGGCCAAGCGGCACGGCCAGCTCCCCCGGGAGCACACCGCGCTTCTGGATCGCGCCCGCGCCCAGCATGTAGGCCACGACCGCGGCCGGGTACGACGTGGTCCGAGCCATGGCGCTGTGCCCGGTCTTGGGGTCGTGCCGGTCGATGACCTCGAACACCAGGCGCTGCGCCTTGCCACCCTTCATGCCGTCGATCGTGACGCGCACCAGCGCCACGTCGGTGTCGTCGTCGGTCAGCGACCGCTCGAGCAGCTTCTCGGTGAACTGGCGCGGGACCACGCCGTCTACCGGCTTTTCCGACAGCAGGCCGATGGCGTGCATGCCGGCGAACGCTGCCATGTGCCCCGGGTACCGGATGGTCTTGTAGTCCAGGTTCCGAAGCTTGTGCTTCAGGGTGCGCGGCAGCGTGGACGACCCGCCCGAGGTGTTGAACGCCTCGAGCGTGCCGAACGGATAAGGGAACTCGACGGGCTCGGGCTCGGTCAGCGAGGGGATGCGCACGATCTTGCCGTCGCGCAGTGCCTCGGCGGGTTCCAGGTATTCGTTGGTGAGCCCGCGCACGGCGAACAGCATGCGATAGTTCAGCGGCGGCTTCGGATGGGCGGGCAGGCCCCCCACCCGGATGGTCACGCTCTCGGCCGAATCCATCAGCTCTACTCCGTGGGCCGCGAACAGGCACGCCATGCCGGGCGCCAGGCCGCAGTCCGGCACCACGGTCACGCCAGCGCGCTTGGCGTCGTCGTCCAGGGCCAGCTGCTTCTCGACCACGAACAGGTTTCCGCCCAGGTCACACATGTGACAGCGCGCCTCGATGGCCGCGCGCGTCAGATCCACGTTGTAGCGATAGTCGGAGCACGAGAGCATCACGTCGAAGCCGCTGAGCAGCCGCGTGAGCCCCGAGCCGTCGTCCAGGTCGTAGCGCGACGCCTCGATCTTGGCCTTCGAGTCGGGCAAGGTGGAAGCCAAGAGCTGGCCCAGCTCGTGCTCGGCCGCCTTCAGCGCATCGGCGTCGCGGTCCACCAGGCGCACGGCCGACACCCCCGGCTGACGTGCAAGATCCCACGCCGCCGCGCGGCCCATTCTTCCGGCACCCAGAACCATCGCTCGCATGTGCGAGCCGGTCTACCGCTTCGAGCGCCGGGTTTCCAGCTCACTTGCAGACGGTGACGCCGGGGCTGTTCTTGCAGTCGTAGTCCGCGCAGTCGACGTAGCCGTCGCCGTCGTTGTCCAGCTTGTCGCTGCACGCCGTGTCGTTGGTCTCGGGGCCCGGGGGGCCCTTGCAGATCGTGACGCTGGGGTTCTTGCTGCACGAGAAATCGAGGCAATCGACGAACCCGTCGCCGTCGTTGTCCTTCTTGTCGCTGCACGTGACGTTCGAGTCCTCGGTAGCGCCGCCGGTTCCGCCGCCGCCGCTGCTGCCGCCGATGCCGCCGGTTCCGCCGCCGCCGCTGGTTCCGCCGCCGCCGCTGGTTCCGCCCACG
>JAKLKA010000279.1 GCA_023150915.1 Polyangiaceae bacterium
GCCCGCCGCGCCACCGGTGCTCGAGCCGCCAGTTCCGCCGGTGCTCGAGCCGCCGGTTCCGCCGGCGCCGCCGGTGCTCGAGCCGCCGGTTCCGCCGGTGGCCGATCCACCCGTACCGCCGGCGCCGCCGGTGCCACCTGCGCCGCCCGTCCCGCCGGTTCCGCCGGTTCCCGCGTCCGTGGTGCTGCACAGGTTCGCGGCGGTGGCGCTGTTCTTCGGTGCCGGTGCCGGCGCGGTGAAGTCGTTGCCGTTCTGGTTCGTGTCCTGACAGCCGCCCTGCTTGCGCTGCGCTGCCGTGGTGATGCTGGGGGCTGGTGCCGGGGCCGAGCCCTCGTACTGGCTGGCCGTGGTCCCGTAGCCGACGAAGTCCAGGATGTTCGAGCTGGTGCACGGGCTCGCGCCGCCGCACCCCGCCAGCGGGGTGGCGAACACCAGCGCCACCTTGCCTGCGCTCAGGCTGAGGTTGATGCCGCCGGTGTGATCGGGCGTGGGCAGGGCCGCGCCGACGCCACCGTCGGTGATCGGCCCCTCCGTGAGCTGCACCAGGAAGTACTTGCCGGGGGCGACCGAGGCGCCGGGCAGCGCGAGCACGGTGCTGCTGCCGAAATCGCCGGTGGCCGAGGCGTATTGCAGGTAGACGTTGGCCAGTGAGGCCGCCGCAGAGCCGCGGTTGAAGATCACGACGTAGTCGTTCTTGAACGGCGCGTTGTTACCCGAGCCGCCGTAGGCCTCGGCGATCACCAGCCCTACCGGCGGCGGACCAGCGTCCACGGCGGCGTCGCCCGCGGCATCGACGGTGGCATCGGCCGCCGAGTCGCTGCCGGCGTCGCTGGGCGACGAGCACGCGTTGGCTGCGGTCGCCGAGCTCTTGGGCGCCGGCGCGACCACCTCGAAGTCCGAGCTGTTGACGTCGGTCTCGGTGCACCCGTTGGCCTTGCGCCGGGCAGCCGTCGTGTTCGAGGGCGCCCCCGCAGCGGCCGAGCCTTCGTACTGCTGGGCGTTGCCGTAGCCCACGAAGTCGACCACATTGGTCAATGCGCAGGCCCCCGCTGCCGTGGTGCCGCAGCCGTCCAGCGGTTGCGAGACCAACGCGACCTTTCCGCCGGTGGCGCTCATGCTGATGTTGCTCGCGCTGGCGTCGGGGGTTGGAAGCGGCGCGCCGACGTTCGCGTTGCTCGCCAGCTGAACCAAGAAGTACTTCCCCGCTGCGACCGAAACGTTGGGCAGCGCCAGTACGTTCTGGGTGCCCGCATCCGCCGACGCGCTATAGCTGAAGGTCGAAGTGGCCCCCGCGTACTGCAAGTACAAGCCGTTCAGCGACACGCTGCTGGTGCCGCGGTTGAACAACACGACGTAGTCGTGGGTGTAGGGCGCGTTCGAATTGCCGCCGCCCCCGTAGACCTCGGCGATCACCAGCCCGGGGCTCAACGCACCCGCCGACGACGCGACAGGCTCGGGCGCTTCGGCCGAGCAGGCGCCGCCGAGCGCGAGGCCGAGCCCCGCGACCACTCCGCTGACGCGCGTCAGCCGTCCGAACTGGGGGTTTTGGGCAGTGGTTCGAGTCATGGGTGTGCTCCTTGGCGGAATCGGGCAGAGCACACACCAGGTCCGGGGCGATTGCACGCGTGATTGGTGACAAGCTCGTGAGCTAGCAATTCGGGCAGCTGCAGCTCACGCCCTTTTGCCCCGAGAAATCCTGGCAGGTGCCGTAGGGCGGCGTGCACACGCTGGGTCCGGTGCAGGCGCAGGTGAAGTCGCTGCCGCACGCCTTGGGGACGTCGGCGCAGTGGTTCTGTGGGCCCAGCTGGGTGACGTAGCTCACGCAGAACAGCGAGCCGGTGCACTCGGCGCACGACTTCACGGCCTTGCACTCGTTCGCGGGCACGCAGCTGCCCTGCCAGCAGGTTCCGTCTTCCTTGACCAGCGGCACCTTGCCCGGGTCGCAGTTTGGCGTGGCCATCTTGCACGTCACCTTGGACGAATCGCAGTTGAACCCGGCCACACAACGACCGGCGATGCACGCCGCTGTCTTGGGCCCGCCCAGCTCGCCGCACTTGTCTTGGATGCACATCGCCGGACAGGGCACCGGGCTCTCGGAGGTCGGGACGCCCATGCAGTTGCAGCAGTCCGAGAACATCTTGCAGTCGCCGTCGCTCTTGCACTCTGGCTGCGCGGGGCCCGCGCCGCCGGTTCCGCCGCTGCTGCCGCCGCCGCCGCCGGTCGCACCGGCGCCACCCGTTCCGCCGCTGCTGCCGCCGCTGCCGCCGCCCACGCCCGCCGTGCCGCCGGTGCTGCCGCCGGCG
>JAKLKA010000280.1 GCA_023150915.1 Polyangiaceae bacterium
CTGGTGAGACGAAGGCCCGGGGGGCGGCGTGTCACAGATCGTGCGCCCTGGGTCGCGAAGCCCGCCCACCACGCCGGGCCTCTCTTCGTGCCCCAACTCGCCGCCGCTTCGCGCCGTCGGTCTTCCCCTTATTCGGGCTTCGCCCGAATGGGGAAGACGGCGTCTGCCGAGACAGTGACGCCTGCGCTCGTCGGGTGAGAGGTGGCGATCGCCACCCGCTCGCCGGCAATTCGCCACTCTTGTCGAGGCGCGTTGCCGCAGATCCCGGCCCTTTCGTGCCGGCACGCTTCTCGCTGATGCGCCGCTGGCGTGGGCCATCCCGCACACGCCCTCGCACTACCCGAGCGCTCGCGTTCCCGCCACCGGCCGGAGAGCACCGTGCTCTACCAGACGGTGGCGGAGCACTGGCCGGCGTTCCTGGAGCGCGCCGAAGAGCACGGCGGCTTGCCGCGCTTCGTCGTCAAGGAGTTCGAGGAGTACTTGCGTTGCGGGCGCCTCGAGCACGGCTGTCTGCATCTGGTCTGCCGTGAGTGCGGGTACTCGGAGCTGGTGGCGTTCAGCTGCAAACAGCGCGGCTTCTGCCCCTCGTGCCTCGGCCGCCGAATGGCCGACACGGCTGTCCACTTGGAGCAGAGCGTCCTGCCGCGCGTGCCCATCCGTCACTGGATCTGCTCTTTGCCATGGGGTCTGCGCGCTCTGCTCGGTTACGACCGGAAGCTCTGCGCGGAGGTCGTGAGCGCGTTCATGGGGGAGGTGGACCGCTCGCTGCGCTGGCGCGCCAAGCGCGAGCTCGGCTTGGCGAGCGTGGCAGACGCGCACACGGGCGGCGTGGTCGCGGTGCAGAGAACGGACAGCGCGCTTCGGCTCAACGTCCACATGCACGCTCTCGAGCTCGACGGCGTGTACGTCCACGAGAACGGCGACCCGCGCTCGCCGCTCGAGTTCCGCGAGCTCGCCGCGCCCACGCACGACGACATCGTGGAGGTCGCCGCGCGCACGGCCGCGCGCGTCGAGCGGATCCTCCGCGCGCACGGCCGAAGCCTCGACCCCGAGCTCGGTGACGACACGCCGCCCGAGCTGGCTTTGGACGAGCCCGGTCTTGCCGCCTGCTACGCCGCCGCCGCCCAGGGCGTCTCGGTGAGCGGTGACCGAGCAGGAAAGCCGCCGCTACGCCTGATCGCGTCCCCCGACCCGCCAGCGCGTCCGCGCGCCGCCGACGCGACCGACGAGCCCATTGCCGAGGTGCGCGGAATCAACATCCACGCCGCCCAGGTCGTCGATGGCCGCGACCGCCGCCGGGTGGAGAGGCTGTGCAAGTACATCACGCGCCCGCCCGTCGCGCAGGAGCGCCTCGAGCGCCGACCCGACGGCAAGCTCGAGCTGAGCTTCAAGCGTGCCTGGCGCGACGGAACGCGCGCGCTGGTGTTCGAGCCGGCGGACCTCATCCCACGTCTCGTCGCCTCGGTGCCCCCACCGCGCTGGCATTTGCTCCGCTACTTCGGTGTCCTGTCGAGTCACTCCTCACGCCGGCGCCTTGTCGTGCCCGCGCCGCCGCCAGATCCGGTTGCGAACAGGCCCCCGCCCGCTCGCGGCGATCAGCTCGAGCTGCTCGGCGACAAGGACGATGCACCCGCGCCTCGCAAGAGATGGGCCTGGTTGCTCGCGCACGTCTTCGCCGCCGACGTCGAGACCTGCCCGCGCTGCTCCGGCCCAATGCGCTGGGCCGAGGTTGCCAGGACGCGCGCGCAGATCACCCGCTTGCTCGCGGAGCATGGCCTCGGAGCTCGGGCACCGCCCAGAGAGCGGATACGGAAGCGCGTGCCCGAGCAGATGGTGCTGGGGTTCGGGAAGGAGTGAGGCACGCGCCGAGCGGCCTCGCCGAACGCGGAGGTGTGTCCTCCGAACGCGGACGTGTGTCCTCTGAACTCGCGACACCCCCAAATCTTGCCGCGCTCCACCTTGCGGGCCGCCCCGCGGGGTTCACGGGCCAGCCCTCGACCCCGCCCCCGCTTGCGCGTACTCTTCGACTCGGTGGGTTTTGGCAGTTCATTCCCCCTACGCGCCGCCTGGAATTCGAGCTGCGAGCACTAGCCGATCGGGGTTCGGGAGTTTCCCCCACACGGGAAGAGCCGGTCCGGGGCCGGCGTACTTGGGGCTGGCGATGAGCGCTCCTGCTTCCAGCCCCGACAGCTTTCGACCGCGCCGCACCGCGCAGGGCACGATCGTCGGCATGCCGCCGGTGGTGCGCGAGCCCGCCCGGCTCGGACAGCTGTGCTCGACCACGCT
>JAKLKA010000003.1 GCA_023150915.1 Polyangiaceae bacterium
GCAGCCGCTTCGTCCGGCGCAGGCGGCGGGGCCGCGGGCCGCGGCTCCGGCGGCAGCGGCGCAAGCGGGGGCGGCGGGGGTACGAGCGCAGGCGGTGGCGCGGGCGGCGGCACCGGCGGCGGTGGCGCGAGCGGCGGTGCGGGAGGAAAGGGCGGGAGCGGAGGCAGCGGCGGCTCCGGCGGAGTGAGCGCGAGCTGTCCTGCCGGCGGCGTGGCCACCCTGAAGGACGCCTTCTCCGCCGCGCTGAGCACGAGCGTCTGGGACAAGTACATCACCAGCAAGGGCAGCATCGACACCACCGCGGGTGACCTCCTGGCCAAGCCAGGTCTGGATGCGGGGCACTACGTGGGCATCATCTCGAGCGCGACGCTGACACTCGACGACTGCGCCATGTGGGTCGAGGTCAAGAAGCCGCTCGCGGCGACGGCCAACGGCGAGACGTTCTTCATGGCCACCGTCGACAACTCCATGGACGCGGAGATGACCGCGACCCCGGACGGGGCATCACCTTCGGGGCTGAAGCTCGTCTTCGGCGTCGAGCAGGGTGGCGTCGAAGACAACCAGTCCGTCCACTACGACGGGGCACAACATCGCTGGTGGCGCATGCGCTTCCCGCCCGGAAAGGTCGCGTTCGACACCAGCCCGGACGGCAAGAAATGGACGGAGCGGCGTCTGGCCAACCGGCCCGCGGGCATGACCGCGGTGAGCATCGAGCTCGGCGCCGGCACGTGGGCCTCGAACACCACGGCACCGGTCGCGACCTTCGACAACCTGAACGTGGCACCGCCCTGAAATGACCGAGGGCGACGCGCCTTACGCGTCGCCCTCGCGGCAACCCGAAGGTTGCTCCGGCTCACATCATCGCGAATTTCATCGCGGCCCCGGCCGCTTCCATCGCGTTACCATAGGCCTTGGCGCCGGCCATGTCGTTGATCTTCGCCCACTGCTCGGCGACGGCCTCGGGGCTGACCTTGTCGACCGGCAGACCGATGCCCTCGGCCTCCATCACCGCCACGCGCGAGAAGTACCCGCCACCGACCGCGTAGACCTGCGCGCTGTCTTCGCACTTGTCCGAGACCAGATAGGCGACGAGCGCCGAAACGTACTCCGGCGCGAGCTTCTCGAGCACGTTGGGCGGCATCACGGTCTCGGTCATGCGGCTCTTGGCGATGGGCGCAATGACGTTGACCTTGATGTTGTACTTCGCACCCTCGTGAGCCAGCGTCTTGCTCAGGCCCACGATGCCCAGCTTGGCCGAGCTGTAGTTGGCCTGGCCGAAGTTGCCATAGAGACCCGCCGCGCTGGTGGTGTTCACCACGCGCCCGTAGTTGTTCTCGCGCAAGAGCGGCCATGCCGCGCGGCTGACGTACATCGTGCCGGTCAGGTGCACGCGCAGCACCTTGTCCCAGTCCTCGTCGGTCATCTTCAAGAACGAGACGTCTCGCAGGATGCCGGCGTTGTTGATCACGATGTCGAGCTTGCCGAACGCCTCTTTGGCCTTGGCCACGATCTTCTGGGCGCCTTCCCAGGTGTCGACACCGTCGTAGCTGGCGACCGCCTGGCCACCGGCGGCCTTGATCTCGTCGACCACTTTGTCCGCGGCAGAGCTCCCGCTGCCACTGGAGCCATCCATGGCTCCGCCCAGGTCGTTGACCACGACCTTGGCTCCACGCTTGGCGAGCAAGAGCGCGTGGGCGCGCCCCAGACCTCCGCCGGCACCGGTGACGATAGCGACTCGATTGTCGAAACGAAGCTCGGACATTTTGCCTCCACTGTGCCCGGTGTGCCGCTGAAGGCGTTCGGGCGGAGGGGACCCTAGCCAGAAGGCGCGCTCTCGGCAATCACTCGTAGCTGATCGCGCAAATCTCCAGCTCGACCTCGCCGGCGGGTCGGCGCACGGTCACGACGTCCCCCACCTTGCGCTTCATCAGCGCGGTGCCGAGCGGGCTCTTGAAGCTGATGCTTCCGGCAGACGGGTCGACCTCGTCGGGGCCGACGATGCGGTAGCGCTTGCGCTTTCCGTCTTCGTCCGCGACCTCCACGGTCGCACCGAAGCGCACCGACTGCTGCGCGACCTCGTCCAGCTTCACCACCACGGCAGACTCGAGCCGCTTGGTCAGGAAGCGAATGCGGCGATCGATCTCGCGCAGGCGCTTCTTGCCGTAGATGTACCCGGCGTTCTCCGAGCGATCGCCCTGCGCGGCGGCCTCCGACACCTCTTGCACCACGCGCGGGCGCTCGGAGTGCAGCAGGTGCTTGAGCTCGTCCTGGAGCTTCCTGGCGCCTTCGGGCGTGAGATAGGTGGCCATGGGGGCGGAACCAGGATAGCGCGATCGGCCGGGCCGACGTACCCTCACCGCCGTGACCAGGAAGCGCTGGGCGATCATCGCGGCCGTGGCGTTCGCCCTGCTGCTCGCCGTCGTCGCTGTCTTCATGCAGTTCTTCGCCGAGCCGATGGCGCGGCGCATGGCCATTCAGCGCGCGGAAGAGCACGGCGTGGTGCTCGAACCGGGAGACATCTACCTGTCGCTCGGTTCGGTCAGCGTGCGCCGATCGCGCTTCCACCTGGTGGGGCTGCCGGCTGTGCGCGGTTCGCTGGACGAGCTCCGGGTGTCGCTGCGCGGCACCCACCCCGTGGGGGTGAAGCTCCGGGGGGTCGAGGTCGAAGCGCTGGGCTCGGCGGCAACGCTGGCCTTGGGCGTGGCCGAGTGGAGTCGCCGCTTTCCGCAGACCTTTCGCCTGCCGACCGAGGTCGACGCCGCGACGCTGGTCTGGCGCAAAGCCGACCAGGCCGAGCCCTGGCTCACGCTCTCGGGGGGCACGGTCCGGCGCGGCGGCTCGACCACCCACTTCAGTGCCGAGAAGAGCGTGCTCGGCCTTTGCCGCGAGCGCGATGAAGGCGCGGCGCTGTGTCCGGACCTGGGCCAGGTCGGCGCGGCGTGGACCGCCGACGACGCCCAGGTGGCCATCGGCTTCGGCGTCGACGATCTCGCCCGCGCGCCGGTTCGGCTCGAGGTGCGACACTCGCTCGCCGAGCCGAC
The DNA here is from genome assembly GCA_023150915.1 of Polyangiaceae bacterium. Classification (GTDB taxonomy): domain Bacteria; phylum Myxococcota_A; class Polyangia; order Polyangiales; family Polyangiaceae; genus JADJKB01. The sequence continues at coordinate 3,042 of JAKLKA010000003.1, forward strand.
GGCCACCATCACGCTATCGCCGGTCGATCTCGCGCGCCTGGCCGGACCGTTCGGCAGCAAGCTGCCGGTCAAAGGCGTGACCGCCAGCGCGACCGTTCAGCTCGTCTTGCCGAAAGGCAGCGGGGCAGTCACCGGGACCCTCGATGCTTCGCTCAAAGGCTACGTTCCACCCCACCCGCGCGAGCTCGACGGCTTGGTGTTCGGAGACACGACCACGCTGAGCGCGAAGCTACGGGTGGACGAGGGGCGAGAACGGGCAGAGCTTTCGGAGGTCAAGGTGGGCGCGGGGGCCTTCAAGCTCGCCGGCACGGGCAGCGTCTTCCGGGAAGCGGACCACGGCGCGCTGCGGCTCGACCTGAGCGGCAGCTTGCCCTGCTCGGCCTTGGCCGGCGCGGCCGCGGAGAGTCACCTGGGCCGCGCGCTCGGGGGCATCGCCGGGCAGCTGGCCCGCGATCTGATCAAGGGCAGCGTGGCCATCACGGTGGCGATCACGGCTCGCTCCGACGAGCTCGACAGCGCCAAGATCGACAAGAAGATCGGCGTCGGCTGCGGGCTTCGCCCCATCGAGATTGGCGGCGTGGACGTGACCAAGATCCTGGAAGGCAAGCTGCCCCCGATGCCCAGCGGGCTGCCGGCACTGCCCAAGATCGACCTCGAGATCGAGCCGCCGAAGCCCAAGCCCAAGGGCACGGGAGAGAAGCAGTAGTGCGCCTCGGGTTCGCCCCGGTCTTGGCGGCCCTGGCGGCATGCACGCACGAGCCGCCCCCGATGACGGCGCGTCCCGAGCTCGCTCGCCCCGGACCCGCGCGCCGCTCTGCCGTGACGCCCGCCGCCAAAGCTCGAGCACCGGACCTCTCGCACCGCGAGTGCGGGGAGCTCGCGCTGGAGCGCCGCGCGCTGACAGCAGCCGGCAAGGGCGAACGACACCCCGAGGTGCTCGCTGTCGAACGTGGGCTCTCCGCGTGCAGCGACCCGCGTCCGAGCGCATCGGCGTGCCGCCGGGTGCTGAGCGAGAACGCAAGTCATGCGGAGCGTGGCTACGGCCCGCGGCATCCCGCTAGGCAGACGACGGATGCCAAGCTCGAGTTGTGCCGGGAAGTGTACGGCCCCGTTGGCGCGCCAACGCCCGATCCCGCCGACTGCGAGTCCTTGCGGTCCGAGCGGGCGCGCTTGATCGCGGGGGGAAAGGGTCCGCGTCACCCGGCCATCCTCGCCGTGGACGCAGAGCTCGAACCGTGCAACGCGCCACCATCATCGAAGGAAACCCCGTCGCAGTGACTCCGGAGGAAGATCCGGAGGAGGTCTCGCATACGAAGCGCGGGCCCATGCCGCGCTGGCTCGCGTTTTCGTTGCTCGCCTTCGGCGTCGCCTGCGGCGCCCATCCGCCCGGAGCCCCGGCTGAGCCGCGCCCTCGCCCGAGGGCGGTCGGCGCGCCCGCGCCACCGGAGCCGACCACGCGCGAAACGCCGCTCCCAACGGCGTGCGAGCGGGCCACGGACAAGCTCAGGCGGGCGGCGGCGCGCCGGGCCGAGGGCTTCTCGCGACGCGCGCAGCGGCTCTCGGACGACGCGCTTCGGCTCTGCCCCGAGCGCAGCGCGCTGACTCTGCCGGCACCCGCCGACGGCGGTGGCGTCAGCGCCGACGACGCCTGGGCGGCAGCGCGGGCGGCGCTCGCACAAGGCGACCTCCCCAGGGCACGACGCTTGGCTTCGCTCGCAGCCATCCGCTTCGAGGAGCGCGGCGTGCGCGTGACGCCCTGGGCGGACATGGCCAGCGTCGCTGCCGTGGCTCTTTCGCGCGACGGCGCGCTCTTGCTGGGCGCCACCGAGGCCGGCGAACGCTTGATCGTGGATGCTCGGCAGCTCGCGCCGCGAGTGTTCCTCGACAAGGCCAGCGCAGCGCGGCGTCACCACACCGAAGGCGCGCAGTTCTCTCCGGATGGGCGCGCTGTTGCCGTGATGGAGCAGAACGCGGTCGTGCTCTACGACACGGCCACGGGCGCACGCGGGAAGAAACTCGAGTGGGCGGACCAAGAGCTCCGGGTGTTCGGCTTCAGCCCGGACGGGACGGCCATCTTCGCCGGCTCTCGCGCGGGGTTCGACGCCGTCGTCCGACGCTTCGACGTGGCGACCGGCGACTCGACGGCCGAGCACGTCGTGGCCAAAGGGCGTGACGTCACGGCGCTGGCAGTTTCTCCCGACGGCAACCTGGTGGCAGTCGCCACCAGTGGCGAGGCGCTGGCTCTCTTCGAGACCAAGAAGCTGACCCGGGCAAAGTCCCTCGGCGCGCCTCCACGCGCAGACGCCGCGACGCTGGCTGCCTTCTCCCCGAACGGCGACCGCCTGGCCGTTGCCGGACCGACGACTCTGGAGGTGTGGAGCGTGGCGAAAGGGACCTCGCTTGCCCGGGCCACCCTCGATCGACCGTGGCGCCGCAACGTCCTGGCGTTCTCGCAAGACGGCAAGCGGGTCCGCACCAGCGGTGGAACCTGGGGTGAAACCCTGGTGGACTACGACCCGGCGTCCGGCCAGGCGCTGTCGTCCAAGAAGGTGCCCGGCGGCGATCTGGTGCTGTCGCCAGACGCAGCCGTGGTGGCCATCAGCACGCGTTCGGGGGGCCTGGCCATCGCCGACGCTGCCACCGGAGCCGTTTCCGCCCAGGTCACCCGCGGTTCGACTCGGCTCGAGGGCCTCGCGCTCGCGGACGGTCAGCTCGCGATCGCGCGAAAGGTCAGCGAGCCGCCCAACGATCACGTCGAGGTCTTCGTGGTGGGGACTCGCTCGAGTGAAGCGCACTTCCTCTCGGCGCCGGGCTACAGGGCAACGCTCGCCTTTTCTCGCTTGGGGCAGCGCCTGGCCGGCAGCCTCGGCGGCAAGAGCATGGTCGCCTGGGAGGTGGCCACGGGCCACCGCCTGGAGCTGCCCGAGGCACCAGAGTGGGTGGACGAGCTCCAGTTCTCGGATCCCGAGCACCTCTGGGGTCTGGGCGGGCCGTTCGAGAGAAAGCTCTTCACGCATGACGTGGGCAGCCCGATCTGGACGACCGCACTGTCGTTTCCCCGCGCGAAGAGCGGGCGGGTGTTCGCACTGTCCGAGACTCGAGCGGTGACGTCATCGGACGACGCGCTCGCGGTCTTCGACTTCGCCACCCGGGCCACACGCACCCTGACTCGGCCGAAAGACCTGCGCGCGCTGGGCTTGTCGCGCGACGGAAGCGTGCTCGTACAGGTCTCTGCCAGCGGAGCAGAGCGCGTCTTGCTCCGCGCAGGCAGCCCCAGCAAGCTCTTGTCGGGCCGCTGCAGCCGGGGCCCGGTCAGCGTGTCGATGGACGGCAGCACGATACTGATGGGCTGCACGTACAGCGACATCGCGGTGTTTTCTGCGGCGGGCGCAACGACCCGAAGCGTCAGCGCGGATCGCCTCGAGGTCTCGCCCGACGGTCGCGTGGTGGTCCTGGAAGACGACGGCCAGGTCACGATCGCCGGGCAAGACCTCACCCCTCGCGTCACCTTGAGTGCTTCCGCGCGACCCGGGGGCGTGCTGGCCCGCTCGGCCACGGGCAAGCTCGAGATCTTCGGCTCGCCCACCGCCCACGAGCGGTTGTTCTGTCGCGCCGGCAGCCGCGCCTACCCCTTCGAGCTGTGCGAAGATCTGATGATCGAAGACGACCTCGTGCGCGACGCGCTGAGCGGCGCCCCTCACTGAGCCGTGCCCGAGCAGGCAGGCTAGCAACCGCGCGACAAAGCGTTATAGACCAAGGCGTCCGAATGCGCTCGCTCCGGTTCCTTGCGCTCGCGGTGCTGCTGAGTGCGGGCCATGCCCACGCACAGCCGGCGCCCAGCACGCCGCCCCAGGCCGCCGCTCCGACGCTGATCGCACCGAAGGTGCTCTCGGACACGACCGTGCTCTACCCCGATCACGCCCGCGGGGATGCGACGGTGGTGCTCACTTTGGTGGTCGATCGGACCGGCCGGGTGACGTCCGCCGTGCCGAGCGAGGTGAACGAGCCGTTCAGCAGCCTGGCCACGAACCGCGCGCTGGGCTGGCGGTTCGAGCCGGCCACGCGCAACGGGGTGCCGGTCGTCGCGAAGATCCGCGTCGAGGTGGTGTTCCACGAGCCCGAGCCCCCACCCGAGGCCGCCGCCGCGACGCCCGAGCCCCCGGCGCCAGCCCGGCCAGGCGCTACGAAAGAAGAGCGCGTCGAGGTGGTGGTGCTGGGTGAGCACCCCGAGCCGTCGCGCACCGCGACGCTGTCTCGCGCCGAGGTACGCCAGATCCCCGGAACGTTCGGCGATCCGTTTCGCGCCATCGAGGCGCTGCCGGGGGTCACGCCCATCGTCTCGGGCTTGCCGTTCTTCTTCATCCGCGGCGCGCCGCCGGGCAACGTGGGCTACTTCTTGGACGGCATTCGCGTGCCGCTCTTGTTCCACGTGGGCATTGGCCCGTCGGTCGTACACCCGGTGCTGATCGAGCGGGTCGACCTGTATCCGGGCGGGTACCCGGCGCGTTTCGGCCGGTTCGCCGGCGGCATCGTCGCGGGCGAGACCACCTTGCCGAATCCCGAGTTGCACGGCGAGTACAACCTGCGACTGTTCGACGCCGGCGCAGCGGTGGAGGCGCCGTTTGCCGCGGGGCGCGGCACCGCGCTGGTGGGCGGTCGCTACTCGTACACCGCCATGCTCTTGTCGCTGCTCTCGCCCGAGGTGCTGCTCGAGTACTGGGACTACCAGGCGCGTGCAACTTACGACCTGACGCCGGAAGATCGTCTGGGCGTCTTCGCGTTCGGCTCGTACGACTACCTGGGGCAGAAGACCCAGGGCGAGCCCCTCACCCTGTTCGCGACCGAGTTCCACCGAGTCGATCTGCGCTACGACCGCCACCTGCCCCGCGGCAAGATGCGCAGCGCTCTGACCCTGGGCATCGATCGCTCGCTGGTGCAGCAAGATCGGTCGGTGGTGAGCCGGCTGTACGGCGGCCGCACCGAGGTCGAGCACCGTGTCGACCACGCAGTCCGAGTGCGGGCGGGAACCGACTTTGCGCTCGAGACCTACGGGATCGAGCTCGGATCACAGGTGCTGTCACCGTCGGCCCGGCGCGCCGCCGAGAACTTCCCCTCGCGCACCGATCTGACCTTCGGCATGCGCGGCGACGCGGTGATCACGCCAGCCCCTGGCTTCGACGTCACACCCGGCCTGCGCATCGACCTCTACGCCTCGGAAGGCGTGAGCGCGGTCGGCATCGACCCGCGCCTGGCGACCCGCACCCAGCTGAGCGAGCGTCTGCATTTGTTGACGGCCTTCGGCATTGCACACCAGCCGCCCGCATTCGTGGTCCCCGTGCCGGGCTTCCAGCCGGGTGGCCTGCGGGGCGGCCTGCAGCGCGCGGTGCAAGAAAGCATGGGTGTCGAGCTGGATCTGGGCGACGCCACGACCCTCACCGCCACCGTCTTCCAGAACGCTTTCTTCGACATGAGCGATCCCCTGGGCACCACCGAGCCAGAGCTCGACGGCTGCCCGCCCGGGTCGTACCCCGACGACTCGATCGGCGGCGACTACGGCGCGACGCCCGACACCCCCCCCGACTGTGCCAACCGCTTCGAGCCGGGCACGCTCGGGCCCGACCGCAGCGGCGGCGGCGGCCAGGGCGCCGACAGCCGCGGGGGCCGGCGTTTTGCAGAGGTGTTCGAGGTGCGCACGCTCGGGGCATCTTACGGGCTCGAGCTGTTCCTGAAGCGCAGGCTCACGAAGAAGCTCGGGGGCTTCGTCTCGTACACGCTCTCTCGCTCGACCCGCAGCTTCGGCCGGCGAACGTACGTGGCCACCTTCGATCGCACCCACGTGGCCAACGCGGCCGTGGCCTACGACCTGGGCCGGCGCTGGCGCGCAGGCTCGCGCGTGGTGTTCTACACCGGGCTGCCCAAGCCGCCGGACCCGTTCGACGGCTCCACGCGGCTGCCGCCGTTCTTTCGTCTCGACCTGCGGCTCGAGAAACGCTGGCAGCTCACGCCGACGGTCTGGATCAGCGCCGTGGCCGAGGCGATGAACGCAACCCTGAGCAAAGAAGCGGTGCAGAGCGAGTGCACGCTGGAAGGCTGCGCGGCGGAAGAGATCGGACCCGTGACCATTCCCAGTCTTGGGGTAGAAGGAGGCTTCTGATGACGTTCCATCGCGTGCTGGTGCTGGCCGCGGGCCTGGGCCTCTCCGGCTGCAGCGACCCGCAGGCCGAGCCGTCGCCGCCCTGCGACCAAGAGTGCCAAGATAGGACGGCCGCGCGGGCGCTGCGCGAGACCATGAAGCTGGTCTACAACATCACGCTTCAGGGTAACGCCGTGGGTCCGCAAGACGAGACCACGCCGTGCCCGCTCGGCGGCAAGGCGCGGGTGTTCGGACAGGCAACGTCCAACGCGAAGTTCGGCTCCACCGAGGTGAGCCTCACCTACGAGCTAGCGGCCTGCCATTCACTGTCTCGCGACGAAGAGGCCGGCGAGAACTACGACATGGTGGTCACCGGAAGCGTGTCCCAGACGGGGACCCTGGCGGTCCAGCCCACCGCCACCACCGCCCTGGTGATGCAGAGCGCGGCCATCACGCTCGAGGGCGACGTCTACGATCCCCCGATCGGATACTCGATCACGGCGTGCGCGGTCGAGATGGGGCAAGACGGCAATCAGCTCTCGGGCTCGCTCTGCGGACGCCAGTTCGGCGTGGGGCTGTGACCACGGCAATGGCCTCACTCGCCGGTGGCAACCCGCCCACCGCTCGCCACCGCCGCGTGAACGTCCATCGCCAGCGCGCAGCTGTCGATGCCGCTGGCCCACTCGGCGCGGGTCGCGGCCGAGATCCAGCTCGGGTCGACCCGCCGGCGCAGGCGCAGCAGCACCTTGCGCGTCACCAGATCGACCAGCCCGACGCGCACGTCGTGCGGGCGCTCGCCATCGAGCTCCGTCGGGCCCGGCTCGGAATTGGGTTCGTCCACCACCACCAACAAGAGCTTGGCTTTCGCCGCCGCCTTGGCGCGGGCAATGGGTGCGCGCTCGAAGTCGCGGCGCATCCGCTCCAGGTCATCTCGCGATCGGGCAGCGCGCACCTTTCTCTCCCACTCGGGGCTCAAGAACGGCAACCCGACCAGCGCGTCTTGCAAGCGCTCGACACCGGCAACGGGCGCCAGCGCCTCGCCGCGACCGCTGAGCGCGGCGCGCGCCTTCGCCTTGAGCAAGGGTTCGGTGCGCGCGTTCGGCGGTGCCACCAGGCACAGCACGAACGCATCCTTGAACGAGCTCGCGGCGCTCTCGTCCACCCTGCTCGCGACGCTCGGGAGCGAACCGCGCAAATACAGGGTGGGGCGCGAAAGAACCGCCGGCAGCGCGCCGGCGGGGCGAAGCTCGTCGGCGACGAGATCTCCGGCGTAAGCGCCGGCGAGCGGCGGCAGCCACGGCAGAACCCGAGTCGCGACGGCGTGCTCGTCGGGCCCGAGCTCGGCGGCCTCGTGCTGGACCTTCGCCACCAACCCGGCGCGGCGAGCCTCGAGCTCGCGCTGGGCGCGGTAGAGCGACACGCCCAGCCAGATCCCGGCGATCACGATGGTCGCCGTAGCGCCGAGGCGAAGCACCGACGTCGCGCGCGGTGCGAGCTTCGAGCCGGGGGCGGCGCGGCGACCATCCACGCTGGCGCGGACCCTTGCGGCCAGCTCGGGCGACATCTTCTTGGTGACGAGCAGGGTCGGCATCAGCGGTGCTTGGCTCGGAATTGCTCCACGTTGCGCTCGATCAGCGACAAGAGCTGCTCACCCGTGACGCCCAGCCGCTCGGCGGCGTGCCCAGCCAGCGACGTGGTCGCGACGCCGGGCACGAACTGATAGGTGGCCCGCCGGTCGGCGCCCAGCTCGACCTGCACGAAGCTGAGATCGGGGATCTTCTTCTCTCGCTCCAGCCGCGCAGCGAAGGTGAGAAAGTGGGTGGTGATGAACGCCTGGGGTGCGAGCTTGCTCAACATCTCGACCACCAGCTCGAAAATCTCTTCGCCTTCCGACGGGTTCGTCCCCGAGCACAGCTCGTCGAGCAGCACCATCGCGCCCGGGGGCAACCGCTCGAACAGGTCCCGGATGCGCAAGAGCTCCACTCCCAGTCGACCCTCCGCCTGGTCGGCTTTGGTCTCTTGGATCAGCGAGACGACCAGCGCCGGCGAGAGCGCGACGGCGCCCGACCGCGCCGGGATGAACGCGCCGCACTGGGCCAAGAGCTGCGTCAGGCCGACGGACTGCAAGAGCCGGGTCTTCCCGCCCGAGTTCGGGCCAGTGACGAGCAGGGTGGTGGCCAGGTGGCTCGACACCAGATCGCACGGCACCGGCTGGATCCCGCTCATCAGCAGCAGCGGATTGAAGAGGCCGATGAGGGCGCGAGGCGCGTCGGCCGAGACCAGCTCCGGCAAGCACACCTCGAGCCCCGCCGCCCGCGCTTGGTCGGCGAAGCCCAGGGCCCCCAGGTAAAACTCGAGGTCGCCGAGCAACTGAACCAAGACCACGATGTCGTCTTCGAGCCCCGTGAACACGGCGTCCACCAGGCGAGTCATGACCTCCGCGTCGCTGAAGCGGTAGCCGCGGGCGAACAGCTCGAGCTTGGCGAGCCAGCGCCGCCACGGCGGGTTGATGAAGGGGTTCTCGGCATCCTCGGCGATGGACACGACCTGGAAGCCGCGGATGCGCCCGTCCGCTCCGACCCCGACCTTCAGGCTCAGAGTGGCGAGCCGTTCGTCGTAACGCAAGAGGTCCGACAGAGATCGATACGGCTCGCCCACCAGGACCCGCCTGGCGAACTCGCTCAGGATGGCCAGCCCCGACCGGCTGGCGGCGAACCCGGTCGCCATCAGATCGAACACCTCTTTCACCACCGAGAGGATGTCGAGCTGCCGCCGGGCGGGATCCCAGTTGCGCGCCCCGCTGGTGTTCTCCAAGAGGGCGCGCAGCCGGCGCAGTGCGCGATAGAGCTCCTCGGCGCGCGCTCGGAGCTCGCTCGACGACGAGAGCTCGGCAAGGATGGTCCGTCGGTGCTCGACGGTGGCGCGCTCGCGCGGCGGGTGGGCGAGCAGCCGAACCAGGTGTGTCGCGGCGAGCGGGCCCTCCTCGCGCCCGGCGCGGATCTTGAAGCAACCAGCAGCGAATCGGCGCAAGAAGAGGTCGCCCTCGAAGCTGGCCGGCTCCCAGGTGGATGGCGCGAGGGATGCCTGGTCCAGCGCTTCTTCGAACAGACCGCCCGAGACACCGCCGGCGAAGGCCAGGTTCAGCCCGAGGCGGGTCTTTTCCAGGTCGATCCGCACCAGCGGGGACGGGTGGAGCAGATCCGGTATCGTCGGGGCGTCGGCTCGAGCCATCTGGCCCGCGACACTACGGCCACGGAGAAGTTCCCGCCACCGTGAGACTTTCGACCTCCATTTTGCTGATTGCCACGGCTTGTGCCGGCGCACCGCCAAGCTCGCCCGCCATCGAGCCCGCCACGGCGACCGCGCCCCCATCGGCGACAGACGCGGGCGTCGACGCGGCAACGGATGCCGCCCCTGCCCCGCTCGACGCCAGCACCGATGCCCTGCCGGGGGCCGACGCAGCCCCGCCGGCGCTGGCCGCCGAGGGAAGCCCCTGCAACTCGGGCAGCGAGTGCGAGAGCGGGATCTGCGAGGGCGAAGGCTGTGATGATTCCTCCGGCCAGTGCGCCAGCAAGGAGCGCAGCTGCGGCGCCAAGCTCGGATGGTACTGCGGCTGCGACGGCACGGATTTCCAGGCCAGAGACGCCTGCCCCGGTCAGCGCTTCGCGTATCGCGCGCGCTGTGGCCTGGCAAAGACATGGGGGCGCGGGGCGGCCCCGGACGGAGCCCCGTGCCTCAGGGCCAGCCAGTGCAAGAGCGGCGTGTGCGAGGGGCCGGGCTGTGATGACGCCCATCCCGGCACGTGTCAGCCCGCCATGCGGGGCTGCGGGCAATCCGCGGTCCAGTATTGCGGCTGCGATGGGCGCGTCTTCTCGTCGAACCCATGCCCCGGCGTGCGCTTCGCGACGGCCGGTCAGTGCCCGATCGATCCCAACCTCGTGAGCGTCGTCAAAGTCGTGTCCGTGACCGGCACGAACCCCAAGGTGAACGACGAGGTGAGGCACGCGCTGCTCACCAATGTCCTGCTCCCCCGATGTCATCGCTCCAGCGGAGAGAAGACCGTCGCGGTGACGCTCCAGCTCGAGATCGACGCCCAGGGCAGAGTCGGCGTGAAGAAGATCTCCGGAGCAGGAGGACCGGAGGCGATGCTGCCGCGCTGCTTCGCCCGGTTCGCTCGGCAGGCCGTGGTTGCGGCCGCGGTGGGTGCGCCACGCGCCGCCCAGGTGTCCGTCAAGCTGCGGTTCGACCTCACCGGCTCCAAGCCGTGAGTCGGGGTTTGCGCGCCGAAGGTGGCGGCGCCGCCGGCCGCCCCCACGGACCTCTTCCCCGCCCGCTCGGCCCGCGGCATGCTGGCCAGAATGGCAGTCGTCACCGTGGTCGGCGCAGGCATGATGGGCACCGCACTGTGTCATCCACTGCTCGACGCGGGGCACGACGTCCGTCTGGTCGGCACCCATCTCGATGGGGAAATCGTGGCGAGCCTGAAGGCCCAGGGCCACCACCCGAAGCTCGCGCTCGACGTCCCGCGCGCGATCCGTCCCTTCTTCTTGGAAGAGCTCGAAGCCGCGATGGACGGCGTCGAGCTCATCGGAGTGGGCGTCAGCTCGGCGGGCGTGCGCTGGGCCGGAGAGGTGCTCGCGCCCTACGTACGCCCCGATCGGCCGGTGGTGATGATCACCAAGGGGCTCGAATGGTCTGGGACGGCGCTGACGACGCTTCCCGACGTCCTCGAGCGCACTCTGGGACCCGAGCTCGTGGGTCGGATTTGCCCCGCGGCGGTCGCCGGCCCGTGCATCGCCGGTGAGCTCGCGCGCCGAGTCGAGACCTGCGTGGTGCTCACGGGCCGCGACGCCTCCAAGCTCGAGCGGCTGCGCTCGGCATTGATGACACCGTACTACCACCCGTTCGTGAGCTCGGACGTGCTCGGGGTCGAAACGTGCGCCGCGCTGAAGAACGCCTACGCCATGGGCATCGCCTTCGCGCTGGGCATGCACGAGAAGAGCGGGGGCGTCCCGGGCAGCATTGCGCAGCACAACTACGAAGCCGCGGTGTTCGCCCAGAGCGTGCGCGAGATGCGCGCCCTCGTCCGGGCCGTGGGCGGCGACCCCGAGAGCGCCTCGGGGCTGCCCGGGGTCGGCGATCTGGACGTGACCACCAACGGCGGCCGCACGGGGCGGTTCGGCAAGCTCTTGGGCCTGGGGCTGACGGTGCCTCGGGCGGTGGAGCAGATGCAGGGCGCAACCCTCGAGTGCCTCGACATCTTGCGCGTGATGCAGAGCGCGCTCCCGGCCCTGAAAGCCGAAGGCAACCTGGCCTCGGATGCCGTGCCGCTTCTCGAGCACCTGATCGAGGTCGCGTTGGGCGACCGTCCGGTGGCAATGCCCTTCGCGCGCTTCTTCCGGTGAGCCATGCTGGTGATCGGCGTCGATTGCAGCACCACCGCGGCCAAGGCGGTGGCCTGGGACGCCTGGGGCGCCTCGGTCGCCGAGGGGCGCTCGGCGTTTGCGCTCGACAGCCCCGCGCCGGGAGCTTGGGAGCAAGACGCGGAGGCGTGGTGGACCGCGACGCGGTTCGCGATCGCCGAGTGCGTACACGCTCTCGGGTCGCGCTCCACCGAGATCCGCGCGCTGTGCCTGACCCATCAACGCGAAACCTTCGTGCTGACCGACCCGAGCTCGAAACCGCTGCACCCCGCGACGGTGTGGATGGACTCGCGCGGCGTCGAGCAGGTCGAGCGGGCGAAGCACCGCGTGGGCGCCGAGCAGCTGCGCCAGATCTCGGGCAAACCGCCCTGTGTCACGCCGTCGCTGTACAAGCTGATGGCGCTCTTCCAGCGCCGCCCCGAGCTGGTGGCGCAGCGGCCGCGGGTGCTCGACGTGCACGCCTTCCTGTGCTGGCGGCTGACGGGTCGCTTCGCCACGTCGCTGGCATCGGCCGATCCCTTGGGCCTGGTCGACATGGCACGCCGCGCCTGGGCCCCCGAGCTGTGCGCGCTGGCAGAACTGGACGAAGCTCAGCTGCCCGAGCTGGTCGAGCCGGGCGCCCGGCTGGGCGAGCTCGATCGAGCGGTGGCCGCCACCATCGGGCTGCCAAGAGGCCTGCCCGTGATCGCCGGCGCCGGGGACGGCCAGGCCGCCGGGCTCGGCGCCGGTATCGTGAGCGCCGACCGCGCCTACCTGAATCTCGGAACCGCCATCGTGTCCGGCGTCGCATCCAGCACGTACAGCGTGGGTGACGCGTTCCGCACGATGTACGGCGCCGCCCCCGGGACGTTCTTCCTGGAGACGGATCTGAAGGGCGGCACCTTCACCCTCAACTGGCTGGCCGAGCGCGTGCTCGGCGCGCGCGACCCCACGCAGAAGCTTGCCGAGCTCGAGCAAGGCGCTGCGGCGTTGCCCGCCGGCGCCGAAGGCCTGCTGCTGGTGCCGTACTGGAACGGCGTGATGAACCCGTACTGGGACGACACCGCCACCGGCGTGGTGGTGGGGCTCACCGGGCGACATGGCCCCGCGCACCTTCACCGCGCCGTGCTCGAAGGCATCGCCTTCGAGCAGCGCCTGCACACGCACGGCGTCGAAGCAGCAATCGGGACCCCCATCACCGAGATGGTGGTGATGGGGGGCGGTGCGAAGAGCGCGCTGTGGTGCCAGATCATCAGCGACGCACTGCAGAAACCCGTGGTGCGCGCCCGCGCGGCGGAAGCCACGGCCCTCGGCGCCGGCATGCTGGCTGCGGTCGGCGGTGGTCTGTACCCCGATCTGGCCGCGGCCGCCGCCGGCATGACCGGCACCGGCGATCGCTTCACGCCCGGCCCGAACGCCGCGCGGTACGACGCGCTATTCGCGATCTACCAGCAGCTGTTCCCGTCACTCCGAGCGCCGCTCCACGCCTTGGCGTCGCTCTGATCAGCGCTTGCCCGGCGGTGGCGGGGCATAGGGGCCAGGTTTCTGCGTGTCGGGGTTCGGCATCGAAAGACACACCTGCGGTTCGGGCTCGGGCTGCGGCTCTGCTCCGGCGTCGGGCCCCTCGGGCATCGGGCGCATGCTGAGACACGGCTCGGGCTCGGGCTCGGGCTGGACCGAGAGGCACGGCTGGGCCGAAAGGCACGCCTCGGGGGGCTGCGGTTTGCATGCGCTGACACTGATGGCGGTCACGGCGGCGGCCACGAACTTCGCCCGGCGCGCCAAGATCTTCTCGCGGTCGTCGTCGGTCATCCCCAACCTCTCAAGCGGCTCTCTTCCTTGCGGTAGAGCTCCACCGACTCTTCGATCACGCGTTCGGCCTCGCCCCGCCCGACCGGATCTTCCGCGATGATGTCCTTCTTCGTCTCGAGGGACTTGTAGTCCAGGAAGAAGCGCTGGATCTCCCGGGCCAGGTGGCGTGGCAGCTGCTCGATCTCTCGGTATTCGTTGAAGGCGGGGTCGTGCAGGTGCACGGCGATGATCTTGTCGTCGGCCTTGCCGTCGTCGACCATGCGCACCATGCCGATCGGCCGCGCGACCATGATGCACATCGCCTCGACCGACTCGCTACACAGCACCAAGATGTCCAGCGGGTCACCGTCGCCGCAATAGGTACGGGGGATGAAGCCGTAGTTTGCGGGGTAGTGCACCGAGCTGTGGAGCACGCGGTCGACGCGCAACAGCCCGGTGGGCTTGTCCAGCTCGTACTTGACCTTGGAACCACGCGGGATCTCGATCAGCGCGTTGACCGCATCCGGGGGTGACGGCGGCCGGCTCGGCAGCTCGTGCCAGACGTGAATCATCGCGCCCAGAGTACCCGACGAATCACCCCAGCGTGAACTTGATCGAATAGCTGATGACGGTCGGGCCTTTCTTGGGCTTTTCGAACTCTGCCTGCTCGAAGGCCTTGATCACGCACTCTCGAAAGCCGTTCCCCTTCATGCCCGTGCGTGGCTGCTTCACCTGCGCGCGGCCGCCGTCGCGCCCAATGTGGAGGTCGACCCCGAACGTGCCCCCCTTCACCGGATCGTCGACCTTGGCGTAGCAGGCCCGAAACTCGTCGAAGCGCTTCTCGATGGCCCGCAAGTACGGCGCCTTGGTGGCGTCGTCGTTCGGGCCACCGCCGATGTGGAGCCCGACCGCTGCCACCTTCACCTCGGGCAAGGAGCCGCCGGGCCCAGGCGGCGGTTCCGGCGCCGGCGCAGGCGCGGGCGCGCTGGGCACCGGCGCGGGTGCAGGCGCTGCCGGCGCGGGGCCCGAGGCCGAGGCGCTCGGCGGGGGCGACGGCTCCGGCGTCGCGCTCCCGGCGGTGTCGACGGCGCACGTCTCGGCCTTTGCGGTCTTGTGCCCGAGGCGCACCGGAGCCATGTGCGGCGGATAGCCCCACGGCTCGCGGATGAAAAGGGGAAGCTGGGCTGGACCGGGATTTTCGTGTCGGCCGGGGCCAGCCGGCCGGCGAAGGGCTCACCGCCGCCGCGCGCGCCGTCGAAGAAGCAAGCCGCCCGCCGCCAGCGCCAGAGGGGCCAGGCTGCGATCGCTCGCGCCGCCCGCCAAGCTGCAGCCGGCGTCCGCGGTCGATTCGTTGCTCGTCGGCGCTTCCGCTGCTTCCCAGGGCGGCGCAACGTTCGGGTCGTCGGTCTTGCCGGCGCAGTAAATCTTCAAGAGTGGGCACCACTCGACCGGGTGGCTCACGTCGGTGGTGGCCGCGGGGGTCACGGGCTCGAGCGCCGCGGGGCCCGACGCGCAGACGTCGATGATCGAAGCGTCGCCGGCGAGACCGGTCGTGAGCTGATCGCGAACGGCCGCGACCACCAGCTCGCCGTTCCAGCGGCGGTCCACGCCGTCCCACGTGACAGCGCTCTTCAGGAAGTCGCACACGCCGCTGCGCGGGGGGAAATACTGCGGATCTTGCTGGCCCTGCGGCTCGGGATCGCTCGGCGGCGTGGGCACGGTGAAGTGGGCCGCAAACGTCTCCATCACCAGGGCCGTCTCTTTCTCGGCGCAGGCGATGGCCGCCGGCTGTACGTCGGGGCTCGACTCGCTCTCGGTGCACGAATCGGCGACCGAGGCCCAGGCGTGCTGCACGTTGGGCATCCCGGTGTGCGCGCAGTTGTCCTGCACGGTGTGCAAGACGCGGCCGAGCGCCACCGCCAGCGCCGGGTCGTACTGGGTGGCCGCCTGTCCCAGCTTGCGGATCTCGGCTGCGAGCGTCGCGACCCGGCCCACCGTCTTGTTGGCGGCGTCGCACTTGGCCGCCCCGACCTCGGGCTGAGCGTGGGCGGCCAGGTCGTCCCATTCGAAGTGGTCCACGTTGTACGAGGCCGCCCCGACCGATACGCAGAAGGCGTTTGGCAACTTCTGCTTCGAGCACGCGGAATAGCTGAGCCCCCGGTGCTTGCTCTGCGCCAAGGCAGAGGCAGAAACCGGAACCAAGAGCAGCGACAAGAAGCAGCAGACCGCGGTGAAGGCTCGCACGGTGGCGTCCAGCCTACTGCTTCCCGCCCTGCGATCAACTGGCGCACTTGCGCCAGCAGCAGAGCCCGCTCTAATGAAAGGCCCATGCTCGATCGCGTCCGCCCCCCCAAGCACCCCGTGCGTTCGGTGACCCCGAGCTGCAAGACCTTGCCCGAGCTGTTCCTGGGCCGAGTCGATCGCTCGCCCCACGCCACGGCGTACCAGCGCAAGGTCGACGGCCAGTGGGTCGCGTCCACGTGGCGTGACTTCTACGAGGCGGCGGCGGCGCTGGCCTGCTGGTTGATGGACGCGGGGCTGGGCCCCGGGGACAAGATCACGATCGTCGGCAGCACCCGCCCCGAGTGGTGCATCGCCGACATCGGCGGGCTGCTCGCGGGGGCGGTCACGGTGGGCGCCTACCCGACCCTCACCTCCGAGCAGCTGGCGTACATCATCGAGCACTCGGACTCGCGCTTCGTGATCGTGGAGGACGAAGAGCAGCTCGCCAAGGTGATCGAGCACAAGGCGAAGCTGCCCAAGCTCGAGCGCGCGCTGCTCTGGGAGCCCCGCGGGCTCGACGACCTCTTGAAGCGCGAGCCTTGGGTGGAGCCGTTCTCGCGGGCCCTGGGACAGAAGCCCGATCGCAGCCGCATCGACGAGCGTGCCAGCAAGGTGGACCCGAAGACCACCGCCATCATCGTGTACACCTCGGGCACGACTGGCCCGCCCAAGGGCGCGATGATCTCGCACGAGAACATCGTGACCTTGCTGAGCGACACCGCCGTGATGGAGTTCGACGAGAACGACATGGGCTTGAGCTTCTTGCCCATGGCCCACGTGGCCGAGCGCGTGCTGGCGTTCTACGGCCGCATCAACTTCGGTACGGCCACCGCGTACGCCACCAGCGTGCCTGCAGTGCTGGAAGAGGTGAAGGAGATCCGCCCCACCATCTTCGGCAGCGTCCCGCGCATCTTCGAGAAGGCCTACGCCCGGATCCAGGGCGAGGTGCAGAAGGCACCGCCCGGCACGCAGAAGGCGTTCCGCTGGGCCGAGGGCGTGGGCCACGAGGTGGTCGCGCTCTGGCAGACGGGGAAGCCCATTCCGCTCGGCCTGCGCGCCAAGCACGCGCTGGCCGACAAGCTGGTGTTCTCCAAGCTGCGCGCGGTGTTCGGCGGGCGGGTGCGCTACTTCGTCACCGGCGCCGCGCCCATTCCCCGGAAGATCATCGAGTTCTTCTGGGCCGCCGGCTTTCCGATCTTCGAGGTCTACGGCATGACCGAAGCCACGGTGGTGACGCACGTCAACCGCCCGGGCGCCGTGCGCCTGGGCTCGGTCGGTAAGCCGCTGGCCTTCGTCGAGGACAAACTGGCAGACGACGGCGAGATCCTGATCCGGGGCAAGTCGGTGTTTCAGGGCTACTACAAGGCGCCCGAGGCGACGGCCGAGGCGATCGACGCCGACGGCTGGCTCCACACCGGCGACGTCGGCAAGCGCGATGCCGATGGGTTCTTGTACATCGTGGACCGCAAGAAACACATCATCATCACCGCGGGCGGAAAGAACCTGACCCCGTCGAACATCGAGAACGAGATCAAGCACCAAGATCCGCTGATCAGCCACGTCCACGCCCATGGCGACACCCGCGCTTACGTCACCGCGATCGTCTCGGTCAGCCCCATCGAGTCCATCGACTGGGCCGTGCAGAAGGGCATCGGTCCGGACGAAGCGGCGGTGGCGCGGCTGAAGCGCGCGCTGATGGAAAACCCCTTGGCTCGACCCGACGGCCTCGGCGAGCTGATGGCCAAGGTCACCAGTCACCCCGAGCTGCGCCAGCGGATTGCCGAGGCGGTGCACCGCGGAAACCAGAAGCTGTCGCGCGTGGAGCAGGTGAAGCGCGTGTACCTGCTCGATCGCGAGTTCTCGCTCGACCAGGACGAAATCACCCCCACTCTCAAGGTCAAGCGCAAGAACGTGGAGCAGAAGTTCGCACCGATCTTCGACCAGCTCTACGACGACCCGGCCTTCGGCATCGTGGTGATGGACAAGTAGCGCTCAAAAAGTAGTTTGCGTCCATTGGCCACCGGCTGTAACAAGCCCGCGCCTTGACCCAGAAAAACCGAACTCGGAAGCAGCCCGCGCTCACGGCCAAGAACGCCGACAAGCACGTGCTTTACCAACTCAGCGTGCAAGACGCGAAGGTCGAAGTCGACTTCATCGACGAGGTGTACCGTTCGCTCTATCGACGGCGACCGACCACCTTGCTCGAAGACTTCTGCGGCTCGGCACTGATCTGCTCCGAGTGGGCGCGCCGTGGCGCCACCCGGCAGGCCACCGGGGTCGACATCGACCCGAAGGTGCTCGCCTGGGGCAAGAAGAACAACGTCGCGCCGCTGGGCGACGCCAGCGAGCAGGTTCGGTTGCTTCGCCAAGACGTCCGTGACCCGGTCCGCGCCAAGTTCGACGTCGTGTGTGCGTTCAACTTCAGCTACTGGGTGTTTCGCACGCGCGACGAGATGCGAGCTTACTTCGCCCACGTTCGGACCCAGCTCGGCAGCGACTCGTTCTTCGTGCTCGACGCCTACGGCGGGTGGGAGTCTCAGCAGCCGATGCAAGAGCGCCGGCGCATCAAGGGCGGCTTCACCTACATCTGGGATCAGAACCAGTTCGATCCCATCACGCACGAGGTCGTCAACTACATCCACTTCGAGTTCAAGAACGGCTCGAAGTTGAATCGGGCGTTCAGCTACCACTGGCGGTTCTGGACGTTGCCCGAGCTGCAAGAGCTGCTGGCTGAAGCGGGGTTCTCTCGCGTCAGCGTGTACTGGGATTGCTCGAAGGGCCAGTCCGACGAAGAGCTGTTTCGTCCGCGGCTTCGCGCGCCGAACCAGCCGGGCTGGCTCGCATACCTGGTGGCGCGCCGCTGAGGCTCAGCCGGCCGCGGCGCGCTGGGTCTCGGTGTCCAGCACCCGAGCCACGGCTTCCTTCAATGCCGACGGCGTGAAAGGCTTGGGGACCACCGGCACGTCCGCCAGGCGCGGGTCGTCCGCCTTCATGTAGCCCGTGGTCACCAGGCGCGGCACGCTCGGCCGGTGCCGGTCGAGCGCGTCGATCACGTCGGCGCCGGTTCCGTCGGGCAGCTGATAGTCGGTGACCACCACGTCCACGCGCTCGGTCGCGTCCGCGATCACAGCCAGCGCCGCCTGGACCGTCTCCACCCCCACCACGGAATAGCCGCAGCTCTCGAGGATACGCACGATGATGCTCCGAACCGGAGCCTCGTCCTCGACGACCAGCACCGAGAGCCTGGCGACCGGGGCGGAGGTGGTCTGGGGTGACGACCCTGGCTCGACTTCCGCGCTGGCCGGTCCCGCCGCCGGCAAACGCAGCGTGACCGTCGTCCCCGAGCCCAGCGTGCTCGAAAGATCCACGCTGCCGCCGAAGGCGCGGATCACGCCATCGGCCACCGACAGCCCGAGCCCCGTACCCTTGCCCGAAGGCTTGGTGGTGAAGAACGGCTCCATCGCGCGGCGCATGGTCTCGGGGCTCATTCCCGGACCGTCGTCGCGCACCGCGAGGCGCGCCATCGCGCTCGGGCCCTGCGCGATCCCCTGGCCGACGGTCACAACCACGTTCTTTGCCCCCGCATCCCGTGCGTTGACCACCAGGTTGACGACCACCTGCTCGAGCTGACCCTTGTCGCAGCACACGGCTTCGTCGCTCTCGATCACCACGCGCAGGTCCACGTCGCGCCCCACCAGGCGCGTGAGCATGGGCCGCAGCGCATCCAGCATCGCGCTGAGCTGCACCCGCGACGAGTGGGCCTCGTCACGCCGGCTGAAGATCAAGAGCTGGCGGGTGATCTGGCGGGCGCGCTCACACGCCGCGGCGAGCTCGGCCACGGCGGCCCGCGCCGGGTCGTCCGCGACCGTGCGCTCGAGCTCGGCCGCGCACCCGAACATGACGGTGAGCATGTTGTTGAAGTCGTGCGCAACCCCACCGGCCACGCGCCCCACCGCTTCCATCTTCTGCGCGTGGATCAGATGCTCGTGCGCCTGTTCGAGGTCGCGCGTGCGCTCCACGACCTTGGTCTCGAGCTCTCGGTTCAGGTCGGCCAGCGCGCGTTCGCGCTGTGCCAGCTCGGCGGCAAGTTGCTGCTGGCGCTGGATAGCGCGACGGATCCGCACGATCAGCGCCCCGAAGGCGAACCCCAGCAAGAGCGGAACGACGAAGAACTGCGGGATGGGGTCGACCTCCATCACCACGATCAGCTGCACCGCGGCCGCACAGGCGACTGCCAGCGTGCACGCCGCGACGATGGCGGCGTTCTGCCCCCTCTGGGCGGCGTGGTCGGGAGCGGAGCTCATCCCCAGCTGTGAGCCTACGCCCGATACGGCGTCCCTTCGTGGATCCACTTGGAACGGAAAATTGTGGGCCTAGGTGGCGACGTGTGCTCCGTGGTAGTTTCATGTGGGGATCGTTGTGTCAGCGGTCCCGAAGAGAGGTTCCACGATGCCGTTCCACCGAAGACTCGAGACCTGGGGGACACGACACGCCGGCGCGATGCTCGCCATCGCCCTGCTCATGGGCTGCTCCAAGAAAGAGGCGGCCGGTGGGCCGCGCGAAGACACCCCGCCCTCGATTGCGCCGGTACTGGAAGCCGGGCGAGGCAAGGGCGACGGTCAGCTCGGGCAGAACATCCCCGAAGAGGGCCTGCCCGAAGGCCCGAAGAGCTTCGTGGTCGACGCTGGCGGCACCCTCCACGTTCTCGATCAAGAGAACGAGCGCATCCAGAAGTTCGCCGCCGGGAAGCTGATCGGCAGCGTGAAGATCCCGGCGCGCGCCTTCGACGACATCGAGCTGTTCGGCACCTCGGGCTACGCACTGCTCGACGTGCACTCCCCCGCCGCGATCGTGTTCGTGGGCAACGACGGTCAAGTCGAGAGCGAGCTTCCGCTCGACACCAGCGACATCCCAGAGCCCTCGTCGATCACCGCGCTGGTCGCGCACGACGACGGCTACTGGGTCGAGCTGACGGACGACTATCTGGTGCATGTGGCGAGCTCGAGCGGAGCCGCCGTCGCCACGAGCGTGGTGCCCGGGCAGGCGTTCGACGGACCGAACGCGCTCAAGGCCGAGCAATCGGAGCCCCAGCGCGTGGCGTTGTTCCGGGTGGCCTTGCCGGGGGGCGATCCGAGCTCGCTGGGCGAGATCGCGTTCGGTGACCGTGTTGCGCGCCGCACGCTGCTGGCGGGCCGCAAAGGCGGCGGCGCGCTGCTCGGCGTGGTGACCGAGTCCGAGCAGAGCGATCCCGAAACGCCGCCGGTCGAGAGCGCAAGCCTGATCGTGATCGACGCGAGCGGGCATGAGAAGCACCGTGTCTCGCTACCGCACTCGAGCAGCGTGGAAGACACGTTCCGGAGCGTGAAGCGCGGGCTGGACGGAAACGTGTACGTGATGAAGGTGACCGAGGGCGCCGTGAGCTTCGCGAAGGTGACGCCATGAGCGCGCACGGAATCAAGCAGGGTCTCGTCGGCCTGGCGCTGCTGCTCTTGGCGATCTCGTCGGCATGTGCCGTTCAGGTCGGCGAGTCCGGCGAAGACGAGAGCCTGGGCACCACGGAAGAGGCCGTCACCGCCAGCATGAGCCGGGGCGAGATCATCGCGCTCGGCGCCAGCGGCGTCGGCTACTCGTACTGGTGGGGTCACGGCCGCTGGGACCCGGCCAGCAAGAGCTACCCGGGGAAGTGCAGCGGCAGCTGCGGTGGGTGCAGCCACTGGGCATCGCCCAAAGGCGGCCCCGAGTACGGCGCGGACTGCTCGGGCTTCGTGGCTCAGGCCTGGCAAGTCCCGGGCGAAGGCTCACCCAAGGTCGATCGCCATCCGTACTCGACCTACAACTTCCGCTACGAGAAGACCCACTGGTATCCGATCAAGAAGAGCGAGCTCAAGGCGGGCGACGCTCTGGTCTACAACTCCGGCAAGAAGGGGCACATCGTCCTGTTCGAGAGCTGGACCGGCGGCGGCAAGGCGATGGCCTACGAGTGCGCGGGCTGCAAGGTGGGCTGCATCCACAAGCCCCGCGGCTTCGGCAGCTCGTACATCGCCATCCGCCGCAAGGGCGTCGAGGACGAGGCCAAGAACGATCCGCCGAAAGGCCAGCTCGAGAAGGCCAGCTGTGACGACGGCCTCAAGGGCTGGGCCTTCGACCCCGATGCCGGCAAGGGGGCCGTCGATGTGGTCCTGACCTTCGACGGTCCGATCACCAGCCCGAAGGCGAAGAAGCTCACCCTGAAGGCCGACGAAGACCGCGCCGACCTGGCCAAGAAGCTCGGCTCGACCAAGCACGGCTTCACTGCCCCTATCCCCGCGACGCTCAAGGACGGGAAGAAGCACACCCTCTACGCCTACGCGGTGGACGATCAGGGCAAGCAGACCCAGCTGCTCACCGGGGCGCCGCGCAGCGTGACTTGCGGCCCAGCGCCTTCGACCAAGGCCGACGACCCGCCGCACGCCTGCGGCCACAGTGAGTGTCAGACCGGAGGCGCGCTCACCAAGGACTGCAGCCCCTGTGCGGATCAGGTGTGCCTGATCAAGCCTTCGTGCTGCGACACCCAGAACGGAAAGTGGGACGCCTCGTGCGTCGATCTGGCAGGCGAAACGGTGGGCGCCTGTCGTGGGGTGTGTGCCGGCGGGCCGTCGTCGTGCGCGCACAGCGAGTGCGACGCCGGAACGGCGCTGTCGGCCAGCTGCTCGGAGTGCGCCGCCCACGTCTGCAAGCGCGATCCGTTCTGTTGTAGCTCGGGCAAGTGGGACTTCATCTGCGCCAAAGAGGCGAAAGAAGATCCCTGGTGTAGCTGCGGCACGCCCTGACACGCCCCGGCGCACTTGCCTGCCCCCGGAGGTTGGCGTATCCGAACGCCATCCGAGAATGCGGGGCGCACCCTCCCCGGGGCGCCACCCGCTCGAGAACCAGGGAGAGAGAGAATGGGCAGGAAAGTCTACGTCGTGGGCGTCGGGATGACGAAGTTCGAGAAGCCGGGCTCCAAGGAGTGGGACTACCCGGACATGGTGAAGGAAGCGGGCGACAAAGCCCTGGCCGACGCCGGCATCCCGTACACCAAGATCCAGCAAGCCGCGGCCGGCTACGTCTACGGCGAGAGCACCAGCGGCGAGCGTGCGCTCTACCAGCTGGGGCTCACCGGCATCCCGGTCTACAACGTGAACAACAACTGCTCCACCGGCTCGACGGCCCTGTTCTTGGCCAAGCAACTGGTCGAGGGCGGCATCGCCGACTGCGTGATGGCCGTCGGATTCGAGAAGATGGAGAAGGGCTCGCTCGGCGCCAAGTTCATGGACCGCGTGAACCCCCTCGACAAGCACATGATGCTGATGATGGAGCTGAGGGAGTTCGCCCCCGCGCCCCCGGCACCGCAGATGTTCGGCAACGCCGGCCGCGAGCACATGGAGAAGTACGGCACCACCGCCGAACAGTTCGCCAAGGTCGGCTGGAAGAACCACAAGCACTCGGTGAACAACCCCTATTCGCAGTTCCAGGACGAATACTCCTTGGAAGACATCATGAACGCGAAAGAGGTCTACGCTCCGCTCACCAAGCTGCAGTGCTGCCCGACGTCCGACGGTGCCGGCGCCGCCATCCTCGCCAGCGCGGACTTCGTCAAGCAGCACAAGCTCGAGAGCAAGGCGGTCGAGATCGCCGGCATGTCGATGGTCACCGACCTGAGCTCCACCTTCGACGACCGCAGCTGCATCAAGATCATCGGTGCCGACATGAGCCGCAAAGCAGCGCAGACCGCCTACGAGCAGTCGGGGCTCGGTCCCGAGAACGTGGACGTGGTCGAGCTCCACGACTGCTTCAGCACCAACGAGCTCATCACCTACGAGGCGCTCGGCCTGTGCCCGGTCGGCAAGGGCGGCGAGCTGATCGATTCGGGTGCGGTCACCTACGGCGGCAAGTGGGTGGTGAACCCGTCGGGCGGCCTGATCTCGAAGGGTCATCCGCTCGGCGCCACGGGCCTCGCGCAGTGCGCCGAGATGAACTGGCAGCTGCGTGGGCTCGCGGAAAAGCGCCAGGTGTCCGGCGCGAAGGTCGGGTTGCAACACAACCTGGGCCTCGGCGGGGCCGCCGTGGTCACCCTCTACCGCCGTCCCGATTCCATCGCCTGAGCGCCTGCCCTGCGTAAGGCCCGCCGACCCGGGAGCGTTTCTCGTGGTTCAGGCGGGCCTTTCGCGCTCTGGGTCGGTGGGCGCCTCGAGCCCGGGGCCCATCGAATCCACCTCTGGTCCGTCTGACTGAAGTACGCTGGGAGTCGAAGGCATGCGCATCCGTCACCTCGCTGTGCTGGGGGCAATCGGTCCGGTGGCTCTGGCCTGCGCAGCGCGCCCCGCGCCGCCGCCGACCGAGCCGGCTTCGCCCGCCGTTCCCGAGGGCCATTCCCAGAGCCCGGCCGAGCCCGGTGCGTCCTCCATCGCCGAGGCGAAGGACGAAGACCGGAAGCAAAGCTCGGCTGACGACCTGGGTTTCACCTCGCTCGCCGAGGCCGAAGCCGCCCTCGACCAGGCCAATGCCGAGCTGAATCCGTCCGTCAGAGCCGACAAGGCGGCCGAGACCAAGGCCAAACGCCCCCGCGCGGTGCCACCGGCCAAACCCGCCGCCACCGCAACCCCTGAGGGCGGCGCGCCGGACCGTTGCGTGAACGCATGCAAGGCCTTCGCCTCGCTCAAACGCGCGGCAGCAGCCGTGTGCCGCCTGGCGGGGGACAGCGACGCGCGGTGCAAGCGCGCGCAGACCATCGTCCACGAGAACGAGGCACGGGTGGCAGTGTGCAAGTGCACGGGGAACGGGGAATGAAAGCAACGCGCGCCGCAGTCGTGGCGAGCCTCGCGCTGGGGCTCTTTTCCCTCGAGAGCTGCAAGAAGCAAGAGGCGGCGCCGCCCCAGGCGCAGCAGCCGATGGCGCCCCAGCAACAGAGCGCGCCCACCCCCACCGCGGCGGCCGGGACGTCCGTCGGCTCGGCCAAGGGTCCGGCGGTGCTCGAGAAGGATCAGGCTCCGCTGCCCGGCACCGGCTCGGAGCGTGAGCTGGCGTCGCTGCCGGAAGCCGAGAAGGCCCTCGACCAGGCCTCGGAGGATCTGAACAAGCTGCTGGGCGACAAGGGACCGGCGGGCGGCGCCTCGCGCCTCGCGGCCGGAGACGCCCGCTGCCCCGAAGCCTGCAAGGCCATGAGCTCGCTGCGCCGGGCGGCCGCGGCCGTGTGCCGCTTGGCAGGGGACGCCACCGACCGCTGCACGCGCGCCAAGGGCATCGTCAAGGGCAGCGAGGCGCGCCTCGCTGCCTGCAAGTGCGAACCCGGCGAGCACTGACCCAAGGCCTGGCGCCCTGCCGGGTACAACCCCGGGAGGTACGTGACGATGAAACGGTTCGCAATCGGCGCGGGCGTGCTGCTCGGCGTCTTGACCCTGTCGGGCCTGGCCCAGGCCGACGTGCAGAGCGCGACGCGCACGGCGGACGGCGATCGGTACATCTTCGACGACGAGCTCTTGAACTCGGGAGCCAGCTTCCCGCTGGCGGCCCGGATCCGCGTCCGGCCCCTCGGCGGCCGGGTGCTCTTGATCCGGCCGCGGGCCTCGTTCGTTCGCGAGATGTTCAAGTCGGTCGAGAAAATGTGACGCGCCGGCGGGATTCGAGCAGCCTTTCGGCGACGCATGTCCGCCGAACGCCCCTTGGTCGGCCGCCTGGCTCCCAGCCCCACGGGCCTGCTCCACCTCGGGCATGCGCGCTCGTTCTTGCTGGCGTGGTGGAGCGTGCGCGCGCGCGGCGGCCGCCTGGTGCTACGGATGGAAGATCTGGACGGACCGCGGGTGAAGCCGGGCACGATCGACGCCGCGCTCCGTGATCTCGACTGGCTGGGGCTCGACTGGGATGGGCCGTGGCTGCTGCAGTCGTCGGGGATGGATCAGCTGCGCGCCGGCGTCGCAGAGCTCGCCGGGCGTGGGCTGGCCTATGCCTGCGTGTGCAGCCGCAGTGACGTGCGCGCCGCGCTCAGTGCACCCCAGCAGGGCGATGTCGAGCTGCGATACCCGGGGACCTGTCGCGGGCGCTTCGAGTCGCTCGAGGCTGCCCGCGCCAGCGGTCGCGACGCCAGTCTGCGCTTCCGGGTGCCCGAGGGCCCGGTCACGATTCGCGACGGCTTCGCACCGGCGACCTGCCACGACGTCCAGGCCGAGGTCGGCGACTTCATGGTGGCGCGGCGCGACGGCACCCCGGCCTATCAGCTGGCGGTGGTGGTGGACGACGCACGCCAGGGTGTGACCGAGGTGCTGCGAGGAGACGATCTCTTGCCCAGCGCCGCCCGGCAGTGGCACCTGCAGCGCGCGTTGGGGCTGCCTCACCCGACCTTCGTCCACGTGCCGCTCGTGGTGGACGAGAGCGGGCGCCGCCTGGCCAAGCGCGCCGACGATCTCAGCCTGGCAGAGCTGCGCGGCCGTGGGGTCGATCCGCGCGCGGTGGTGGGCTGGGCGGCACTCTCGGCCGGGCTCGCAGTCGCCGAGCGCCTCACCCCTCGCGAGGCACTGCCAGACTTCACGCTCGCGCACCTGCCGCACGCGCCGGTGCGGCTCGGGGCCGAAGAGCTTGCTAAGCTGAAAGCCGCCCGATGACGCCCCACTCTCGCCGTCGATTCTTGGCGCTGTCGGCGACGCTTGCTGCATCCGGCGTGGCTCTGCCGCTCTTCGCGGCAGAGGGCGCGCGGGTGCTCTACGTGCAAGCGCTGGGAAAGGCGCTGCCCGACGCCGAGGTCTCGCTGGTCGTGCAAGCGCTGCAGGCGTTCTACGCCGTCGAGGTCAAGACCCTGGGCCGGGTGGAATTGCCGAAGGTCGCCTACTACCCGAAGCGCGCGCGCTACCGAGCCGAGAAGCTCCTCGAGTTCTTGGGGCCCCGCTTGCCGAAGGGTGGCAGCCGCATCCTGGGCCTGACCAGCGTCGACATCAGCACGACCAAGGGCAAGATCGACGACTGGGGTATCTTGGGGCTCGCGACGCTGGACGGTGCGGCGTGCGTGCTGTCGTCGTTCCGCTGCAAGCGGCAAGCGAAGAACGCGGCGCACGCGCGGATCCGCTTCGCGAAGGTGGCGGTCCACGAGATCGGCCACACCTTCGGCCTGGAGCACTGCCCAACTCGCGGCTGCTTGATGGAAGACGGCGGCGGCAGCGTGCTCACCACCGACCGCGAGTACGACCTGTGCGCCGACAGCCGCCGCCTGCTGACCGAGCGCGGGGTCGAGCTGGCCGGCGGCGAGATCCCGTGGCCGAAACCCAAGCTCAAGTGAATTGCCGCCCGCTCAGTGGATCCGGGCAACGACGGGCAGCTCGGCCACGATGGCCGCTTCCGCCTGCGCAAGCTGGTCGAGTCGGCCAGCCGTGACCTCTTCGCCGAAGCGACCCTCGGCAAGATGCACGAACAGCGCGGCGTGCCCCGCTTCGCTGGACTCGAGCCGCCGGAAGACGGCGCAGAGGCTCGCCTCACCGCGGCGCTCGAGCTCCGAGCGCAGCAGCCGGAAGCGCTCGCACGAACGCGCTTCGATCAGCGCGCCGACCAGCAGCCGGTCGAGCTTGCGCAGCTCCGGGGGCTGGCGCAACAGTCCCATCAGCGCGCGCGCATAGGGGTCCCCTCGGTCACGGGTCAGCTCGGCACCGCGCGCGACCAGCAGCTCGTGCACCTCGCGAAAGTGGCCGATCTCTTCCTCGGCCAGGCGGCCCATCGCGCGGACCAGCTCGATGTCTTCGGGGTAGTCGTTGATCAGTGCCAGGGCGCTGGCGCTCGCCTTCTTCTCACAGTGCGCGTGGTCCGCCAGGGTAGCCGCCAGATCGTCCGCCGCGACCTTGGCCCAGCGCGGCGGCGTCTGGCTCTTCAAGAATCGCTCGGCCGGTCGCGGGTCCACGCGCCCTGTCTAGCCCGGGCTGATCTCGGTGTCGCGGCAGCGTGAACCGGCCCCGAGATCGCCGGCAGTTTCCCGCGAATCGGAGCTTGTGCCGGTGGCACGCCCCGTGCTCTTTCGGCCTGCCCATGGCTTCGAAATTGCTCTGCCTCGCTGGGCTCGTCGCCCTCGCTTCGGTCACCTGCCCCGCGCGGGCCGAGCCCACGGGCGACGTGCTGCTCGCGGCCGGCGCGACCTATCGCCACGTGACCCGAGTGGACCTGGCCCAGATCGGCGGCTCCGACGACCATGGCTCGGACGGTGACCAGAGCCCAGGCTCGCTCTCGGCCGAGATCGGCGCGGGCCTGCTGTTCCGCCCTGGCTTCGAGCTACGCGGCAGCGCATGGCTCGGTGTGGGCGGGCTCGCGCTGGCCCACGTCGAGAAGCGCTACTTCGACGGCGGGCCCGAGCAGATCGGCTCGTCGCTGACGGTGGGCGCGGGCGGAAGCGCGCGCTACGCGCCGGCGCTGACGCCCGGGGTGCGCGCATTCGTCGGACCGGCCGTCGACTGGAAGCGCCTGACTGCGGCATCACCGCTCGGCTCCGCGCACCTCGAGCTGGTAGGCGTCGGGCTCGACGCCGGTCTGCGCTTTCGCACCAGCGCCGCGACCAGCAAGCTCGGCGGTCACCTCGAGCTCACCTTTGGCGCCAGGCGCGAGCTGCCGGTCGCGGTCTGGGTCGGGCGGAGCCGCACCGACGTCCTGTTCGCGGGCGTCGAGTCGGCGGGCGACCCCGTGTACAGCATCGCGATGGGCGCCGCCTACGTGATGTCGTTCAACGACGCGCTGTGAGGCGAAACACCGGGAGCTCGGGTCGGCACATGAAACGCGCGGCGATCACGCTCGTCCCGGTGCCGCGGCTCACGTAGGCGCGCCCGGCACGGGTCTCGTAGAAACCCTTCACGTAGGGACCACTTCCCGGCGGCACCAGCGGGGCGAACGAACCGAGCACCAGCTGTCCGCCGTGGGTGTGGCCGGCCAGCGCAAGATCGAAGCGAGGCACCTGCTCGGGCACCCGCTGAAACAACGCGGGGCTGTGGGTGAGCAAGAGCCGCGGCGCACCGGCGCCCTGGACGGCTGCCAGCGACGCCAGGGTGTGGTCCCAGCGCGGAGCCCCGGCGTACCCGTCGTCGGTTGCGGCGACGACCACGCCTCGTGCCACCACGCACTCGTTCACCACGAGGCGCGCGCCGAGGCGCGCGTATTCCTGCGACAGCCCGAGGGCGGTGAACCCAGCCCAGTGCTCCCAGTTGCCCAGCGTGGCCACCACCTCGGCGCCGGCCGCACGCAGAGCACTCACCAACTCGGCCAGCAGCGGTAGACCAGCGCTGCGGTCGACGATGTCTCCGGTCAGCACCACCAGCTGCACCTGAGCCCGCTTCACCGCCTCGACGATGCCCCGCTCCACCCGACCCAAGCTTCGGAGGTGGGCGTCGGTGACCTGCGCCAAGGTGAAGCCCTCGAGCGCGCTGGGCAGGCGGTCGAGGGTGAGCACGTGATGGCTCACCTCGAGCCACGCTGGCTCGATCGCAAAGGCATCGAGCGCGCCTGCGCCCGCCAGCGCGCCTGCGCCCAGCAGCAGGCGTCGCCGCCCCAGGCGCGGCTTCAGCTCTTGACGATCGTCCGGATCCACTTGCCGTAAGCGTAGATCCCCATGGCCGTGATGACACCGATCGCGCCCATGATGATCCAGACCGCCCCGACGTTGTGGCTGGTGTAGAGGATTTGTGTGAGGGATTCTCGCGAATCTCCGGTGAACTTCATCAGCTCACCAAAGGCCTCACCCTGCTTGATGGCCTCGACCTGCGAGGCCGCCATGCCGCGCTCGATCAAGAGCTCGCGGGCGAAGCGGTCCTTGGACGCGAAGTGATCGTAGAGCAGCGGCGCGGTGAACCCTTCGAGCCCCCAGCCGATGGCGAGCGGGATCTGGGAGAAGCCGAGGTACATCGCCTTCTTGTCGGCCGGGGCGAAGTTGCCGATGAACTCGCTGAACTTCGGGCTCGACAGCATCTCGCCCACGCTGAAGACCAGGATGGCGCCGACCGACAGCCAGCCGAGCTTCGAGTACCCGGAAAGGAACATCGCGGCGGTCGCCATCAGCGTACCCACCACCATGCTGGTGGTGGCACGCATGCGCCCGCTGAGCCAGGCGAAGAGAAAGCAGGTGGTCATGATCAGCCCGGAGTTCAGGTTGAGCATGCCTTCGGGGAGGATCTCGGTCCCCTCCTTGTTCATCACGACGAAGAACTTCACGAACTCGGAGCTCGTGCCGCCGGTCCCGAACAGGGTTCGCACGATGTCGCGCGTGTCGACCCAGTCGTCGATGTGCGCGGGCAGCACGTCGAACAGCGCGTTGAACATGTACCAGAAGCCCGAGAAGATCAGCAGATAGAGCCACACGTGCTTCTTGACCAGCTCGCGCAGTGACTCTCTCCACAGCGCTTCTTGCTTCAGCTTGCCCTCTTTGGCCAGCTTGGCTCGAGCCAGTCGCTCTTCCTTCCCCGGCTCCTTGTAGGTGAGCAGCAAGAGGAAGTTGCAGGCGATCAGCGCAGCGCAAGACAGGAAGACGTACCGCCACTGCATCTTGCGCATGTAGCCGGCGAGCAGTGGCCCCAGGAACCCGCCGATGTTCACCGTCTGATAGAAGATGCCCCAGGCCATGGAGCTGTTCTCGCGCTTGGTGGACTTGACCAGCGTGCCCTGGATGCCAGGCTTGAAGACCGCGGTGCCAGCGGCCAGCAGCATCGCCCCGGCGAAGAAGCCGTAGAACGTCGGGAACCCGGCCATCACCAGGTACCCAGAGATCTTCACCACCGTCGAGGCGAAGATGGTCTGCTTGTAGCCGTAGCGATCCGAGAGCCCGCCGGTGAACACCGGCACCAGGGATTGAACCCACGCCCACGTGCCCAGGATGATGCCGAACTTGGACATCGCGACGCCGAGCCCGCCTTCGCTCACGGGGGACTTGGCGTACAGCGTCGCCACTGCCTTCACTCCGTAGTAAGCGAAGCGCTCCACCATCTCCATGGCGCCGACGCACCAGAACACGTAGCCCAGCGAGACGATCGCGGCTCCGAGCCCCAGCTGCTTGACGTCATCGAGCGCCGCGGTGTCGGTCGCCGTGCCTGGTTTCTCTGCCGTTTTCTCGCTCATGCGCCGCGGGGCCCTCCCAGGCCGGGCGGGACCTTAGAACGAGGGCCTCTCGCGTTTCAACGCAAGGCTGACCGATCGCCGGCGAAGTGGTGGAGCAGGTCCGCCATGGTCGCCGCCCGAGCCACGTCTTCCAGCCCGATGAGACCGATTGTCCCCTGGGGGCCACGCACCGCCAGGGGGCGGCCCCCGCGTTCGATCAGCTGGGTCCGCACCTCGGACAGGGGTTCCTCGACCCCCACTTCGACCACGTCGCGGTTCATGACCCCCGCGACGAAGGTCAGGGGGCCGAGCTTCCGAACCGCATCGAGGATCTCTTCCCGGCCCAGGGTGCCCACCAGGCGCTCGCCCAGCACCACGGCGTAGTACGGCTGCGACGACCGCAGCGCGTGCGCCAGCGCGTGCGCCAGCATGTCGCCCGGCTCCAGGACGATCGCCCGAGCGTCGACCGCGTCGGCCGCGCGAAGGCCTGCCAGCGATGCCATCACCTTGGCGGTGGTGCGCTCTTGAGCCGCCCCCAGAAACACGAACACGCCGATCGCCACCAGTACGACGTTGCCGCTCATCAGGCCGAACGCCGCCAGCCCAGCCGCCAGGAACTGGCCCACCGTGGCCGCGATGCTGGTGGCGCGCAGCTTCCCCAAGAAGAAGGTGAGCACCGCGCGCAGAACACGCCCGCCGTCCATCGGCAGAGCCGGGATCATGTTGAACACCGCCAGCGCGAGGTTGGCCGCGGTGAGGGCCGCCACCAGAGTCGCCGGCGCCGGCGGCGCCATCAGTGCACGCACGAAGCCCCCGTCGGAGAGCCAGACCGGCCCAACCACCACCCGGGCGCCCACCACCAGCAAGACAGCCAGAATGACGTTCACCAGCGGGCCCGCCACGGCTATCAGCAGCTCGTGCAGCGCGGTCTTCGGCTCTCGCCCCAGGCGCGCGACCCCGCCGATGGGCAGCAGCAAGATCTCGCGAACCGAAACCCCCAGGCGCTGCGCCACCAGGCTGTGCCCCAGCTCGTGCAGTGCGACGCAAGCGAAGAGCAGGCACACCAAGAGCGCGCCGAACAGCGCTCCCCGCGTGCCGTGCGAGAGCCCCCACTCCATCGCACCCAGCGCCACCACGAACAAGAACGTGACGTGCACGCGAATCGCGATCCCGCTCACGGTGGCGACGCGCCAGGACAGCTTCATCGGTGGTTCACCAAACCTAAGGCGCCGACGCAGTCTTGGCCAGGCAGTGCTACCAGGTCGCGCCGATGTGGAACTACTGACAGGGCTTGGTCAGCGCGCCGAACTCGCCCAGAAGGTCGGTATAGGCTTCGATGCGCCGACCGCCGTGGGCTGCGTCGGTGAACTGGTAGAATACGCGGTGATCGTCGGGCTTGATGCCCACCAAGAAGAACGAGTCCGCGTCGGAGGCAGTGTTGCCGAACGCGTAGGCAACCTTGAAGCCTCGGCCCATCAGCTCTTCCAGCTCCGCCTTCTTGAAGCTGACCGCGGCGCCACCGGTCGCGCCGAGCTCGAAGGTGGTGTGGACCGGCCCCGCCGGGAAGCCCTTCACGCTCACGAACTCGCGCGTTCGGCCCACCAGGAATTCGGGCCGCGCCGTCAGATAGAAGGGTCGGTAGCCCTTCTGGGCGAGCAGGCTCAGCGCCTTGCCGGCGTCGGGATTGGCGTCCGAGACCGAGCCGGTGAGAATGGCCGAGTACTCTTCGGTCTCTTTGCTGGTGAGGGTTCCGTCGACGTCGGTCACGAAGTAGGTCGTTCCGACGGGGACCACTTCGATGATCTGGTCGGCGCCGGACAGGTCGCCCGCCACGACCATGCGGATCCGGTGACGCCCGATGCCCAATGCGGCCGACGACGGGATCTTGAAGTAGATGCGGCCGCCGGTGTCCACGGCCCCTTCGATGGCGGGGTGCCCCGTGGTCTCTTCCGTGGTGAGGGCGGTCCCCAGCTTCTCCCAGCTCGAGCCGCAGTCACGGTTGAGCCAGATGTCGACCTCTTCGTCTTTCAGATCCTTGTCGGCGACGCCGTAGGCGAACTTGCCGAGCGCCCACTGGTCGGTGCCCGGCGGAAGGATCAGGTCGCGCCCGCGGTGGTTGGCAAACCCGGTCGCGACGATGATCGGGCTCGCAACCGTGTGTTTCCAGGGCCGCTTGCTGAGCGCTGGCAGCGCCGCGTCGCAGGCCGGCATCGGCACGCAGGCCACGCTGGTCGAGCCGCCCGCCCCGCCGCTGGCGCCGCCGCTGCCGCCGCCGCCGGAGGGCGCCGCACCGGTCCCCGCGCCACCGCCGCCCGACGGGACGCCACCACTTCCGCCGGCATTCCCGCCCCCGCCGCTCGACGTGGCCCCGACTCCGCTGCCGCCTCCGTTGTACCCCGGAGACTCGGACTCTGCCCCGCAGGCGGCGGTGCAGAGCGCGCCGCAGACTGGCAGCCAGGCGACCCGGCGAAGAAAGCGCATCGACCCAGAGACTACCGTGGCGGCTGCCCGAGAACCAGGGGTGGTAGCTTCCCGCGCGTGGCGCGGCAGAACTACTGGCTCTGGGTGGTCGGCCTCGCCGTCGGGTGCAACTCGCCGGCGCGCACCACTGGCGCTCTCCCCGCTGCCAGCGCTGCCGCCACCCACCCAACCGGCACGAGCGCCGCGCCGACCCTTCCGCTCGAGTGGACCGAACGGGTCACTGGCGGCGCAACCGCCAGCGAGCCTTTGCCGCTGGTCATCGCGATGCACGGCCTGGGTGATCGCCCCGAAGCCTTCGGCGAGCTCTACTCGGGGTTCGACCAGAGAGCGCGGGTCGTGCTGCTGCGCGCGCCCGACCCCTGGGGCACGGGCTATTCATGGTTTCCGTTTCGCGCACACGACGGCGATGACCTCCGTGCCAAGGGCATCGCCATCGCCGCCGAGCGCGTGATCGTGACGGTCGCGTTGCTCGAGAGCAAGCTCCCGACGCGAGGCAAACCGATCGTCACCGGCTTCTCGCAAGGTGGCATGCTGAGCTTCGCGATCGCGGCGCGCCACCCGGATCGCGTGCGCGCCGCGCTTCCGCTGGGCGGCGTGCTCCCGGCTCCACTCTGGCCAGCGTTCGATGCCGGCTCGCCCGCGGTGCGAATCATCGCACTGCACGGCGAGGCGGACGCCGTGGTGCCCATCGCCCCGACGAAGAGCGCCGTGGCCGCGCTGCAGGCCCGCGGATTCGACGCGCGGCTCGAGAGCTTCCCCGGCGTGGGACACTCGCTGCCCGAACCGCTCCGGGGGCGCTACTTCGAGCTGTTGAAGGCCGAGCTGAACCGCCCCTGAGCTCAGGGCGGATAGCGCGTCCCCCAGGGGCGCTCGGCCTCGACCACCAGCTCCGGCAAGGCCACACCCAGCTGGTGCGCGAGCCGTGCAATCAGCTCGAACAAGATGACTGCGCTCGCGCCGAAGAGCACGCGCTCGCCGAAGCGGAAGTGGGGCAAGAGGAACGGGTCACCCCGGTGATCGGTGTAGAAGCCGAAGATCCGCGTGCTGCCGGTGAAGAACGGGGTCAGCGGCACCTCGATGATCTGATCGAGCTCGGGAGAAACGATGCGCGGCGCAGCGCCCTCGCTCAGCACACCCACGAAGGGTGTGATCAGATACTTCCCAGTCACCACCGGGATGGGAGTGAGGGCGCCCAAGATCTCGACCTCGCCCGAGCCCACCGCCAGCTCCTCGCCTAGCTCTCGCGTCGCAGCGTTCGAGAGCAGCTCCCCCGGCTCGGGCTTTCCGCCCGGGAAGCCCAGCTCGCCCGCGTGATCCGCCAAGGTCAGCGCGCGCACCACGACCAGCACCCGCGCGACGGGTGTGAGCCGCACCGGCACCACTACGGCAGCGGCCGCGGAGACGCCGGCAAAGCGGGGGGGAGTGGGGAACACAGCGGGGCCGTCCACAGCGCGGGCGATGAGCTCTCGCGTGAACGACTGGGGCATGGGCTGGGTTCTAGCTCACCTGTGCGACGGTTGCGCCAGCCCAGCAGGCCGGCAATGGCACTCAGGCCGACGCCGAGCCCGAGCCACAGCCCGGCGGCACCAAGACCCGCGTGGGTCGCCAGCGTCACGCCGAGGGGGAGCCCCAGCAGATAGTGCCCCGAAAGGCACGCACCCAGCGCGAACCGCGTCGCACCGGCTCCGCGAGAGGCGCCGACCGCCACGACCTGAACCGAATCGGCAACGAGCACGAAGCCCGCGATGCGCATCAGGACCGGCGCGGCGGCAATGACCGCAGGCTCGCGAGTGACCCACGCCGCCAGCGCCTCGGGGACCAGAACCAGAGGCGCACCGAGCATGATCCCGAGCGCCAGCGCCGCCCACGCCCCAGCTCGCGCGCTGTCGCGAGCCGAAAGCGCGTCCGCGCGGCCGAGGGCTCGGCCCACGGCGGCCGCCACGCCAGCGCCCAGCCCCACCGGCAACATGAACAGCGTACCGAGCCACGCCATGGCCACCTGGTGCGCGCCGAGGTGCCCGGGGTCGATCCGCGCGACCAGCCAGCCCAGGCTCGCGAACACTGCGTATTCCGCCACCAGCGCCAGACCCACCGGCAGCCCGCTTCTCACGACGGCAACGAGACCCGAGCGCGCTCGAGCGAAGCTGGGGCGCGGCGCGCCACGGGCCAGCACCAGCACCTGCACGAGCGCGCCGCCGCTTTCGGCCAGCCCCACGCCCAGCACGCCGAGCTCGGACGCCAGGGCCGGCGCGGTCAGGAGCACGCAAGTGCTTGCCAGCGCAGACGCGAGCAGCACCCGCCCGGTTCGAGCTCGTGCCGCGGCGGCGCTCCGCAGCACGACGAACGCCAGGTACGGCGCGAGACCCGGCAGACGCCCCCAGAT
The DNA here is from genome assembly GCA_023150915.1 of Polyangiaceae bacterium. Lineage (GTDB taxonomy): Bacteria > Myxococcota_A > Polyangia > Polyangiales > Polyangiaceae > JADJKB01. Next base: position 38,578 of record JAKLKA010000003.1, read on the forward strand.
GTAGCGCTGCAGGTCGATTCGGGTGTCGACGGCAAGCAAGCCGGGTCCGAGCATGACGGCAGCCAGCGCGATGACCCCAGCCAGGACCAGAGCGGCCGCGAACGCCAGCAGCAGCCCTTGACCCACGGCGCGCCGCACGCCCTCGCGGTCGCCGCGGCCGGCGGCGCCGCTGACGATGGGATCGACGCCCAGCAAGAGCCCGACGCCGAACGCCGCGATGGTGAAGAACAACGACGACCCGAGCCCGACGGCTCCGAGCTCGCGCTCGCCCACGCGCCCGGCCACCACCAGGGCGAGCGTCCCGACCAGGGTCTGGGCAAGGCTCGCGAGCGCCAGCGGCGCACCGGCCCGGAGCAGCGGGATCAGCTGGGAGTTCACGCCCGTTTTGGAGCAGAACGCCCGAGCGCGGCCGCGCGATTCCTCAGAGCTCGATCCCCGCCAGCAGCATCGGCCGGACGCCGCTGAACTGCACCGCGGCCTCTGCTCCGTCGAACTGCGTCTCGAGGGTGCGGAAGGTGTAGGCCTGAACCTCGAAGTCCACGCGCAGGCCGAATCGGCCCAGGTTGACCAGCAGACCGGGCCCGGCTCCCGCCTGCGCTCCGAAGTACGGGCCCCGATCGGTTTCGCAGGTTCCGGCGTAGTCGACCTCGTAGCTGGCGCAGGCCTCCGACCGGGCCGCCCCCTCGTCCTTCAGTTCACCGCTCGGGAACAGCAAGCTCATGCCCACCCGGCCGCGCAGCGTGAGCGCCATCTTCTTCGAGAGGTCGACGACGCCCTCCAGGACCAGATCCGTCGATGCGACGCTGCCGAGCTCGAAGCGCTCTCCGGACTCCTCGACTTCGAGCTCCGGAATGAACCCGAAGCCCGCTCCGATGCGGAAGTTGCGCGACGAGTTGACCAGCCAGTCCGCACTCAGCGCATACGAAGAGCTCTCACGGTACTTGGTCGTCTCCAAGGACTCGGGGCAGCCGTCTCCGTCGCATCGCTCCGCCGCTCGGCCGGCACCCGAGAAGGCACCGCCGCGCAGTACCCATACCGATCCGGTTCGCCGGTGGTCTTCCACGATCTCGACCTCGGGGGGCGCGTCGCCCACGCTGGGCTGGTACGAGTAGCCGTCGAGGGACGGCGGCAGAGAGACCTGCGCAATCGCTGGAGAGGCGCAGAACATCAGGGCGCAGACGATGGGGAAGGTCTTCATCATGTCCTCCTCAGCGGGCGGTCACCTGCGAGCCCTTGAGCTCGCTGACGCGTTTGCAGCCCTGGGGGATGCAGTGATAGAGCGCGTACCCATCCTTGTTGATGAAGGCGCCGTCCTTGCTCACGTCGGTGCCGGTCTCGCCCATCACCACCCAGACCTCGGAGGGCCCACCCGCGGCGACGGCGGTCACGTTTCGACTGACCACCTGCGCCCGCGGCGGCGCCGTCATGCACCCGGCCCCGGCGACAGCCAGGGCGAGAAACCCGACCAACTTCGCGATTGTCTTCGACATGCCGCCCCATCGGGCCGCGGCCGGGGGCAGTTGCGTGTTCTTTGGGGGGCTGGGTCACTTTTCTTGGGGGCGGCCTGAACCATGCTGAGCGGCGTGACCCCCCTGATCTTGCTCGCCCACGGCGCCGGAGCCCCATCGACCTCGGATTGGATGGTCGGCTGGCGCGAGCGACTGGGGAGCCTGGGGGAGGTGCACGCCTTCGACTACCCGTACATGGCCCGCGGCTCGAAGCGCCCCGATCCCCTGCCCACGCTGATCCGAGCTCACGTCGACGCGATCGCCGCCGCGCAGGGAGGGCAGGCTCGCCCGCTGGTGCTCGCCGGCAAGAGCATGGGTTCGCGCGTGGGCTGTCACGTCGCAGCCGAGGCGGAAGGGATCCGGCCGCGCGCGCTGATCTGCTTCGGCTACCCGCTGGTCGGCCAGAACGGCAAGCTGCGCGACGCCGTGCTGCTGGCGCTCTCGACGCCGATCTTGTTCGTGCAGGGGGATCGCGATCCGCTCTGCCCGCTCGAGCTTCTCGAACGGACCCGCGCGAAGATGCGTGCGCCCAACGAGCTGTTCGTGGTCGAGGGCGGCGACCACTCTCTGCTCTCCACCAAGACCGCGCTGAAGCGCACGGGGCAGACCCAACGGGACGTCGACCAGGCGATCGTGCGCACCATCGCGCACTTCCTCTCAGCCCATCAGGCGAGCAGCCCGGGCTGACCACTCCGCGAGCGCGCGAGGATCCTCCGGATAGCGGGCGTAGTGCGCGGCCGCAGCGGCCCCCGTTGCTAGCGCGGGAACCAGCCGACGCGCCAGCCGACGCTCCGTGGCCACGCCGCGCAAAGCGCCGACCACCGCGCCGGGGCTGGGACGCGGCAGCCGCTGTTCGAGACCGGCGCGCGCCGAGCGTTCGTCCAAGAGCCCGACCGCCATCATCCGATCCAGGTCCCGCTCCGTCAGCGCCTGCGAGAAGCGCCGAAAGGCGTCGAAGGTGGCGAACAGCCCACCGTACTTCCGGTGCCACGCCACCGCATAGTCGTGGAGGTCGCGGCCGTCCGCGAGCGCATCGGCCAAGAGCCGCGCGGCGATCATCCCGGCGCCGATGCCCGAGCCGTGAGCCGAGAACACCTGGCAGGCCGCGTCGCCGAGCAGCGCCACGTTGCCGCGCGCGAGCACGTCCAGCGGGCGCCGGAGCGGAATGGCTCGGGCTCCGCCGAAGAGCCGCGCCCCGATCCACTTCTGGTCAGCAACGAAGCGGTCGAGGATCTGTTGACCCGAGGGGTGACCCGCACCGGGGATGGACCCGGTGAGAATGCCCACGCGATCGCCTTCGAGCCGGACGTTGATCACCGAGAAGCCACCGGCCACGCCCGTGAAGCACGCGGTGTGCCCGGCGCCGACCTGGTGCTTGTCGAAGAACGCCCGGGCATCTGCCAGGTTGGACACGGCCCGCACCTCTTGGGCGGCGGCACACAAGTCGCTGGCGTGCACCCGCGCCTGATCGAGCAGCCGGGCGCCGGCAAGCCCCGACGCGTCCACGTACCAGCGCGCGGTGACCCGCCCGGCACTGGTATCGAGCGTGCGACCATCGAAGCCCGTGACGCGGGTGTTCTCGAGCAGCGTGGCGCCATGCTCACACGCCAAGACCTGCAGGCGCTCGACCAGCGTGCGCATGTCCACCTCGAGCACGTCGTGGCCGCGGATCGTCACCCGGCGCGGGCCCAAGCCTGCGAGCAGATGCATCTCGTGACCGGCACCAAACACCTCGTGACCGCGCGGCTGCGCGACCCCGGCGGCATCGAAGGCCCAGCCTGGCACGCCGTTCACCCAGCGAGCGCCCGCCTCGCGCGCCGCACGCCGCTCGAGGCACACCACCCGCAGCCCGCGCCGCGCGGCGAGAAATGCCAGGGACGCTCCGGCCGTCCCGGCGCCGACAATGGCGAGATCTGCCCGCATGAGGTATGCGCCATTCTGCCATGCCCGAGACCCTCTGCCTCGAACGAAACGACCACGTCGTCAGCGTGGTGCTGCAGAAGCTGACGATGCCGCCGCTGTTCTTCCAAGAGCTGGGCGCCGCCTTCGACCAGATCGCGTCCGAGCCCGACGTGCGCGCGGTGATCGTGCGTTCCGCGGGGAAGCACTTCACCTATGGTCTGGATCTGCCCGCGGCGTTCGCGGAGCTGGGGCCCAGCCTGCAGGGCGGCACGGCTGCGGTGCGGATGGCCCTGCACCAGACCATCTTGCGCCTTCAGGCACACCTGACCAAGGTCGCAAGCTGTCCGGTGCCGGTGATCGCGGCAGTGCACGGCTGGTGCATCGGTGGTGGCGTCGACCTGATCACCGCCTGCGACATCCGCCTCGCGACCCGTGACGCCCGCTTCTCGGTGCGCGAAACCAAGATCGCCATCGTGGCGGACCTGGGGACACTGCAGCGCCTGCCGCTGATCGTCGGCCAGGGGCATGCTCGCGAGCTCGCGCTTTCAGGCAAGGACATCACGGCGGACCGCGCCGAGCGCATCGGGCTGGTGAACGAGGTGTTCGACGACCCGGCGGCCCTCCGGGCCGGCGCCGAAGCGCTGGCAGAAGAGATCGCCAAGAACGCCCCGCTGACGGTGCGCGGCGTGAAGCGAGTGCTCGACTTCGGGACCGGCCGACGCGCGGCCGACGGGCTCGAGTACGTCGCGGCCTGGAACTCCGCGTTCCTGGCCTCGGAAGATCTGGGCGAGGCTCTGTCGGCGTTCCTCGAGAAGCGCCCGCCCAGCTTCAGCGGTCGCTGAACCGCATTGAGTTACGCACACTTACCCGACCCAGCTTAACGTCGCGGGCGGGTGCGGCATTCGCCCTTCGAGTGGCCCAGCACGTCTGCCCCAACGTTTTCGTCACCGGCGCGCCCCCCAGCGATGACAGGCTCGGGGCCGTGTCGCTCGAGCACGAGCTCATCTCCCGCGCGCTGGACGGCGACGGCCGCGCCTTCGCGGGGTTGGTCGAGCCGCACTTGCCGGTGCTCTACCGCATCGCCGCGCGCGCCTGCGGCGATCGGGCCTTGGCCGAAGACGCCGTACAAGAGGCGCTGACCTTGGCCTTCGAGCGCCTCTCGGGGTACGAGCCGGGCACGTCGTTTCGCGCCTTCCTTGCCGCCTTCGCGGTGCGTCGCGCGCAGACGCTGCTCCGGGGTGAGCGCCGCCGGCGAACGCGTGAAGACGCCTCCGACGTGCCACCCTCGCTGCCAAACCCAGCCGAGCTCGCCCGCGCCCTCCAAGCCGCCCAGAGGGTGCGCGACGCACTGGCCACCCTGCCCGAGAAGCGACGCGCCGTGGCCATGCTGCGGCTCGACGCCGAGCTGTCGTACGCCGAGATCGCCCAGGCCGTGGGCACGACCGAAGGCTCGGCGCGGGTGCTGGTGCACATGGCGCTGAAAGAGCTTCGACAGCAGCTTGCCGACCTCGTACGAGAAGAGGAAACTTCGGAGGAGCGATGACCGACCTCGATCCCGAGCGCGAGCTCAAGGCGCTGTTCGACGCCACGGCGGAAGCGCCGACCGGCGCTCAGCTCACCAAGCTGAAGGCGCGCGCGACCGACGTGCCGGGTCGTCGGCGCCGCCCGCTGTGGCTGCTCTGGGCGCCTTTCCTGGCGGTGGCCGCCGGTTTCTTCGCGGTGGTGGTGCTGCGGGGCAAGCCCGGACCCGAGCAAGCGCACCTCCCGTCGGCAACCATCACCGCGTCGGAGCAGATCGCCTCCGTCGTAACTCCGGCCCCGAGCCTGGCGCCGCCCGGTGAAGAGCCCGCCGGCGACGACCTCGACGAGAGCCTGGCAGGGCTGGACGATCTCGACGACGAGCCGACCACGGACGTTCTGGCGGCCCCCCTCGATGACGCTGACGAAGAAGAGCTGGACGTCTGGCTCGCCGCAGCCGATTCGTTCCTGGAGGAAGGCTGATGCACCGGCTGGTGCTGCACGCGCTCTTGGCGTTGACCCTGGTGCTGTGCGCCCTGCCCGCGCAGGCCGAAGGCAAGCGCGCGGAAGAGAAGCGGGCCAAGGTGGAGCAGCGGCTGAAGCAGGTCACCGCGAAGATCCTCAGGCAAGAGGTGGGGCTGGACGACCAGAAGGCCGACGAGGTCATGAAGGTCCTGGTCAAGCACCAGGTCGAGCGCCGAACCCTGCAACAGCAGCACCGCCAGCATCGCAAGGCCATCGGTGAGCTCTTGCAGAGCGACAGCAGCGACGAAGCCCAGTACAAGAAGAGCATCGACGGCTTCCGCTCGACGCAGAAGAAGCTGAACGGGGTGCGCGATCGGGAAATGGACGAGATCGCCAAGCTGATTACCCCCAAGCAACAGGCCAAGCTGTTCCGGGCCCTCGAACGGATGCGAAGGAAGCTCGCCCGGCGCCAGCGCGGCCCAGACTGAACGCGCGTCCCCGACGGAAACCCGCCGTGCCTTGCAGTTCAAGCGCGCTTGAACTACACCGCCGAAAATGAGCATGGGCGCCGTCGAAACGGCTCAGGCTGCCGCCCGCGAGCGGGTGGATTTGGGGGAGATCGAGCGTGCGCTCGATCGCGAGCTCGACGGCCCGTCGAGTGGGCTGCTGCGGGCTGCCGAGCGACACCTGTGCATCACGCATGGCGCCAAGCGCGCGCGCCCGCAGCTGGTGCTGCTGCTCGGCCAGGTCGCCGGCGCTCCGCACGAGGGGCTGGTCGACGCAGCCGTCGCCGTCGAGCTGATCCACTCGGCGAGCCTGCTTCACGACGACGTGGTGGACGAGGGCGAGCTGCGCCGCGGGGTGCCCACGGTCAACGCGCGCCACGGCAACGTCGTGGCGGTGCTGGCGGGCGATCACTTGCTCAGCCGCGCGCTGGTGCGCTTGGCGAAATACCCGCAAGCGCTCAGCACGCGCGCCGCGGAAGTGGTGGCAGAGATGGCGCGCGCGGCAGTGCGCGAGGTCGAGGTGCGGGGCGACGCCTCGCTCTCTTCGGCAGGGTGGCGCGAGGTCGCCATGGGCAAGACCGCGGCGCTGTTCGGGCTGTGTGGATTCGCCGCCGGCATGCTCTCGGGCGATCTGGGGCGCGCCCGGCGCTTCGAGGCAGCGTCCCGCAGCCTGGGAATGGCGTTCCAGATGCAAGACGACCTGGGCGACTTGGTCGATCAGAACCAGGACCGATACAACGACATCAAGGAGCGCAATCCGTCGCTGCCGGTGTTGCTCGCGTGCGAAGAGAACCCGGCGCTCTCGGCCCGCTTCGCCCAGCTGTGGGGCAGCCTGCCGGTGACGGCCGAGGGCGCGCGCGGGCTGGGTGAGGCAGTGCTCGACACCGGCGCGGTCGACCGCACGCTGGACGCCATCTTGCGCGACGTCGCCGACGCCCGCGCCGCGCTCGCCCCCGACGCCGGGCACCCGGCGGTGGATCTGATCTGGGCCTTCGCAGAGTCTCTGCTCGCCGATCCTCGTCGGGTGAGGGTGCCTTGAAGAAACCGCGCGCGGCCGCCGAGAGCGCGGCCCCCCTGCCCGAGTGGGAAGCGCTGGTCGTCGAGGCAGTCGGAACCGTCATCGAATTCTGGCGGTTCAAGCGCAATCAGGGTCGGGTCTGGGCGCTGCTCTACCTGCGTGGTCGCGAGCTGACCGCCGCAGAGCTGCAAGAGGCGCTCGAGCTGTCCAAAGGCGCGGTGTCGATGGTCACCCGCGAGCTCGAGCAGTGGGGCGTGGTCAGCCGCAGTCACGCCGGAAGCGATGGGGTGTGGCGCTTCCGTGCCGAGACCGACCTGATGAAGATGGTCGGGCGGGTGATCGAGGCGCGCGAGTCGAAGCTGGTGCTGGGGGTGAAGGCCGATCTCGAGCGGGCAGAACGCCTGGCCCGTCAGCGCGACGACGTTCCCCCCGACGTGCTGGCGCGCTTGCAGCGCATGAAAACCCTGGCCGCGGTCATCGACCGGGCGGTCCGCGGCTTCTTGCACACCGCGCGGCTCGACGTCGGCGGCGCGGTGAGCGTGCTCTCGGGCGTGCTGCCGGCGCGGCGGGCACGGCGAACCAGCGCACGCGTCAATCCTGGATGAAATCCTGCTGCTTGTAGAAGTAGGCGCGGATCCCGAAGAGCAGCCCCGCGCCCGCCATCAGCCCGGCGAACACCCAGAAGAACTGCGCCTCGGGCAGTTTGATCTTCGAGATGATGGACACGAGCACGTTGCCAGCCGTCACCGTCAAGAGCCAGAACCCCATGATGGTGCTCTTCATGCGCTTGGGCGCCTGGGTGTAGGCGAACTCGAGCCCGGTGACCGAGACCAGCACCTCGGCCAGGGTGATGATCAGGTAGGGCACCAGCTGCCACTCGATGGGCACCTTGCCGACGCCCTCGACGTCGATGCGCTTTTGGATCATCGCCACTGCGACGAACGAGGCCGCCGCCACCAGCATGCCGGCAGTCATGCGGCGCAGCGGGGTGGCCTTGAAGCCCAGCTTCTCGACGCCGGGATAGAGCGCATAATTCACGAAGGGGATCAGCGCCATCACCATCAGTGGGTTCAGCGCCGCGACCTGCTGGGGGTCGATGGGGTCCGAGCCGAAGAGTGGCACCACGCGTTCCATCGCCTTGGCCTGGATCACCCACGACGACCCGTGCTGGTCGAACAGCGCCCAGAAGATGCTGACCAAGAAGAACACCGTCATGATGCCGAGCACGGCGACCGGCCCCTCGACGGAGCCGATCCCGAAGTGCTTCACCGCCGGCCCGAAGAAGCGGCTCTGGCTCAGCTTCTTGCGGCGCTCACGCGCCTCGTCGGAGAGCCCCGAGTCCTCGGCCGTTGACGTGGCCTCGCTGGCATCTGCCGGCTTTCCGCCGGCGAAATAGCGCTTCACCGCAAACCACAGCACCGCCAGAAAGCCGTCGTCGGGCTGCTTCTTCTGCCGGATCTCGAACAGCACGAACCCCAGAACCAGCATGCCGACGCTGGTCGCGACCTGCACCCACGCGGGCTGCGTGGCGGTGAAGAACAGGTGCCCCACGCTCATGAACAAGGCCGTCGACGAGAGCGCGTCGAGCAGGCCCAACGTGCCACCGGGCTTGGCGGGGATGTGTACGAACTTCGCTCGCCCGAGCCAGAACACGAAGGTGGCGATGGCCATCAAGATGCCGGGGATGCCGAACGCCAAGCTCACGCCCCAGCGCTTCCAAATCCAGGGGATCGCCAGCGTGGCGAAGAAGCTGCCGAAGTTGATGATGAAGTAGAACGCTTGATAGACGGTGCGCACCCGGTTCCAGTTCGAGCGCCCGAACTGATCCCCGACGTTGGCCGACACGCACGGCTTGATGCCGCCGGACCCGACGGCGATCAGACCAAGGCCAATCCACAGCCCCCACACCGACCCCTCGCCCACCGCCAAGACGCCGTGCCCGGCGGTGTAAACCAGCGAGAGCCAGAAGATGGTGCGGTACTTTCCGATCAGACGATCGGCCAAGATGGCGCCGATCATCGGGAAGGCGTACACCGCCGCGACGAACAGATGGTAGTGCGCCTTGGCGAAGTCCTTGGGCGCGGACTCGAACAGCGGATGGTTCTTGTACAAGAAGTCCGCCATGTACAAGGTCAGGATCGAGCGCATGCCGTAGAAGCTGAAGCGCTCGCAACCCTCGTTGCCGATGATGTACGGCACGCCAGGCGGCCAGCCCTTGTTCTCGTGGTCCGGATGGGTGCGCCACTGGGTCATGGGGCGCGCATCTTGCCCGAGACCGCCGGCTCCGTCGACTACGCGCGACGGCGCAGCCAAAGCAGGGTTTCGACGTGGTGCGTGTGCGGAAACATGTCGAAGCCCAACACCGAATCGAGCACGTAGCCCCCGGCGAGCAGCTTCACGTCGCGCGCCAGGGTGACGGGATCGCACGCGCAAAAAGCGATCCACGGCGGGGCGGCCGCAAGCAGCGCGGGCACGACGTCGCGCGCGCCGTCGCGCGGCGGATCGAGCAACACCAGATCTGCCACCGGCCTGGCTCGGCGAGCAAGCTCGCGTGCGGCATCGCCCGACACGAAGCAGTCGTCGCTCAGGGCCTGTGTGCGCGCGGCTCGGCGGGCGGCCCGAATGCTGGCCCCGGCGTGCTCGATGGCCACGCCACGCAGGCCCGCACGAAGCAGAGGCAAGGTGAAGTTCCCCGAGCCGGCGTACAACTCGACGAAGCGGGTGATCGCGCGCTGCTTCACGCCGGCAATCAGCTCCTCGATCAGCGCGGTGTTCACCGCCCAGTTGACCTGCACGAAACCACCGGCTGGGACCCAAAGCTCGACGCCGCCGGGCAGCGGCCAACGCTGATCTTCGCCCGAGCCGCCGGCCTCGACCACCTCCCACTCACGCGCCAGGGTCTCGATCAGCGCGCTCTCTTCCGCGCTCGGAGCTCGCGCGTGCCGCGGCATCATCCAGAGTGACACCGGCGGCCCGAGTGGGGCGACGCGGATCTCGATCTCTTGCCAGCGGGCAAGCACCGCTGGTTTCGCGAGCTCTCGGAGCTTCGACAGGACCTGCCCGATGCGCGGCTCGCTCACCGGGCAGCCGGGGATCTCGACCACGCGGTGCGACCCGCGTTCGAACAGCCCGATGCGCCCGCTCGCGTCGACGTGCAAGCGCAGGCGATTCCGATAGCCGAGATCGGGGCCAGCGCTGCGGATCGGCAGCGCCTCGGGCAAGTCGGTGAGCCCCCCGGTGCGGCGCAGCGCTTGGCGAACCAGCGCCGATTTTTCGACGATTTGTCGGGCGCGAGCCAGTTCCATCCACTCGCACCCGCCACACTCGCTGGCCACGGAGCAGGGCGGGGTCACCCGATCGGGCGACGGCTCGACCAGTGACCACTCGTCGGCGCGCACCCAGCTCTTGTGCTGCGTGCAGCGCGCTACGCTCACGCGATCGCCCGGGAACGCCCCGGCGACGAAGCCGACGCGCCCATCTGCGAGACGCGCCATGCCGTCCCCACCGGGGACCAGTTGCTCGACATTCCAGGTGTCTGTGCTCATGAACGCTTGCCGATGTTCTTCAGCGCTTCGCGCCGTGCGAGGGGAGACATCCGCGACCCGAGCCTGGCAACGTAGCGGCGCACCTCTTTCGGATCCGTCCAGGCGTGCTGTCGGAGTGCCCAGCCGATGGCCTTCTGGATGAAGAAGTCGTCTTGCTCGAGGTTGACTTCGATGCACGCATACAAGAGCTCGAGATCCGCCTTCTCCCGGAGCTTCAGCTGCGCCAAGAGTGCGGCGCGCCGCTTCCAGATGCTGCTCGAGCGCGACCAGCGTCGGAGCACGCGGCGGGTCTTCGCCGGCTGGGCGCAGAGCAGCGCGCCCAGCCCGTGCGACGCCAGGGCGTCCACATAGTCCCACCACGCACCCTCGGTGATCAGCTTCTCGAGCAGCGGCAGCCGCTCGAAGGTCAGGAAGTGCCGATGGCGGGGGTGGAGCAGCACGTCGACGGCGGCGTAGCGTTGTTCGCGAAAGCGCGCGCGTTGCCAGAGGTCCAGCACCGCCCGCTGCCAGCTCTCGGTATCCCGAAGCGGGTGAGCGCCCAGAGCAGCCCTCACCAGAGCTCGTCGCTCGGGACTGCCCACACCGAGGAAGGCCATCTTGGACTTCATGTAGGCCTGCATGGCCGGCGCTCGGGCCGGGTCGGCCGCCCCAGCCAGAGCTCGCCGCAGGGCTCGGGCGAAGGGCGACGGGGTCGGGCGGGGCATGAAATCCCTCGGGACCTCCGCAGCTTACGGCACGGCCTCGGGCGGCCGTCACAGAAATCCTTTCGGCCTCGATGACGGCCCAGGATCATCGCATGGCCATGCCCGTCAGCGCCGACCGCGGAAACCTCCTCGCTGCCCCCGAGCTCCGGTCGGGCCTGGTGCGGTTCGTGCGCGGGCGGGTCCCCGAGTCGGACGTCGAAGACGTGGTGCAGGCCACGCTGGCCGACGCTTTCGCCGCCCGCGAAGCCCCGTCCGAAGCCGAAGAGCTGCGGCGCTGGGTGTTCGGCATCGCGAAGAACAAGATCGTCGACGTTCACCGCAAGGGCGGGCGCGAGCTGCCAAAAGAAGGCGTGGGCGACGAGGCCTCTGCGGAGAGCGCTCCGATGAGCGCGCGCGATCTCTTGCGGTGGGCCGAGACCGAGCTCCCCGAGGCGGAGGGTGCCCAGAGCACGCTGGAGTGGATGCTGCGCGAGGGCGACGGCGAGAAGCTCGAGCACATCGCCGAAGAGGCTCAGGTTCCCGCTCCGCGCGTGCGACAGCGGGTGTCGCGGATGCGGAAGTACTTCCGCTCGCGCTGGGCGGCGCAGCTGGCTGCTGCCGCGACCCTGGCCATCGTCGGGCTGGCGATCTGGACCTGGCTGGCCAGCCGCGACAAGCCCAAGCCCGAAGAGATTGCCCGCGAGGTGCCCCCGGACGAGCGGGCGCGAGAGCTCCGCCGCATCGCCTTGGAGCGCTGCCAGGCGCGGGACTTCGCGCCGTGCCTCGAAGGGCTCGACCGTGCCAGGGCCATCGATCCCGTCGGGGACGAAGCGCAGGCCATTCAGGAGGCGCGGGCCGCCGCCGCCCGCGGTCAGGCTCCAGCACCGAGCGCGGCTCCAGCGCCCGAGCCCGCGCCCAGCGCCGCGCCCCCGGTGAAGCGCCTGCCGCCGGACTCGAAGGGTAGCCTCGAACCAGCGCCCACGACCCGGCCCCCACCGAGCGACGTCAAGAAGATGGCACCCGAGAAGGGCTCGTCCAACGACTTCCCCCAGGCCCCGGCGCCGCAGAAGAAGCCCAAGGCCGCAGCGCCGGACTTCGGCGGCTCGTCCAAGTGAGCCGATGACTCCGAGTCACCCGTGGTCCTGGCCCGAAAACGGGCCGGACCTCGATGGGTGACCCGAAGTCACCGCGGGAGCACGGGCCACTTCGCGGACTTCGCCATCTTCCACACCGGCGAACGCTTCTCGAGGAACGACGTCACGCCCTCGGCGGCGTCCGGCTGCTTGCCGATCCAGTCGAACCATTGATCCTCGTAGTCCTTGGCGACCGCTGGATCGGTCTCGCCGAGCTGGTGCCAGAGCAGGTGCTTGGTGACCGCCACCGACACCGGCGCCGTGTGCTCGGCGATCTCCCGCGCGACGCCCACCGCAACCTCCATCAGCTGCTCGTGAGGCACCACCCGGCTGACCAGCCCGTAGGCCAGGGCGTCGGCGGCTGTCAGGATGCGCCCGGTCAAGAGCAGCTCGGACGCCCGGGCGCTGCCGATCAACCGCGGGAGGATCCAGGTGCTGGCCGCCTCGGGGCAGATCCCCCGGCGGACGAAGACGAAGCCGATCTTGGCTCGATCCGAGGCCAGCCGGATGTCCCACTGGAGCGGCAGGGTCGCGCCGATGCCCACCGCGGGGCCGTTGATTGCAGCGATCACCGGCGTGCGCATCACCCACGGTCGGGTCTTCTGCTCCAGGTCCCGCGCCGCCTGCCACGCCCGTTCGCGCGCGAAGGTGGCGCCCCCCGACTCGAGATCCGCCCCGGCGCAGAAAGCGCGCCCTTCGCCCGTGACCACGATGGCGCGCACGTCGTCCCGCTGGTCGAGCTCGGCGAACGCGCCGAACAGCTCGATGCCCATCTCGACGGTATACGCATTCAGGCGCTCCGGACGAGCCAGGGTGATGAGAGCAACCTGTCGTTCGACGCTGACGCGAAGCGTGGCCATGCGGACGATGTTATCCGACTCTGCCCACGCCGAAGATCTCTTTCACGCTCGGTCGATTGAGGACCAGCAAGGTGAAGATCCCGAGCGCCGTGCCGAGCGGCACGTTCAGACAGATCACACACGCCACGATGAAGCACATCCAGTAACGGCGCTGGGCGCGCAGCGACAGGCCGGACAAGAGCAGCAGGAATGCCATGGTCCAGCTGATCACGATGACCGCCGCGCCCACGCCCACGAACAGCCAGCCCGGGTTGAAAGGGGGCGGCGGGCCGCCACCCCCGAGAAAGCTGGGGTCGGACACCATCTTCAGCCCCAGCAGCACGTGCACGATGGGGATCGAGCCGGTGAGCGCGGTCAGCCCCGCCATGGCGAAGTAGAAGATCGACAGCAGGTTGAGCTCGCTCAGATCCTTCTCCATCAGGGCCTCGGATAGTGGCTGATGGCCACGCGGTTGCCCTCGGGGTCGCGGGCGTACGAGCTGTGCGCGGTGCGCTGCTCGACGGTTGCCCCGCGACGCTCGAGCTCGCGCTCGAGTGCGGCCCGCTCGTCCGGCGTCACGGAAAAGGCCAACAAGAAGGGCCCCGCGCCAACGCCCTGGACCGGTCGCGCGGGCTCTTCGGTGTGCTCGATCATCAGCAGGGTCTCGCCGCTCGCCAGCCAGATCGAGCGCAAGACGCCCGACTCGGTGTGGTGACGGGCCACCTCGGCCAGGCCGAACGCCTCGCGATAGAACCCGGCGACTCGCTCGACGTCGCGGGCCCCCAGCGCCAGGTGATGCAGCGCACGCGTCATCGCTCACCCACCCTTGCGCAACTTGCCGCGGTCGATCTTCCCGAGGTGAGTGCGCGGCATCGAATCGACGAACACCACGTCACGGGGCGCCTTGTAGGGCTCGAGCTTGTCGCGCACCCAGGCCTTGAGCTCGTCCCCCAGGGTGGTGCTCACCGAGGTCGCGGTCACGTACGCGTGGGGCTTGACCAGCCCGCTGTCGTCGGTGACGCCGACCACCGCGACCTCTTTCACTGCCGGGTGCGTCAACAGGCAATTCTCCACCTCGCCCGGTGCGAGCCACTTGCCGCCCACCTTCAGCATGTCGTCACCACGGCCGCAGTACACGAAGTTGCCCCGAGGGTCCCGCGAGACCATGTCGCCCGAGACGTACCACTCGCCGCGAAAGGCCGCCTGGGTCTTCTCCATGTTCTGCCAGTAGGCGATGGCGCGCGAGTCCCCGCGGACCCAGAGCCAGCCGACCTCGCCGTCGGGCAGGTCGCGGCCATCGTCGTCGCGCACGCGGACGTCGAAACCCGGGACCACCTTGCCCAGGGTTCCGGGAACGACGTCGTCGGGCCTGTTGGTCAAGAACACGTGCCACATCTCGGCGGTTCCGAGACCGTCGAGCAACTCCACTCCGAACGTGGCTTTCCAGCGCTGATACAGCTCGACCGGCAGCGCTTCGCCGGCCGAAGTCGCAAAGCGCAGGCACGAGAGATCCTGCTCGCGGGCCGCGGGGTGATTGACCATGGCGCTCACCATGGTCGGCACGTTGATCAAGATCGTGGGGCGGTGCCGACGGATCTGGTCGAAGAGCACGTCGGCGGTGCAGCGCTCGGGGAACAAGATGCTGGTGCCCCCCACCGAGAACGGGAACAGCAGGTTCGCACCGGTGGCGTAGCCGAAGTACAGTTTGGGCACGCTCAGCGTGACGTCGCGCTCCGAAAATCGCAGCACCCGACTCGCATACAGCTCGGTGGTATTGGCGAACGAGGCGTGGGACTGAAGCACCGCCTTGGGTCGCCCGGTGGTGCCACCCGAGAAGAGCCAAATGGCGGCGTCGTCGCGATGGGTCGGGTAGAAGTCCGACCGCTCGCTCGCGCCCGCCAAGAGCGGCTCGAAGGGGCGCACCTTGCCCGAGCTCTGCTCGCCGCCGACCACCAGCACGTGCCTCAGATCGCGGGCGCCTGCGGCGGCCTGGGTGAACAGATCGGCCTGGTCCGCGTGCACCACGGCCACCTTGGCGCGTGTGTACTGGTAGAAGTAGGCGATCTCGTCGACCTTGAGCAGTGAGTTGACCATCACCACGGCAGAGCCGTTGAACAGCGTGCCGAACAGCGCGATGGGGAACTCCGGAACGTCGGGCAGGCCGATCAGCACCCGCTGCTCGGGATCCACTCCCAGCTCGGCGAGCACTCGGGCGAAGCGTCGGGCCGCGGCGTGCACCTCGGCATAGGTCAGCTGCCGCGCGCCGGCGATCAGGGCGACCTTGTCGCCCCGGCCCTCACGGAGCCGCTCGGAGAGGAAGCGGTCCGCGATGTTGAGCGTCTCGGGCAGCACCACCGTCATGCGCCCACGAAACGACCGCCCGCGCGGGGGGTCAAGCGCGTGGACCAAGCCGCATGCTCGGCACTATGCTCCGCGTCATGCTCGACCGCTTCCCCGTCATCCCCGGCGCAGAGCCCTGGTCGTCCCCCGGCTCGGGCGCGCGCTCCGACATCGGCCTCGTGCTCTGCCACGGCTTCACCGGAAACCCGAACGCCATGCGCCCCCTGGGCGAAGCGCTGGCCGCCCGGGGTTTCGCCGTCGAGGTGATCCGCCTTCCGGGGCATGGCACCCACTGGCGTGACATGACGCGCACCCGCTATTCCGACTGGCGCTGGGAGATGGATCGCGCCGTGAGCGATCTGGTGAAGCGCGGCAAGCGGGTGGTGATGGTCGGGCTCAGCATGGGTGGGACCATCGCCCTGGACGTCGCCTGTGCACGCGCCGACGAGATCGCGGGCGTCGTCCCGATCAACTGCACGGTGCTCGACCGTGAGGGTCTCTTGGCCAAGGTCGCGCCGGTGCTCGAGCACATCTTGCCGGTGGTTCCGGCCAAGGCCGCCGGCCTGGTCGAGAACGACATCGCCAAGGGCGGCGACGAGAAGGCCTACGACATGGTGCCCGCCAAAGCCGGCAACTCGTTCTTGAAAGAGCTGCCGCGGATCCGCGCCGGCCTCACCGGCCTGAAGGTCCCGGTGCTGGTGGCCTATGCCCCGAACGACCACAGCGTTCCGCCGGCGAACTCCCGCGCGCTCTTGAAGATGCTCCCCGACGGCAGCGAGCTAGCGCTCGAGCGCTCGTACCACGTGGCCACTCTCGACCACGACCTGGACCTATTGGTCGAGAAGATCAGCGAGTTCGCCGAACGGGTCGGCAGGCTGTCGTGAGCTCGGCGCGGCTGGCCGACTTCAGCTGGGAGGCCCTGCGCGATCTCGACAAGGCCGCGCTCTGGGTGATCTTGCCGGTCGGCGCCACCGAAGCCCACGGCCCCCACCTGCCGCTCTCGACCGACGTGATCATCGCCGAGGCCATGGCCGAGGCCGGCGCCGCGGCCCTCTCGGCGCGCGGCGTACGAAGCCTGATCGCGCCAGCGTTGGCGTACACCTCGGCGGGCTACGCCGCCGGCTTCCCCGGGACGGTCTCGGTGCGCCCCGAGACGGTGACCGCGCTGATCGTCGACATCGCCCAGGCGCTGGCCGGACACGGCTTCTGCCGCCTGGTGATCGCCAACGCGCACCTCGAGCCGGCGCACATCGCGTCGCTGCACGCCGCCGTGCGGGTCCTGGCCGGCGAGCTCGAGATCGCGTTCCCCGACGTCACTCAGAAGCCCTGGGCGCTGCGCCTGACCGACGAGTTCAAGAGCGGCGCCTGCCACGCCGGCCAATACGAAGGCTCGATCGTGCTGGCGGCGCGGCCCGAGCTGGTGAACCAGGATCTGGCCCAGAGCCTGCCAGAAAACCCGGCCAGCCTGAGCCGCGCCATCCGCGACGGCAAGAGCAGCTTCGAGGCCGCCGGGGGCGCACGCGCATACTTCGGCTCCCCCGCCCGCGCGAGCGCAGAAGAGGGACGCGCAACGCTCGCAGTGCTGGGGCAGATCCTGGCGGACGCGGTGCTCGGGGCGGCTTGATCACCGCTGGCGGTCTGCCTGGCGTTCCAGCGCAGCGCGACGCAGCCCCAGCCAGGCGTCAGAGCCCGCGGCGCTGGCGCTACCCCACGCGCTCGAGCGCGAAGAAGAACTGATCGCCGTCGCCGCGAGCACGCGAGACCCCACCGATGCCCAGGCACACGTCGTCCGAGAGCGGCTTGACCTCGTCGTACAAGAACTGGTTGAAGAAACCCGGCAGCCGGCGGTCGTCGTAGAGCATGCGCAGCGTGCTGGTGTCGCGCCAGCGCGAGGGGCCGGCGCTGAGGCTGAAGTGCCCGAACCCGAGCGGCAGCCCGAGCCAGGTCCAGACGCGGCGATCGAAATCGATGCACCAGGGCAAGCGCGCGAACACCAGGTCGTTCACGGGTCTGAGCACCGGATGGTGCGCCACGCGCGTCTCGAGCCAGGCCAGGTGGCGCCCGCGAAACTGCCCCGAGGGAAGGGAGAGGACGCCCGGCCCCGCGTAGATCGCCTCGAGCTCGGCAGGCGTTCTGCGGATCAGCTGGGCCATCGGGGGCGGCACGCCGCGCAGTCTAACCCATGGTATGAGGCGCGGCATGCGCATCGTGGATCCGGCGAATGGGCAGACGCTCCGAGAGCTCGACGAGGACACGCGGGACTCGCTCACCGAAAAGGTCGCACGCGCCCGAAGCGCGCAGCGCGCCTGGGCCTTGCGCCCCTTCGCCGAGCGCGCCGAAGCGCTGCGACGCTTCCGCGATCGGGTCACCGAGCGGCGTGAAGCGCTGGCGCTCACGCTGACCCAAGAGGTGGGCAAGCCCATCGCGCAATCACGAAACGAGCTGAACGCGCTCGCGGGCCGCATCGACTTCTTCCTCGAGCACGCGGCGCGCGAGATCGAAGACGAGGTGCTTCTCACCGCCGAGGCCGGCGGCACCGAGGAGCGCATCCGCCACGAGCCGCTCGGGCTGGTGGCCAACGTGAGCGCCTGGAACTACCCGTTCTTCGTCGGCGCCAACGTGTTCGTGCCGGCGCTGCTCACCGGCAACAGCGTGCTCTACAAGCCCAGCGAGTACGCCACGCTCACCGGCCTGGGGATCGAGACGGCCCTGCACGACTCGGGCGTGCCACGCGACGTGTTCGTGAGCGTGATCGGCGGCGGCAGTGTGGGCGCGGCGCTGCTCGAGCAGCGGGTCGACGGCGTGTTCTTCACCGGCTCGCACGCCACCGGCACCCGCATTGCGCAGGCCCTGGCCCATCGCATGATCCGCGTGCAGCTCGAGCTCGGCGGCAAAGATCCGGCCTATGTCTGCGACGACGCCGACCCGCGGCACGCCGCCGCCGCCACCGCCGACGGCGCGTTCTACAACTCCGGGCAGAGCTGCTGCGCAGTCGAGCGGCTGTACGTGCACCAGGCCATCTGGGAGCCCTTCGTGCGCGAGCTCGAAACCACGGTGCGCGGCTTCGTGATGGGCGACCCCACCGATCCGAACACGTACATCGGGCCCCTCGCCCGCCGCGAGCTCGCCCTGGCCACCCTGGAAGATCAGGTCGCCGACGCCCTGCACCGCGGCGCCAAGCTGCTCACCGGCGGGCGCCGCGCTAGCCGGCCCGGCTTCTTCTTCGAGCCCACGGTCCTGGTCGACGTGACCCACGACATGAAGGTGATGCGGGACGAGAGCTTCGGTCCGGTGATCGGCGTGATGAAGGTGCGCTCGGACGAAGAGGCCCGCGAGCGGATGGCGGACACGGAGTACGGCCTCACCGCGGCGGTCTACTCGCAGAGCCGCGCCCGCGCCGAGGCCATCCTGAGCACGCTCGACGTCGGCACGGCGTACTGGAATTGCTGCGATCGCGTCAGCCCGCGGCTGCCCTGGTCCGGCCGCGGCCACTCGGGCATCGGCTGCACGCTCTCGACCTACGGCATCGAGGCGTTCCTGAAGCCGAAGGCGTATCACCTGCGGGCGGGGTAAGAGCCCTTCCGAACGCCCTCAACGCCGCTTCTGATACGTCCCGATCAGCTCCGCGCTGGCAAGCACGTGGCCCTGCATCGCGGCCTCGAGCTCGGCCTTGGTGAGCGGGCCGCGATCGCCGAGCACGGTGCTCAGCGCGTACAGCTTGTGAAAGTAGCGGTGGCGCCCGATGGGTGGGCACGGGCCGCCGTAGCCGATGCGTTTCCAGTCGTTCTCGCCGTCGCGGGCGCCGACGGGCGCGTGCTTCGCGCCTTCGGCGAGGGACGTGACGCTGGGGGGCAGATCGTAGATCACCCAGTGGACCCAGACGCGCTTCGGTGCCGCGGGGTCGGGCGCGTCGGGGTCGTCGACGATCAGCGCGAAGCTCTGGGTGCCGGCGGGCGCGCCGCTCCACGCGAGCGGCGGCGACGAGTCTTGGCCTTCGCAGGTGTGCTTTGCTGGGATCTCGCCCTGGTGTGTGAACGCCGACGACTCTATGCGCATGGGCTTGCCCGATTCGGTTCAGATCATCAGCGCGACGTTGGCGGGGTTCATCGGATCGACCTTCATGTGAACCATGCAACCCGGCTGCACGCGCGGAACCGCGAGCATGGACAGGATCATGGTCGTGTCGGCCTGGTAGGGCGGGCGGCCAGGCATCTGTACCTCGACGATGATGCGCACCTGCGGCTGGTTGTTGACCAGCATGCCCGTGTCCATCAGCTGCAGCACACGCCCGGTGGCGGGGATGCCGGTGCTCAAGATGCGCGAGCGCTCTTGGGACTGCTTCATCAGCCCGCCGAACACCTTCCACATCACGAAGCCCACGCCGGCAAACACGACCAGCGAGAACAAGATGGAGACGACCGTGACGATGATTCCGAACCCCGCGCCCATGTCCATTCGTCGATGGTTTTCCGACTTGGGGCCGGGCGTCAAACGGCGGGCGGTTTCGCCCCGCGGATGCGCGCGCGCACGCGCTTCATGTGGTTGATCAGGCCGTTGGTCGAGGCGTCGTGGCCGGTCACCGGCTGGTCGTCACCCAGCTCGGGCAAGATGGCGCTCGCCAGCTGCTTGCCCAGCTCGACGCCCCACTGATCGAAGCTGTTCACGTCCCAGATCACGCCTTGCACGAAGATCTTGTGCTCGTAGAGCGCCACCAAACGGCCCAGGGTCCTCGGGTCGAGCTCGTCGATCACGATCGACGTGGTGGGGCGATTGCCGGAAAACACCTTGTGCTGGCGAAGCTCGGCGATGCGCGCGGGGGGCGTGCCGGCCTTCGCGAGCTCGGCGTCCACCTCTTCCAGGGTCTTGCCGCGCATCAGCGCCTCGGTCTGGGCGAAGAAGTTGGCGAGCAAGATCTCGTGGTGCTGCCCCAGCGGGTTCTGGCTCTTCACGGCCGCGATGAAGTCGGCGGGCACGAGCCGCGTGCCCTGGTGGATGAGCTGGTAGAAGGCGTGCTGGCCGTTGGTGCCCGGCTCGCCGAAGACGATCGGCCCCGTGTCGTAGCCGGTGATGGGGCCACCGCTGCGGTCGACGCCCTTGCCGTTGCTCTCCATGTCCGCTTGCTGCAGATAGGCCGCAAAGCGGTGCAGGTACTGGTCGTAGGGCAAGATGGCGTGGGACGCGGCGCCGAAGAAGCCGGAGTACCAGACGCCGAACAGCGCCATCAGCACCGGCGCGTTCCGTTCGAGGGGCGTGGTGCGGAAGTGCTGGTCGATCTCGTGGGCGCCGGCCAGGAGCTCTTCGAAGCGAGCCATGCCGATCACGCAGGCGATCGACAAGCCGATGGCGGACCAGAGCGAGTAGCGACCGCCGACCCAGTCCCAGAACTCGAACATGTTGGCGGTGTCGATGCCGAACTCGGCGACGGCCTTCTCGTTGGTCGAGAGCGCGACGAAGTGCTTCTTCACCGCTGCGTCGCTGCCCAGGCGCTCGACGAGCCACGCGCGCGCGGAACGCGCGTTGGTCAGCGTTTCTTGGGTGGTGAAGGTCTTGGACGCGACCAAGAACAGCGTGGTCTCGGGGTCGACGCGCCTCAGCGTCTCGGCAAGGTGCGTGCCGTCGATGTTGGAGACGAAGTGCACGTCGATCTCGGGGCGCCAGAACGGGCGCAGCGCTTCGGTGGCCATCACCGGGCCGAGATCCGAGCCGCCGATCCCGATGTTGACGATGTCTCGGATCTTCTTGCCGGTGTGCCCGCGCCACTGCCCACCCTCGAGGGCGCTGACCAGTCGGCGCATCTTGTCGAGCACCGCGTTCACGTCGGGCATCACGTCGCGCCCGGCGACCCGCACCGGCGCGCCCGAGCGGTTGCGCAACGCCACGTGCAACACCGGTCGACTTTCGGTGATGTTGATGGCCTCGCCGCCGAACATCTGCTCGACGCGCGCGGGCACGCCGGCCTGCTCGGCCAGACGCACCAAGAGCGCGAGGGTCTCGCTCGTCGCGCGGTGCTTCGAGAAATCGAGCAGCATGCTCGGAAGCTCGAGCTTCATCCGCTGGAAGCGCTCGGGGTCACGCGCAAACAGCTCGCGCATGCCGGTTCGTTCGATCTCGCTCTTGTGAGCCGCGAGCGCCCGCCACGCCGGCGTGTCCGTCAGAGTCGTCATGGCGCGAGCCTGACACGTGCCGCCGGGGGCGAGAAGTCAGCTCGGCAGGTCGCTGGCCAGCCGGAAATACCAGGTGCGAGGCGCGCCGCATTGGGAGCACTTCGCGACGACCACGCGCAACCGGCGCCCCCCGATGGTCTCCGCTCGGTGGTCGTCGACCCGCACGCCGGCGCCGCAGCGCAAGCAGGGCTCGGCGCGCACGCGGGGCTCGACCACCGACGCCGAATCGACATCGAGGGGGCGCTCCGGCGCGCCGCCGGCCTCGAGCCGCGCCAGCTTCTCCCGGGCGTCGCCCAGCTTCTGACTGGCGCGCTCGCGCTCGCGCCGGGCCGTACGTGGGCGCTTGGGCTTCGCGCTCATGACGTGCGGGCAGCCACGGCAGCGGCGGCCACGCGGCTGAAGGCCAAGATGGTGAGGCTGGGATCCACGCTGGGCGGGCTGGGAAACACGCTCGGGTCCGCGACGAACAGGTTGTCGAAGCCGTGCACTCGGTGTTCGTGGTCGACCACCGAGTCCCGCGGGCTCGCGCCCATGCGCGCGCCGCCGCCCGGGTGCGGCGCGCCCAGCACGTTGCGCGCGGGCCGAATCGACAGCTGGCGCACGGCGGCTTCGATCTGTTCGGCGCGCTCGATGCGCGTGTCCTGGGCGTCTCCGAACAGAACCTGTTTCGCGCCGACGGCGAGCAAGAGCTGGGCCTGCTTCTTCCACGCGTCGCGCAGCCGCTGGCCGTTGCCGCCGGTGAGCGGCATCTCGATCCGCCGCCGGCCGCCGTCGATTCGAATGCGCCCCGGCTCGACGTCGTCGATCCAGCAGATGGTGCCGCCCAGCTTGGGCAACTGTCGCATCAGCTCCGCGTGGGCGCGACCGATACCGGGAAGGACCGCGCCGAGCAAGCCTGGCTGCAGCTGGTTCGGCATGAACAGGTAGCCGCCTTCGAGATAGCGACTCTGCGACGGCCTGCCGAAGACGCGCCGCGGCCCGTGATAGCGCGCGAGCCGGAATTCTTCCACGCCCCAGGCGGCGGGGATGTTCCGCCACTGGATGACGTCCTCTTCGAAGATCGCATGCACCATCGGGCAGGGGTTCACGAACAAGTGCTCGCCCAGCTCGGGCAGCTGCGCCTTCAAACCCTGGCGAAGCAGGAAATCGGGCGTGCCGTAGCCACCTGCTGCGATCACGAACACCCGAGCCTCGACCCGCAGCGTGGGGCCTCGGGGTCGACCGGTCGCCCGATCGAGCACCCGCCCGACCAGCGCGGAGGCCTTGCGACCCGACCACTCGAGGCGTTCAGCGCGAAGATCGGAGTAGAGCCGTGCGCCGGCGGCCACCGCGCGAGGAATGTACGTCACCAGCTGGCTCTGCTTCGCGTCGTACGAACAGCCCTGCATGCAGTGGCCACTTCCGCGGCAGGCCTTGCGCGCCTGCGGCACGCGCGCCACGTGCCAGCCGAGCTGGCGGGCCCCCCGCTCGACCAGGAGGTTCATCCGGTTGGCGTACTCGTCCGTGGCGGGGTGCACGTTCAGATCGCGCTCGATCTCGGCGAAGTGGGGCGCCAGCGCCTCTTCGCTGTGGCCCAGGATGCCGAACACGTCGCGCCACTCGAGCAGGCGATCGGGGGGTGTGCGATAGCTGTCGGCCCAGTAGTGCACGCTCGCGCCACCGACGTTGTTGCCGTACGTCAGGGACACCGACACGTCGTCGCTGGCGTGAAGGCCGCGACCGCCGTCGATCTTGGCCAGCATGTTCAGCTCACGCTGGTCGAAGTCGTCCTTGGTGTAGTAGCCGCCTTGCTCGACCAGCACCACCGAGCGCCCCTGCTCGGCGAGGACCGCGGCGAGCGAGGCCCCACCGCAGCCCGACCCCACCACGCACACATCGACGCTCTCGCGCTGGTCCCGATCGAGCTCGTGGCCCTGGCGGATCATCCGCGGCCTCCGCGCTCGCCCACGAGCTTCTGATACGCCAGGGCGCTGGCGGGGGGCTTTGCTTCCTTGATCCAAGGGCCGTCGTAGCCGATGGCCGGCCACACCCGCGCGTCGGCGTAGTAGCAGATTTGCACCAGCTGCTTCAGGCCAATCGCGACTTGTACGAACAGGTCGCGGCGTGAGCGCAGCATGCGCTCGAACACTTCCCCTCGCGCGGCCACTGAGAGCGCGCTGTAGCGACCCATGTGGCCCAGAAGCGGCGGCACGTGCTCGAGGAGCTCGAGCGCAGAACGGAGATCGCTGGCCATGCCCTCGTCCGCCGCCCACACCTCCTCGTCGATGCGCTGCACCAGACCCAGCTCCGCACCGCCCGGGAAGCCGTCGCCTCCGGGCACAAGAGCCTCGACCAGGGCGCGAGCCACACAGAGCTGCTTCACGCTCAGGCCCACGGCGACTTCGCCAGCGCGGAGCAGGTACCCGCTGCCGAGCCAGCGCAGGCCCAGGCCGCCCAGCGCGAGCACCATGGCTCCGCCCACTCCGACCTGAATCAGCTGCCGGCGGCCGAGGTCGCTCATCGAGTCGGATGTCACCACGGTCGCGTGGTTCGGAAAAGCGTCCTGCCAAGCGCAGCAGAAATCAGCGCTTCCGGGGCCAGCCCAAACCGGCGATAGTTTCCGCTCATCGAAAAGGAGACCCCCCGGTGGCAGACAAAGACGACGACAGCGGCCAGTCCGACAGCGCACGCATGCTGAAAGAGCTGGAGCAGATGCGCGCTGCTCTGAACGAGCTCAGAGAGCACCAGACTCGCTACCTGTGGATCCTGTTTCCGATTGGCGCGCTGATCGCCATTCAGACGATCCTCCAGGCGACGAAGCTCTGAAGCTCACTCCACCGCGCGCTTGCCGAACAGCTCTTTCGCGACCTTCTCGAAGCGCTTCTGGTCGGCGGCCTTCGCGAACACGCTGTGGCTGGCGAGCGGCTTGCCTTTCAGTGACTCGTCGAGCGTGACCTTGCCGGCTGCGTCGATGCGGAAGCCGACGTCGGCCTTGCCGCCGCGCGGATCGGACGAGTACAGCACCACGTCGTACCCCTTCTTGGCGTCGACGTCGTAGTACGCCCACGCCAGGCCGTTGCGCTGGAAGTACGCAAACTCGATGTCGAGCTTGCCGCTCTCGGCGAGCTTGGGCAGGTCCTTGGGCTTGGCGGGTTTGTCGCGCAGGCTGTTGCTGTCCAGGTCGACCAGGTAGCCGTCGCTGCCCTGGGCATAGACCAGCACCACCGACTTCTGCAGCCCCTTGATGTCCATGATCTCGTAGCTTGCGCCGCGGTGATCGGCGATGGGCTCGGGGAACGACCCGATGCCGGTGTCGGAGGGCGCGCTCAAGATGCTCAAGAAGCCCTTGCCCATCAGGGCGCGAAGCTGCGACGCCTGCGACGGCGAGCTGAGCAAATCGGCGCGGACCAGCTTGCGCCCCACGTGCTCGGGCGCCGCGGTCTTGTTGCCGCTCGCGTCTACTCGCCAGGCGTCGGACGCCACGTAGAGCCGTGCACCCCCCGAGTGCAGCACCAGGTCGAAGCGGCTGTCGTCGTCGGTGTCGTACCAGATCCACATGTGGTTCGCCTGGGAGACCACCGCGACCTCGGCATCCACCTGGGAGCCGTGAGTGGAGAGGTTGAACTCGCGCGGCAACGAGCCCACGCTGCTGCGGTCGACGTCGACCAACAGCCGGTAGCTGAACGCCGAGTCGACCCGCACCGATTCGAGCGTGCCGTCCCAATCGATGTCGCTCACCACGGCCTTGCCGGTGCGCCCGACCGGGCTCGGCAGGGCGTCCGTCGAAGTCGACCCGGCCTCGACGTAGTGCTGGGGGAACGCGGCGTTGGCGATACGCTGCATTCGCGTCTGAAGCGCCGAGTCCTGAAGCAAAGAGGCGCGAACGTCGCGGCTGCTGCCGAACCCTCCGTCCTTCTCGAAGTCACCGTCCTTCTTGATCTTGTACGCCGCTGACGCGCGCCCCGTGGAACCGGGGTCATGGACGAGCAGATCGAAGGTGCCGTCGTTGTTGGTGTCGTACCAGAGGAAGGTGTCGCGCTCGACCTGCAGGTACACGAGCTCGGCTTCGAACTTCCGCTTCTCGTAGACCTCGGTGAGGGCCGGAAGATTGGTGATTCCGCGATAGGTGTCCTGGTCGACGTCGAAGAACACGGCCACGCTCTGGCGGGGGCAGAAGCTGCATGCGCGCCGGCCTTCCAGCACCAGCGCGTCGACCCGACCGTCGAGATCGACGTCTTCGAAGCTGGCGTCCCCGCCGCCTTCTTTCCAGGGGTCGGGGACGAGCCGCGCGGGGCGGGCGGGGCGGTCTTTCACGAACTCGGCCAGCTCGTTCTTGTGAACGTGGAAGCTGAGCAAGCCTCCAGTACGCGGGTCCCGGTTGCTGAATGCGTTCAGGCCGATCAGCTCGCCGGCCTTGGTGAGCAGCGGACCGCCGCTGTCGCCCGGCAAGATGTTGCAAGTCGACTGGATGACCAGGCCGAGATTCTGGTCGTCGAGGTGCTTCTTGAACTTGTCCTCGGCCTCGTGCCCGGCCTTGTCGTCCTTGAACTGGGCCAGGGTCGCCAGCTGCTCGCTGAGCTTGCCCATCGCCGAGATCTCGCCGGCCTTCAGCGCCCACAGCATGCCGGCACCGGCGTGGCCCAATGCAACCACCTGCTGCCCTGGCTGCGGCGTCTCTTTCGAGATCGCCACCGAGGGCAGCTTGCCCGGCGGATCCACGATCTTGATCAGCGCGATGTCTCGGAGCTTGTCGGCCTTGTGGACGAAGGCGTCGTACTCCTTCTTCTGGCGCACCATACCGCCGCTGTCGCTGAGCTTGCCCAGCACCACGGTGACCTTGGTCTTGAATTCGTCCTTCTCGCCCGGTGCGATCACGTGGTGGTTGGTCAGCACCCAACCCGCGGGGTCGACGATCACACCGCTGCCGAGACCGCCACCCGCGCGGATGATGACCGTCGCCGGCGCTGCAGCCTTGTAGATCTCTGCCGACGACTTGGGAGGCTTCGCGCGCTTGTTGGTGACGACGCCGATGGTGTCGGCCGCGACCGAACCGCGGTTCCTGCGGTCCACCAGCTTCTCGCTGGGCACCCGCTCGCCTTTGGGGATCACGTGCCGCGTTTCGGCACTGCCCTGGGCCCCCGGCTTGGCGGCGGCCTTTCCGCCGTTCGGCCCCTGCGCGCCCTGCCCGGCCGGAGAAGCCCCGCCACACCCAGGCGCGAGCGCCGCCGCACACACCAAGATCAGCGAGAGGGTCCAAGGGCGCCAAGAATCGACGAACGGCATGTGCGGGAACCTTCCTACGCCGACGCCGACTTTCGCTTCCCAGCCGAAAGGGACGGCGGCACGACGCCCAGATGTAACACGACACGCTCGCCCGAGCCGTGAGGTAGCATCCGCTCATGAATCGACGCGCAGCTCTGGTCTCGCTGTGGGTGCTGGTGGTGGGGTGCGGCGGCGGACCCTCGACACGCCTTCACACCGTGGGCAAGCCAAGCGGCCAGGGCGAGATCCAGTTCGCGGTCGAAAACCGCTCCAGTTCGGTGGTGAACAACTTGTTCGTGATCGAGAGCTCGGCGGTGGCCTCGGCCTCGCGAGCGGCCCTGACCCCGGGCACTCCGGATCAGGCTGCGCTGTGGGGGCGGGACTTCCTGAAGTCCGGGCTCGAGTCCGGCGGCAGCCTCCGGATCCCCATCCCCGCCCCGGGTCGGTGGGACGTTCGGGTCGTGGATCGCGATGGGCGGGAGCAGCACCTCGCCGGGCTCCGGCTCTCGGCGGGGGGACGGTACGTCTTGGAGCTCCAAGAGGGCGGCTGGCGCGCGCTGAGATATGCGCTATGCGACACTAAGTCACGGCACCCATCCAACCGGACTTCTTAGTGTACTGAGGGCTTTATCAAGCCCCGCGCCTACGGATTCGTCTGGGGGATGTGCGTTGAAAGTGTCCAGGGGTAGATATCAGCACTAGAAGCTCGCTGTGCACGTCCGTGGATCAGGCCAGATCATGCCATCGGACGCCCTCCGCATCGGCGTGTTTTGCAAGCCCTCGCGCAGGATTTTGCATCCTGCATGCATCCTGCACAATGGCTGTTCTCGCTGACTACTTGTGCTATTGAACTTTCGTGGGCTGGCTGCGCGACTTGATGCTGACCAGGCCGGAAGGCTTCCGGAGCTTTGGTCAGCTCGCCCGGGCGCTGCTGAGCGACGCCAGCTGGCCCGAGGACATGAACATCCGCGAGCGCTCGCTGGCGACCCTGCTCAGCAAGCTGGACCGCGAGCAAGATCTGGCCTGGCTCGGGGATCGGGCCGACGTTCAAGCCATCCTCGCGAGGCTGCTCCGATGTGCAGTGGCAGACCTGGCGCGACCGGCCCGCGCCGACCCGTCGGCTGCGAGCCGCTTGGTGCGCTGGGAAGACCTGCGCCTGGCTCGGACGCTCGATCTGACCACCGAGCGGCTGCCTCCGATCGTCCCGGACGAGGTCCTCGACCCTGCCCGCTGGGACCGGACGTTCTGGGTCGCGCCGGCTGGCTCGGGTCGCACGCTGGTCGGGCAGTGGCTCGCCGCGCGGGGGCTTGCACGGTTCGTGAGGCCCGATCGCTCCGGCGCGCTGGCGTTCAACGACGACGCGCCGCACTTCTTCGAGGTCGACACCACGCTCGCGCGCGGGGTCACGACAGCCACCCGGCGAGTGTGCGTGGCCGGTGCGGTGCCGCCGTTGGCGAGCGCGGGCTGGCGCATCGTGCACTCGCCGGCGATCGACAGCGCGCTTCCCGAGCTCGTGCGCTGGCTGCTGGCTCGCTTGCCCGACGACACCGCGCTCGACGAAAGCACGTTGCTCGAGTGGTTTCGTGCCGGCCCCCTTCCCGGCGGCCTGGCGGACAGCTTCGGCAGCATCGTCGGCCTGGTGGGTGTGCTCGATCGCATCGGGTTCGGGAAGGCTCGAAACAAGTCCGTGCTCGAGCTGGCACGGCTGGACGTGAAACATCGCTTCGACGACGCCTTCGGAGAAGAGGCGCGTGCCGTTGCGTGGCAGCGCCGCAACGGTGTCGACGTGCTGATCGCCGTGGCGCGGCGTGCGCTGACCGATGACGATGCGCCGTTCACTGCTCCCCGCACCGTGGAGGAATGGACCGCGCTGGTTCCCGACGAGCACAAGTCCAGCCTCGACGTAGAATGGCTGCGAGTATCGCTGGCGAAAGTAGATTCGGCGATCCGACCGAGTGACGTCGAACGTGCTGCGCGCAGCCTCTCACCCGGTGCGTTTCGCATCGTGCGCGCGCTGACCCAGGCGGGCTTGCTCGCACCGGCGGCAGAAGGCCGGCTGGCCCCAGCCCCGCGCTACTTGAGCCGCGCCGTCGAGCTGGAAGCCGAGCGGCAGCTGCTGGATGCATCCCCCTTCGAGTGGGGCGAAGCGCTGTTCCGCCTGCATGCTGCGCCCCGGCTCGCTGCACGCCTGCTGGAACGCCTGAGGTCGGGTGACAGCGCGCTGATCGCCGACGTGGTGGAGCTCGAGGCGAGCGAGAACCCTGCCTACGCGGTGGCCGTGGAAACCGCGTTCCGGTGCGCTGGGCTGGCGCTGCTCGAGGGTGCAGATCTGGACACCGAGGCCCTCCGGGATCTCTGGGATGCCGTCCTCGACCTGTCGGTGAAGCTGCCCGACGCGCCCCCGCTGCCGCGGATCGAGCACCCGGAGGCCTCCGGCGTGCTGTTCTCGCGGGGGGCGTTCTACCTCGCCGCGCTGGCCATTGCCGACACGCTGGAAGAGCGCTGGCCCATCGCGAGCTGGCGCCAGTCGATGTACGACGCCATCCGCGTCACGCTGGGCGCATGCGATCCGGAAGCACCCTGGTTCTCTGGAGCGTTTGCGCTGATCGACCGCCAGCGGAGGGCGGGCTCGGACGAGCGCGCTCCCCACGCCCTGGAGTGGCCTGGGCGCGTGCTCGATGGGATCCGCGCAGAGACTCCGGCGTGGAGCGAAGTCCGGCTGTCGGTTCGCGAGGCCAGGGTGCTCCGGCACCTCTGGCTGGCCCGCGGCGAGCAAGACCTCGCGCCTCTCGCGTCCGCACTGTACCAAAGTTGGCAGTGCGCGGGTTTCCCCGATCTCGCCGGGAGCGTGCTCGAGCCGTGCACCGACGCGGGGCAGGCGCTGTTCGCCAACGCACCCGCCGCGCTGGCGCTCTGCGCACTGCCGGCTCACCCCGAGCTCGCAGCCCACTTGCCGCACGCCGCCTGGTCGCTGCTCTGCGAGGCACCGCCGTCCGACCCTGCACTGCTCGAGGCACTGGCCATGGCACTGCCCGAGAGCGCCGCGCGGCAGTGGTTGAGCAGCGACGCGCTGGCGCCCTGGGTATGGCGCCGCCACCCCGAGTTGGCGGGCGATCACCTGCTCGACCAAGCCCGGCGCGGACACTTCTCGGGTGTCGCGATCCTGGCCGGCGGCGCTCCCGCCCAGGTGCTGGTCGCCGCTCTCGAGGCCCTCGAGGCCGCGCACGAGGTTCTCGGTGCAGAGGGGCGAGACGCGCTCCGGCGCTGGCTGCACGGCTGGGTCGGCGCGCGCCAGCCGGGCTGGCAGCGGGCCTACGGGCTGTTCGCCAAGCTCGAGAGCTGAAGGGTCAACGTCGCGGCGTGAAGCGCCCGTCCCCGTCCCCGTCGATGAAGACGGGGTTGGTGAAGGCAACCGGCACGACCTTCGTGCCCGGCAGAACCCGCTCGAGGCTGGTAGTGCCTCGGACCACCACGATCAGGAACGCGTCGCGGCTGACCGGCAATCCGCCCACGAAGCGCAGCCGCGCCCGCGAGCTCGAACCGACGTCGCGCTCGGGCGCGCTGGCGTCGACCTGCATGGCGAGCTTCCCATCCAGGAGCAACTCGGCGCGCTCCACGCCGATCCACGGGGGTGCGCGCACTTCCAGCTCGAGCCCCACTGTCCCTTGCTCTGCGCGCACCAACGCGCCGGGCGATTCGCCATCGACGCGCAGATCGATGAATGGACCGCTGGTCACCACCACGCGCCCCGCGCGCAGCGATGCCGCCACTTCGCCCCACTCGGCCTTCTCGGCGCGAACGTAGGTGCGCGGGTAGCCAGCCCACTGGAACGCGATGCGATGCGAGTCCGAGTTGCCGACCGCGGTGACGCGGCGCCCGCTCCCGATCGAGCGCATCCACTCCGACAGCCCCTGCTCGAGAACGTCGAGCTGGGTGAGGTCGAAGCCATTCCAGACCTCGACCAAATCGAAATCCAGGCTGGCGCCGCCCTTGGTGCTGGCGCCCGCTGCGTCGAGCTCGATCTGGTTGAAGTACCCGATGTTGCCCATCCGCGGGTGGTTGACCTGGATCAGCGCCTGTGGCGCCAGCTCCCTGACCGACGCGAACAGCGCCGCAGGAGTAACATCGAGCGGCGGCAACGGGGTGCCGAGCGGATACGGGTAGGCGTTGAAGTGCCCCCAGTTGCCGGTGGTGAGCTCGACGCCGGGCTGGGTGGTCAGCTGCCGCTCCAGTCCCAGCTGCCGCACCACGGGCGCGTAGTCCGTCACGTGGTTGTGGTCGGTCGCGACCGCGAGCTCGACGCCTTCCGCCACCAGGGACGTCACGCGGTCCGCAAGCGGAACCTCCGAGTCGCCGCTGGGATCGGCGTGGAGGTGCAAGTCAGCGGCGATCCAACCCGAGGTGTCCACGACCCGCGCGAGCCGTGCCCGCAGCGTGGCGCCCTGACTCGCCGAGACGTCGACGATCTGCTCGTCGACGTCGTATTCGGGGCCGCGGGTCGCGAGCACCGAGTAACGCCCAGGCGGCAGTTGGAGCGACCCGCTGCCGCTGGCCGTGCACGCGACGTTCGCGGCACCCGCGGCCAGATGGTACGGCCCGAGGTCGGGGTTGACGGTGGGGGCGACGCCCGTCACTACCAGCCGAGCCGACAGAGGCGAACCGCCCGGGTCGCTCACCCGATACGACAGCAGCGCGGGAGTGGGAGGGATCAGCTCGACTCGCGTGGTCTCGCCGGCGCGGAGCACGGCGCTGCCGCGATCGACACCGCCTGGGGAGCGCAGCGTGAGCTGATAGCTCCCCGGTGGAGCGGGCAGCAGCAGCGTGCCGCCGGTGGAGCGCACGCTCTGCACCAGGCGGCCGCCCGCATCGCGCGCTTCCAGCACGGCCCAGGCTGGCAACGAGGCGAGCGTGGCCTCGACGAAACCGGGCGCGACGCCGCTGGCGCGCCAGGCGTGCTCGGCGGCCGCGCGCAGGGATCCCGGCGCGACGACCAGGCGACGCACGTGTGTCGTGCTCTGGCCGGGCGCAAGGTTCACGACGGGGCCGAACGCGGTCTGCTGTTGCGCCCCCATTTCACGCTTCCGAAAGCCCACGTCGACCGGCCCCCCCGGGAATGCGAGCGCCAAGAACTGGCGGCGCCCCGAGAACGAGAGCCAGCGAGCTTCGACCGAGCGTGCGTCGCCGATCGAGCCGACCCACGGCACGAACGGGTCGTCGCCGTACCACTCGAGTCGATCGCCGATGCGTACGCGACGCGGGCTGCGCCCCGGGTTGTGGAGCCGCGTGGTGAGCGTGACCCAGCGCTGGCCCGGCATCAGCGTCACGTCCGTGACCGCCGTCAGCCCACCGCCTGCGTATTCGATCTGGAGCCGAGGCTCGGCCGCCGACAAGACCGGCTCCACGCCACGCACGGTCAGCACGACCTCGCGGCCGTCGAGCTCGAACAGTGTCCCGAGCCCGGTCAGCGCATCGTCCAACCACTGGCCTGCCGTCGCGTCGACGACCGCCCCGGCCCCGCGGCCCCCCGCCCGCGCCACCACCAGCCGTACGAGGGGACTCGCGAGCAACCAGTCCCCGGGCCGGCCCTGGGCTCGCGGCCCGCTGGGCGCCTGCGCCGCGGACAGCACCTCGAGCCGGATGCCGCCACGCTCGTCGGACACGAAGGGCGCCGGCTGGGGCCGCGGGCAAGCGCCATACGCCAGAGCACACAACGCGACGGCGAAGGCCGGGGCACGGGCCAGGGCTGTCGCCGCGGTACGGAGCACGGTCCGAGCTTAACCGGTGACCTCGAGTCCGCCGCTAGCGTAAGTTCCGGGGCGATGAAAGCAGTGGTCGTCGCGGGCGGATTCGGGCTCGAGAACCTGCGGATCGAGGAGCTGCCGGATCCCGAACCGGGCCCCGGAGACGTCGTGCTCGAGATGAGCGCCGTCTCGCTCAACTACCGTGACCTGTTGATGGTGCGCGGCGCGTACAATCCGAGACAGCCGCTTCCGCTCATCCCTGCATCGGATGGCGTGGGGACGGTGGTCGCGGTGGGCAGCGGCGTGTCTCGGGTCGGTGTCGGCGATCGCGTCTGCCCAATCTTCGCCACGGGCTGGCTAGCGGGCGAGCCCTCGCGCGACAAGCTGAAGACCACACTGGGGGGTCCGTTCGACGGCACGCTCTGCCAGCGCATGAAGCTCAGCGCCGACGCGGTGGTGCGCGTCCCGTCATTCCTGTCGGACGTGGAGGCCGCGTGCCTGCCGTGCGCGGGCGTCACGGCTTGGAGCGCGCTGGTCACTCATGGCGCTTTGACGGCCGGGGACACGTTGCTCGCGCTCGGGACCGGCGGCGTGTCGGTCTTCGGCTTGCAGCTCGCGAAGGCGCTGGGCGCGCGGGTGATCATCACCAGCTCCAGCGACGACAAGCTGGACCGCGCCAAAGAGCTCGGCGCCGACGTGCTGATCAACTACCGCCGCACTCCCGAGTGGGGCAAGGCTGCGCGGGACGCGACCGGCGGCCGCGGCGTGGACCACGTGCTCGAGGTCGGCGGCGCTGCGACCTTCGGCCACTCGCTCAAAGCCGTGCGCCCCGGCGGAACCATCAGCATCATCGGCAACCTGGGCGGCGGCTCGCCCGAGATCAACCTGCTCAGCGTGTTGATGCAGAACATCCGGCTGCAGGGCGTGATCGTCGGGCACCGCGAGTCGTTCGAGGCGCTGGTGCGCGCCGTGGAGCAGAACCAGCTGAGGCCAGTCGTCGATCGGGTGTTCGGCTTCGACGAGGTCAAGAGCGCGCTCGAGCACATGGCCTCGGGGAACCACTTCGGGAAGGTGTGCGTCGACATCGCCGCCCAGCGCTGATCGGCCGTGAATGCCGGCCAGGCATCGGGCATCGGATGGGCCAAGCGATGTCGACCCACCCACCCGCCCGCCGCCCGCGTGCCGTGCGCGCCAGTCTCTGGGCGGCGTGTCTGGCCGGCCTGGTGGCGGCGCCGGCAGCGGCTAGGAATCAACCCAGCTCTCACACCTTGGTGCGTGAGGTGGAGCAGAGCGCGCTGAGCGTTCGCATGGAGCTGCGCGCAGCCCGCGAAGCCAACGATACCGGACGTGCTCGCTGCGTGAGTGAGAAGTTGAGTCAGGTCCACGCTCAGCTGCGGACTGCGCGCGAGCACGCCAGTCTCTTGGTGCGGCCCGCCGACGCTCAGCGCGCGCGGCGCCATCGCTACCTGCTGCAGGCCGCGCACGAAAACACCCGCGATCTGGCCCAGGCCGCCCGGCGCTGTGACTCGGCGCCGGCGCAGGCCGTGCGAGTGGTTCGGCGCTGAGAAAACTCACGGCTGCCCTTCGGGCGGGAGAGCCGCTAGACTCCGCGGTCTCCCATGCGCATCGTCAGCTCGCTGTTCCTCGTAGTCCTGGCTCTGTCGTCTGCCTGCAAACCCGGGCCTGGGAGCTCGTGCGACAAGGGCGAGGCGCGCTGCGTCGACAAGAAGAGTCAGCTGGTCTGCCAGAAGGGCAGCTACATCCAGGCGCCCTGCAAAGGTCCGCGCGGTTGCGGACTCAGCCCCAGCGGGGTGTCCTGCGACATCAGCGGCAACCAGGCCGGTGACGCTTGTTCCACCGACGAAGAGGGCGCGTCGGCGTGCAACGACCCCAAGACCAAGATCGTGTGCACCGGCGGAAAGTTCGTCGCCACGACCTGCCGGGGCCCCAAGGGCTGTGAAACCCAGGAGGGGCGTCCGCTGTGCGACGTCTCGGTGGCCGAGCCTGGAGACGCCTGTCGCGACGCCGACAAGACCAAGGCGTGCAGCGTCGACGGCAAACAGTACCTGGCGTGCAAAGACGGCAAGATGACGATGGAGTTCCAGTGCCTGGGCCCAGGCGGCTGCAAGTCGGAAGGGGGCAAGTTGGGCTGCGACATGTCGATGGCACGCGACAAAGACCCGTGCACCGCCGAGATGGAGGGCAAGCACGCCTGCAACGCCGACAAGAGCAGCATCGTGGTGTGCAAGGGCGGGAAGTTCGTGATCGACGAGGAGTGCAAGAGCGGGGCAACGTGCAACGCCGAAGGCACCATCAAGTGCGAGAAGCCCGAGAAGAAGAAGGGGTGAGCCACAAACGCCGAAGGCGCCGCGGGGCGGCGCCTTCGAGCGGTTGCTGACCGAGTGAGCCGGCGTCAGCTGCGGCGGCGGCGACCCAGTGCCCAGGCTGCGAGCAGGCCGAACGCACCGAACGCGAACGCGGCTCCGCCGGCGCGCGGCCCGGGGGCGGTGGCGCAGCTGGCTTCGGCCTCGCCCTCGGCTTCGGCTTCGCACTTGCCGTTCTTGCAGCTGGCGGTCGCGCTGCCGCTGGCGCTGGCGTTGATCTGTGCCCGCCACTGGCTCAGTGCGTCCAGGCAGGCCTGCGCGTTGCCGTTGTTGTCGACGTACTGGCCGTCGCACTTCACCGCGCCCTCGGGGCTCTCGCACTTCGCCTTGCATCCGCCTTGAAGGTTCGTCTCGCAGGTCGCCTGGAGCTTGCCCTGGCAATCCACCTGGCAGTTGATGTTGGACTTCGCCTGGCACTGACCCTTGCAGCTGGCCTCGCACTTGGTCTTGCAGTCCGGGAATTCGCCCGTGCAGCTGCCCTTGCACTCGCCCTGGCAGGTCGCCTTGCACGAGCCCTGGCACTTGCTCTTGCACTCCGAATCAGTCCCGCACTTGCTCTCGCAGCTGCCGGCACAGTCGGCGTCGCAGCCGGCGGTGCAGTTTGCGGCGCAGTCGAACTTGACCTCGTCGCCGGTGCACTTGGTTTCGCAGCCCTTGACGTCACACGAGCCGGTGCAGTCCACGCTGGCGCTGCCCGAGCACTCGCCCTTGCAGCTCGCGTAGCCTTCGGCCTGGCAAGCCGCCTCGAACTTCAACTCCGTGCACTGTACGTCACAGCCGCCCTTGGCCATGGCTTCGCACGTGCCGCTGGCTTCGACGTGGATGTCCCCGCAGGCCTCGAGCCCGGCGTGGGCGGTGGAAGGAACGAGCATGGGCACCGCGAAGGCGGCCGCGCCGATCAGGAAGGGTGCGATGAGTTTGTGCATGATTCCGGTCTCTCCTTGTTCCCTAAGCAGTCAAGCAGGCGGCGGTCGCCCTACTGTCTGCTACGAAGGGTGTCCCGAGGACCTTCCATCGATTCTCGGGACTCCCAGTGTAGCAGTCAGGCCTCACGGTGGGCCAAGCCCGGGTAGGTCCGCGTCGGCCATGGAGGTTTCCGCGTCCGTGGGACGGTCGGCGAGCGCTCCCCATTCAGGCCTCCCACCCGCGCCTACACGACTTCCCGGGGCGTCGGCCGGATCCCACGACAGGACGTAGCCGGCCTGCCGGAGCCTCTCCGCCAGCGGCGGAAGGATCTGGTAGGTCGCCTCGGCGTGGATGTGAAACAGCACCACCGCATCCGGTCGTGCCTGCCCGAGCGTCGTGGCGAGCACGTCTTCCGCGGGCCCACCTTCCCAATCGCGGCTGTCGACGTCCCACAGGTAGACCTCGTAGCCCAACGTCTTGGCGATGCGCTCGACCCGAGCATCGACCCCCATCAACGGAGGGCGGAAGAGCTTGCACTCGCCGTCGCCTGCGCCGCGCGCAATCTCGTCGGTGATGCGCGCGTCGGTCATCCACGGTGCCGTCAGGTTCACGTGGCTGAAGGTGTGATTGCACACGCGGTGCCCCTCGTCGCGGGCGCGCGCCACCCAGTCGGGGCGCGTCTTGGCCCAACGCCCCGAAGGGAAGAACAGCGCGCGGATGCGCAGCTCTTTCAAGCGATCGAGCAGCCGGTCGGCCTGTCGCCGATCGTTCGGCCCATCGTCGAAGCTCAGAACGAGCCGGGCGCCCTCGCCGGCGGCGGGGGCCAGGGGCATCGGCACGCGCGCACGGAACGTCCACTCGACGGGCTCGCCCCCCGGCGGGTGGAGTCGCACGCGTTGCGGCCGCCCCTGACGCCAGCGCTTGGGTGTGAAAGACCACGTCGCCCCGTCGACCCAATGACCGTCGCCGGCAACGTCGGGCTCGAGCTCGGCCACCTTCCAGCGCTGAGCGCTGGGAATGTCCCCCGCGAAGCGGACGACCAGCGGCGCGTCGAGAGCGACCCGCTCGCCCACGGGCGCAACCTCGATCACCCGTGGCGGCGCTGGCCGAGGCGGCGGCGCCGCGGCACGCGGGGCATCCGGCAGCGGCGCGGGAAGCGCCCCGGGTAACAGCTCGGGTCGCGCGCCCTCTTGCGGCAACGCCGCGGCCACGAGGACCAACAGCAGCACTAGAACCCGTCGCACCGGCCACGAGAGTAGTGCATCTTATGCGCGCATGCGCCACGGCTCGATCTTGCTCGTCGCCCTGGCACTCGGCTGCGAACGGCGGGCCCCGCCCAGCGCCGATCCGCCGGCAGCGACCGTGGTGGTGCCGAGCTCGCCCGCCGCGGAACCAGCTCCTGGGCCGCCGCTCGACGCTTCGGTGCCGGGGCCCTCGACGAGCACGTCGGCGCGCCCACGCCCGGCACCCGAGCGCCCCCCCGCCGCGCCGAGCGCGCTGCTCGGCGGGCTGCCCCGGCCAGCGGGTGCGTCGCACGCCGGCTTCGCCGGGCCGGTCGATCCGAGCAAAGACGCCACGTGGCTCGCACGCCTGGCCAGCGCACCGATCAGCGAGGTCACGCGCAACCCGGGGGGCGCGACCATCACGCTGCGTGTCCGCTTCTCGGACGGCAGCCGGGCCGTGTTCAAGCCCGAGCAGAAGCACTCGGCCTCGAACTTCCGCGGTGAGATCGCT
Source organism: Polyangiaceae bacterium (assembly GCA_023150915.1). Taxonomy (GTDB): domain Bacteria; phylum Myxococcota_A; class Polyangia; order Polyangiales; family Polyangiaceae; genus JADJKB01. Next base: position 76,205 of record JAKLKA010000003.1, read on the forward strand.
GCCTTCCACCTCGACCGCATCGTCGGCTTCGCGCGCACAGCCGCGGTGGCGGGGCGCACCATTGGCTACCCCCACTTGCTCGAGCACCTCGAGGCTTCCGAAGCCGACCCGAAGTTCATCGAGCGCGTGCGCGAAGAGGTACCCGCACGCGACGGCCGTGTCGCGGGCGCGATGATCGCGTGGCACGCCGGTCGGCTGGTGAGCGCCGAGCCGCCCAAGGGTTGGACCGACGGGCTGCGCTCGAAAGAGCCGCCGAGCGAGCCCCTCGTGAAGCGTCTTCCCGAATGGAGTGACCTGGTGGTGTTCGACTTCCTGATCGACAACACCGATCGCTGGTCCGGAGGAAACGTCCTGTCGCTGGGCGGCGGCGCGCTGATCTTTCTCGACAACGCCTCGTCGTTCGCCCCCTGGCGCGCCAGCCGCGGCGAAACCACGATCGCTCGCCTGTCACCGATCTGCCGGTTCCGCCGCGCCACCGTCACCGCGCTGCGCGCGCTGGGGCCCGAGGCCGCGGCCAGCGCGCGGCTGGGGGCGCGCCTGGCGAGCACGCTTTCTGCCGACCCCCTGGCGCCCGTGCTCAGCCCGGGGCAAGTGGCCGCCGTCGACGTGCGCGTGGAACGACTGCTCGATCACGTCAAGCGCTGCGAAGCCGAGCTGGGAGAAGAGCTGGCGCTCTCACTGTGAGCCGCCCTCGAGCAGCTGGATGCGCCGCCGTGCGGCATCGAGCTCGCTCGCGAGCTCGGACCGCCGCTTCTCGCTGCGCTCGAGCATGCGCTTGGTCTCTTCGGCGCGGTTCCGCTCCACAGCCACGAGCTCGTCGTAGGCCCGCTGCACGCGCAGCGTCTCGGGGCGCAACTTGCCGAAGTAGAGCCACAACGACCCGGCAACGCACAGCACGGCCACCACCATGCCCAGCACCGCGATCAGGCTCCCGCGTTGGCCGCGGCTCTCGAGCTGACGCATGCGGCGCTCGTGCGCGTGCTGCAGCGCGAGCAGCTCGACCTCGGCCCGAGCCGCGCTCTCGGCCCGAGCCGACTCGGTGGCTGCCCGCCGCCGGATCTCCTCTTCTTTGCGTTGCTGAGCAGCCACGGCCTCGATCTCGCGCTCGGCGTGCGCTCTTGCCTCCCGACGTGCGGCCGCAGCCTCGGCGGCAAGACGGTGGGCTCGCAGCTCACGCTCGATGCGCTCGCGGTCCGCGGCCGACGACGAACGCAGCGAAAACAGCATTGAATCGCCCCGGCGCGCGGCCATCCCCGATGAGACAACCGAGCAGGCCTGGCCTTGGGCGAGCACCGACGAGTATCTTCGCCCCCATGCTGCACGTCTGGGCAGGCGGGGCGCCGACGTGACCTACGTCGGCTGGTGGGCCCGGGCCTTTCTCGTGACCGTGGGCAGCGAGCTCTGCGTCGCGCCCTGGGTTCTGGACCGGGCGGAACCGCGCGGGCGGCGGCTGGCGGCCGTGCTCGCCGCCAACGTCCTGAGCCACCCGGCGGTCTGGTTCGTGTTTCCCGAGCTCGGCCTGAGCTACGCGCGCATGCTGGTCGCGGCGGAGCTGTGGGCCGTGGGTTCGGAGCTGCTGCTCTACCGCCTGGTGTTTCCGAAGCTGGGCTGGCCGCGGGCGCTGGCCGCATCGGCGCTGGCCAACGCATTCTCCGTCGGGGCGGGCCTGCTGCTGCGCGCGCTGGGCGTCGAGCTGTGACTCATAGCCCCATCTGCTTGGCCACGATGACTTTCATGATCTCGTTGGTCCCGGCGAAGATGCGCTGCACGCGAGCATCCATGTAGGCGCGGGCGATCGGATACTCGGCCATGTAGCCGTAGCCCCCGAAGAGCTGCAGGCACTCGTCCACCACCTGACCGACCATCTCGGTGTGCCACATCTTGGCCATCGAGCACTCTTTGACCAGGAACTTGCCGGCGACGTGCTCTTGCACCAGCCGATCGGCGAATGCCCGCCCCACCTCGACCTTGGTGGCCGCTTCGGCCAGCTTGAACTTGGTGTTCTGGAAGCTGGCGATGGGTTTGCCGAACGCTTTGCGCTCTTGCACATAGGTCACGGTGTCGCCCAGCACTTGCTCGGCGCTGGCCTGCGCGGCGAGCGCCACCACCAGCCGCTCTTGGGCCAGCTTCTTCATCAGCATCATGAAGCCCGCGCCCTCTTCGCTCAGGCGATTGGCCACGGGCACGCGACAGTCCTCGAACGCGAGCTCGGCGGTGTCCTGGGAGGCCATCCCGATCTTCTGCAGCTTCTTGCCCTTCACGAACCCCGGCCGGTCTGCCTCGACCACGATCAGCGAGATGCCACGATGGGCGTTTTCGGGGTCGAGATCGGTCTTCGCGGCCACGATGCACAGGTCACACAAGATGCCGTTCGAGATGAAGGTCTTGGTGCCGTTGAGCACATAGTGGTCGCCGTCACGCACGGCCGTGGTGGCGATGTTCGCCAGGTCGCTGCCAGTCCCCGGTTCGGTCATCGCGATGGCGGTCACCAGATCGCCCGACGCGCAGCCCGGAAGCCAGCGTTGCTTCTGTGCTTCGCTGCCGAACTCGTGGATGTATGGCACGATGATGTCCGAATGCAGCGAAATGGCGAAGCCGGACTCGTAGCGCTTCGCCAGCTCTTCGATCACCACCACCGAGCACAAGAAGTCGCCACCCGGCCCACCCAGCTCGGTCTCGAGCCAAGGGCACAAGAAGCCCCCGGCGCCGGCCTTGCGCCAAGCTTCGCGGTCGACCATGCCCTGCTTCTGCCAGCGCTCTTGGTTCGGAACGATCTCGCGCTCCGCGAACTGGGCGAACGATCGCCGAAACTGCTCGTGCTCTTCGGAAAATAGGTTGCGATCCACGGGGCCTCCGAGCCGCGAGTCTACCGCCAGAGTGGCGTCGGCGGTGGAGCTGGCCTAGAACCCCGGGCATGAGTCGCCTCTGGGCCGTCGCGCTCGTGACGTTGATCCCGCTCGGTTGCAGCAAACCCGAGCCCGAGGGCACCCCGCCGAGCTCGAAGCCCGGAACCAGCGTGGCCGAGCCGCCGGCCCCGGGCGGCGAAGTGCCCCGTCCGACCTCGACCGAGCTCGCGGCGTTTGCCGTGGGTCAGTGGTCGAAGTACCGAACCACCATGGATGACGGCACGACGGCCGAGATCACCTACAAGATCGTGGGCGAAGAGCAGGGCGCGCACTGGGTCGAGATCGTGCGCGGCGCCGCCGAGGCCGGCACCGTCATGCAGCTGTTGGTCAAACTGACGAATCGTAGCGACCCGAGCAGCATCGAGATCAAGGCCGCGCGGATCCGGATGCCCAACAGCCAGGTCAAAGAGCTGCGCGAGGACAAGCTGGGGCCGAGCGCCGACGGCTACAAGAAGGCGTTGGCCGACATCTTCGTGCCGAGCTTGGCCGGCACCCCCCAAGAGGACGTCACGGTTGTCGCGGCAACCTTCCGCGGCGCCTACAAGCGACAGCAGAAGATGGAGGTCGGGCAGACCCAGTCGGATCAGAACGTCTGGATCCACCCGGCTGTACCGATCAGCGGCGTGGTGAAGTCCGAAGAGATCGGCAAGCCGGCAAAGACCGAGCTCGTCACCTGGGGAACCACTGGCGCCAAGAGCGAGCTCCGGCGTGACCCGGCGCCCTGACGCCGCTCACACCCGAACGCGAGCCGACTCCTGGGCTGCGACCCGAGCCCCTGCTCGGACCGCGCGCATACCGTGGAACGTCCCGCCGACCTGCGCCATCTCGACCAGCACCGGCGCCGGAGCGAAGCGCTTGCCGTGCTGCTTCTCGTAGCGTTCGAGCCGGCGAACGATGTCGAGCGCACCGACCGCGTCGACGTAGCGGAACGGCCCACCGCGGAAGGGCGGGAACCCGAGCCCGAAGATCGCCCCGATGTCACCGTCCCGCGCCGAGCGCAGGATGCCCTCGCCGAAACACAGCGCCGCTTCATTGACCATCGCCAGCGCACAGCGCTCGGCGATCTCGTGCTTGGGAGTCGCTCCGGGCTTGGGGGTGACCCCGAGCACCGCGTACACGCTCTGGTCCACGCGCTTCTTCTTCGTCTTCTTCTTGTCGCCGTAGAGATAGAAGCCTCTGGCGTTTTTGCGACCAAAGCGCTGATCTGCCACCAGCTTCTCCATGCCCGGCGGCGGGCTCATGCGATCGCCGAACGCGCCGAGCATGATCTTGCCGACTTTTTCGCCCACGTCGATTCCCACCTCGTCCAGCAGCGTGACGGGACCCACCGGGTAGCCCCAGTCCATCAGTGCGGCGTCGAGCTCCTCGACCGGAACGCCTTCCGAGAGCAGCCACGCTGCCTCGTTCATGTACGGTGCAAGGATGCGCGAGGTGTAGAAGCCGACGCCGTCGTTCACCACGATCACCGTCTTGCCCTGCTTCTTGCCGAGTTCGACGCAAGTGGCGGTGACCCAAGGCGCCGTCCGCGGCGTGACGATGATCTCGAGCAGGGGCATCTTGTGCACGGGCGAGAAGTAGTGCATGCCGATCACCCGCTCGGGGTGCTCTGCGCCTGCAGCGATCTGCCCGATGGGCAAGGACGAGGTGTTCGAGGCGAAGATTGCCTTGGGGTGCCCGTGGGCCTCGATGTGTTTGACCATCTGGTGCTTCAGCGCCAGGTCTTCGAACACCGCTTCGATCACCACCTGGGCGTCGTGGAAGCCGGAGTAGTCCGCGGTGGGCGTGACTTGCGAAAGCAGCCGATCGCGCTCCATGCGGGTCATGCGCTTCTTCTTCACGCGCTCGTCCAGGATGCTCGCGACGTACTTCATGCCTGCCGCCAGCCCCTGGTCATCGCGATCTTTCAGCCGAACGGGGGTCTTCGCCAGGTGGGTGGTCACGTACGCGATGCCCGCACCCATCAACCCGGCGCCCAGCACGCCGACCTTGTGCACGGCCTTCGCTTCGACGTGAGCGTCGTCCACGCCACGGTCCTTCTTCAGCTCGACGGTGGCGGTGAAGATGTTCATGAGCTGCGCCGCCTCGGGGCTGATCGCCAGCTCGCCGAAGGCCAGCGCCTCGGCCTCGAGGCCGGCTTCGAAACCGGCTTCGAAGCCAGCCCGGACCACGTCCAGGATGCGCTCGGCCGCCGGGTAGTTGCCGCGGGTCTTCGAGAGCAGCTGCTTGCGCGCCTGGTCGAACACCACCTTGCGCCCGAGGGGGTTCTCGGCCAGCGCAAGCTGGGTCAGCTCCCGTTTGCCGAAGAAAGCCGCGAAACGCTGGAGGCCCCGCGGCTCGGGCTTGCCGCGCTCGGCGAGCGAAAGCGCATGCCGGCACGCGACCTCGAGCAACACCGGCGCCGGAACCACATCGTCGACCAGGCCCATGCTCTTCGCGCGGCGCCCGTCGATCTGCCGGCCCGTCAGCATCAGGTCCAGGGCCGCTCGAACGCCCACCAGGTGAGGCAAGCGCTGGGTGCCTGCTGCCGCCGGCAAGAGCCCCAGCTGAACCTCGGGCAGCCCCAGCTTGGTCTTCTTGTCGTCGCTGGCGATGCGAGCATGACACGCCAGCGCGGTCTCGAGCCCGCCACCCAGGCACGCCCCGTGAATCGCAGCAACCACCGGAACCCGAAATGCAGCCACCCGGGCCATGGCGCGCTGACCGGTCCGCGACAGCTCTGCCGCCTCGGCAGCGCTCTTCACCGCCTGGATCATCCGGATGTCGGCACCGGCGATGAAGCTGTCGGGCTTGCCGCTGGTGAACACCACGGCGCGAACCTCGCTCGACTTGTCGAGATCGTCGAACACCTGAGCGAACTCGGCCGCGAAGTTGCCTTGCAGCGTGTTCATGGTCTCGCCAGGCACGTCCATGCGCACCACGGCCACGCCGTCTGGGCGCTGCTCGACGCCGAGCACCCGCCGCTCTCCCGAGCCATTCCCGTTCTGCCCCGACATCACTCTGCCTCCAGTACGATGGCCGCCCCGAGCCCGCCCGCAGCGCACGCGGTGCACAGCGCCAAGCTGCCTTGGCGACGCCGAAGCTCGTTCAGCGTCTGTGTGATCTGCCGCGCGCCGGTGGCCGCAAAGGGGTGCCCGATGCTGATCGAGCCACCGCACACGTTGAACTTGTCCCAGTCGACCTCGCCGAGCTTCTTGCTGCGGCCAAGCGCTTCCCGCGCGAAGGTGTCACTCTCGAACGCCTGGGTGTTGCTCAGCACCTGGGCGGCGAAGGCCTCGTGCATGTCGATCAAGTCCAGGTCTTTGAGCTTGATCTTCGCGCGGTCGAGCGCCAGCGGGGTGGCGAACGACGGGCCCATCAGCATCTGCCCGGCCGGGTCGAGGGCAGCGAAGGCGTAGCTGCGAATGAACCCCAGCACGTCGAAGCCTTCGGCGCGGGCCAGGTCTTCGCTCATCAAGAGCAGCGCGCTCGCGCCGTCGGTGAGCGGCGAGCTGTTGCCTGCGGTGATGGTGCCGAGCTTGCGGTCGAAGGCGGGTTTGAGCTTCTCGTAGGACTCGAGGCTCGAGTCTTTCCGCACCAGATTGTCTTCGGACACCGCCTCGAATTTCGGCGGCACGAAGACGTGCATCACCTCCTTCTCGAAGCGCCCGTCGACCCAGGCCGCGCCGGCAAGCGTGTGGCTGCGATGCGCCAGCTCGTCCTGCGCCCGTCGGGTGATGCCATTCTCTTTCGCCATCTTCTCGGCGCTCTCGCCCATGGTCAGGCCGGTGGAATACTCTTTGAGGGCGGGCGGTACGGGCACCAGGTCTTTCGGTGAGAGGCCCGCGAACGCCTTGAGCCGCTCGCCCAGGCTGCGCGCCCGGCTGGCGGCAATCAGTGCCTCAGCCAACCTCTTGCTGACCGCGATCGGAACGTCGCTGGCGCTGTCGGCTCCCCCCGCCACGCCGCAGTCGATGGTCCCGGCCAGGATGGCTTCGCTGACGTTGACCGTGGACTGGTAGCTGGTCGCGCAGGCGCGCGACACGCTGTAGGCCTCGATCTCGCGGGGCATGCCGGTGCCGAGCACGATCTCGCGGGCGATGTTGGGCGCAGCCAGCGATGGCACGACCTGCCCGTAGACGAGCTGCTGCACGCGCTTCGGATCGAGCTCGCTCCGCTGAAGCAGCTCGGCAACGACGTATTTGCCGAGCTCGAGCGCGCTCAGCTGTTTGAACGCGGTACCCGACCTCACGAACGGGGTGCGGAGACCGCCGACGATCGCGACCCGACGCGCACCACTCTTCTTGCCCATGGACCTCGAGCCTCCTGCCGGAACCCGGGGTCCATACGCACCATGACGCGCCGTGTCAAGGCGCCGTGGCCTCAGTCGTCACCGACCGCCGCCCGCCGAGACGAGGGCGGGATGGCCAGCGCGTGGGTTCCGCTCCGGCCCGTGCCGAAGCGCACCCGCACCGAAACGGCGCTGCCCGCGAGGCCGTCGCACAGCGCGCCAGCAAAGGCCACCAGCTCGTGCCGGACCTCTTCGCCGAAGTGCTCGTCCCCCATGATGAGCAGCTCTCCACCCTCGGCACCTGCCATGGCCATGACGATTGCCCGGGCCATTTGGTAGCGGCATTTCCGGGCTTCGGGGTCGATGCGCTGACTGGCCGCCAAGATCGCCACCGGAATGCGCACCGAGCGCTCGGCGAGCCGGGCGACCCGACCGATGACCCGCGCCGAGAACTCTGCCACGCTTTCGATCGCGGGCTGCGATTCGACGACCGCGCTCGAGGCGCGCCCCGCCAGCTCGCGGGTGTACGAGGGCCAGCGCGCTCCGGCCTCCATGACGACGAGCGCCGTCTTCTGGTCGTTGTCTTCCATCGTCACTCCCTCGTCTGAGCGCACGCTGTGCGGCTTGGGTTGAAACGATGGAGCCCGGCGTTCATTCCCGGCTCCCTTCCAGATTCGCCACCCACGAAATTCCGGCCCCCCAGCCCCATGTCTCGTCCCTCCCCCGCGGCGTGCGATCACGCCGACGAAGACCCAGGGTCGCCGCACTCGATGCCGGCGTCAACCCTGCCGGGAAAAAAGAGTGGGACAGCGACGTACCGCGTCAGAACGGCATGGTGGTGCGGGCCGCCTGCAACACCGCGACACGCGGGATCGAGCCGGTCTCGTCGACCGGGTAGTTGTCGCTGCGAATTCCCATCGAACGGATGGCAGTCACGTCGGCCTCGCCCCGCACGCGATACGCGATCGACGTGCTCATGGCGGTTTCCGCCAACAGTGGCCCGACCATCGTCCAGGGAATGATCACCGGGGCCTGCACGATGGTGGTGCCGTCGGCGGGCAGCCACTGGTTCGGGCTGTAGGCGACGCCGGGCAGCGTCCACCGGCCTTGGAGCGTGGTCTGAACGCGCACATTTCGCACTTGCACGTCGAAGCTGTTCTCGTTGTTCACCCGCAAGAACACGTTCATCCCAATGCCCATCGGCCCGGCATTCTGCACCTCGGCGTGGTGCAGCTGCATTTTTGGCTTGGACACGCACCCCGGGAGGACCAGCACGGACACGCCCCCGATCAAGAAGCCACGACGATGCATCAGGGCGAAGCGTAGCCGACCCCAGCGGTCCGCACCAGGCCGACGTCAGATGTGCAGAGCACGCCCGTCTACAGCCAGGGCCGCCTCTTTGGTCACTTCGGCAAGGGTCGGGTGCGCGTGACAAGTGCGAGCCAGGTCCTCGGCGCTGGCGCCGAACTCCATGGCGGCGGTCGCCTCGGCGATCAGCTCGCCGGCGCGCGGGCCAATGATGTGCACGCCCAGCACGCGATCGGTCTCGGCGTGCGCCAGGATCTTCACGCGACCGTCCACGCTGCCCAACGCCTTGGCGCGACCGTTGGCCATGAACGGGAAGCTGCCCTTCTTGTACAGCACCCGCGCCTCGATCAGCTCGTCTTCGGTCTTGCCCACGCTGGCGATCTCGGGGTGCGTGTAGCACACCGCCGGAATCGTTCCGTAGTTCACGTGCCCGTAGCCCTTCACGATGCGTTCGACGCAGGCGACGCCTTCTTCACTGGCCTTGTGCGCGAGCATCGGGCCGGCGATCACGTCGCCGATGGCGTGAATGCCTGGCACCCGCGTCACCCAGCCGTCGCTCACCGGGATGCGGCCGCGCTCGTCGAGCGCAATGCCGACGGCTTCGAGCCCGAGGCCGTCGGTGTTCGGCACTCGCCCGACCGAGAGCAGGACGCGATCACAGGCGATGGGCTCGCCGCCCTCGACACTCACCACGGCGCCGTCACCTTCGCGCTTGGCCCCGAGCACGCGGACGCCGGTGCGGATCTCGAGCCCCTGCCGCACCAGGATCTTCTGCGCCTCGGCCGCGATCTCCGCATCCACGCCGGGCAAGATGCGCGGCAGGTACTCGAGCACGGTGACCCTGGCCCCGAGGCGCTGCCACACCGAGCCCAGCTCGAGCCCGATGAAGCCCGCTCCGATCACCACCAGGTGCCGCGGCACTTCGGCATAAGACAGGGCCTCGGTGCTGGTCCCCACGCGATCGCCGTCCAGCTCCACGCCGCGAAGCGGCGCCACCTTGCTGCCCGTGGCGATGATCACGTGCTCGGCGCTGAGCTCGGTCGCGCTTTCGGCGGTCGCCACACGCACTCGCCCGCTGGCCAGCAGCGAGCCGCTGCCGGTGTAACGCGTGATGCGGTTCTTCTTGAACAGCCCCGCGATCCCCGCGGTCAGCGAGCGCACGGTATCTTCCTTGCGCTTCAACATGCGCGGAAGGTCCAGGTCGACGCCGGTCAGCCGAATCCCGAAGGCGTCGAGCCCGTGCTTTGCTTCGGCGAAGCGCTCGCTCGCCTCGAGCAGCGCTTTGCTGGGAATGCAGCCGATGCGCAGGCAGGTGCCACCGAGCGCGGGCTCTCTCTCGACGCAGGCCACGTCGAGCCCGAGCTGCGCCGCACGAATGGCGGCCACGTACCCGCCGGGGCCTGCGCCAATCACGATCAGGTCGTGTCGTCGATCGGTCACGGTCACACCTCGAGCAAGATGCGGGTGGGCTGCTCCACGCACTCTTTGATGCGCTTCAAGAAGCCGACGGCTTCGCGCCCATCGATGATCCGGTGGTCGTAGCTCACGGCCACGTACATCATCGGGCGAATCACGATCTGACCGTCGCGCACCACCGCCCGGTCCTGAATGGCGTGCAGCCCCAGGATGGCGCTCTGCGGCGGGTTGATGATTGGGGTCGAGAGGAGGTTGCCGTACACGCCGCCGTTCGAGATGGTGAACGTGCCGCCCTGCAACTCTTCGAGCTTCAGCTTGCCGTCTTGCGCACGCTTGCCGAACTCGGCAATGGCGCGCTCGGTCTCGGCGAAGCTCAGGCGCTCTGCGTTGCGAATGATGGGGACCACCAGGCCTTTGCCGCCGCCCACCGCGACGCCAATGTCGTAGTAGTTCTTGTAGATGACGTCGGTGCCGCGGATTTCGGCGTTGACCTCGGGCACCTGCTTGAGTGCCTCGATGGCGGCCTTCACGAAGAACGACACCAGACCGAGCTTGATGCCGTACTTGGCCTGAAAGCGCTCCTGGAACTCTTTCCTGAGCGCGAACACCGCGCTCATGTCGACCTCGTTGAAGGTGGTGAGCTGGGCGCTGGTCTGCAGCGACTCGACCAGACGTTCGGCGATGCGCTTGCGCATCGGGGTCATGGCGACCACCTCTTCTTCGCGGGCGCCGCCGGGCGCAGCGGGGGCCAGCCCGACGGGCGGAGGCGGAGGCGCGGGCGCGAGCGGCACGGCGGCGGCAGGCGGCTCCGACGGTCGTGCACGCAGCACGTCCTCTTTCAGCAGGCGGCCGCCGGGGCCGGTCGGGACCACGTCGGCGGGCGAGAGACCGCTCTCGGCCAGCGCACGGCGCGCGGCCGGCATCACCCGGGCGAAGCCCTCGGGCGGAACACTCTCGGCACGCGCGCTCTTCGGCGAGTGCTCGAGCGTGACCGGTTCGACCGAGACCGCAGGCGGGCGCGCCTCGGAGCGGGTCGCGGTAGTTGCCAGCGGCGGTGCAGGCGGCGCCTCGGCCACCATGGTCGCCTCTTCGATCGCACCGATCACGTCGCCCACGGTCGCCGCCTTCCCGTTCGCGACCCGGATCTCGCTCAATACGCCGGCGATGGGCGCGGGCAATTCGACCGTGACCTTGTCGGTCTCGATCATCACCAAGACCTCGTCCTTCTTGACGTGGTCGCCCACGGCCTTCAACCACTCGCCGATCTGCACCTCGGTGATCGACTCACCCACGCTCGGCACCTTCAACTCCACGGGCATCGTGCTTCTCTTTCTCTCTCAGGTCGGGGCAAAGGCCTTCTCCAGAATCGCTTGCTGCTCCAGCTTGTGCGCGCTGGGCGAGCCGGTGGCCGGACTGGCCGATTCGGCGCGACAGAGCACGCTCAGCGGGTGCCGGTCGAACAGGCGCGCACCGAAACGCGCCGCCAGGTGCCGCCACGCTCCCATGTTCTCGGGCTCGTCTTGCACCCAGACCACCGGCACACCCTCGCGGAACGGCTCGAGAGCCTCACGCACCAGCCCGGCCGGCAGCGGGTAGAACTGCTCGATGCGAACCACGGCGATGTCGTCGCGCCCGAGCTCTTCGCGACGCTGGACCAGGTCGTAGTAAACCCGGCCCGAGCACATCAAGACGCGCTTCACGGCGCCCGGCACCACCCGGTCGTCGCCGATCACCCTCGCGAACTTGCCGCTGACGCACTCGTCGAGCGAGCTGATGCAGCGCGGGTGTCGCAGCAGGCTCTTCGGCGAGAACACCACCAGCGGCTTGCGCCAGGGCCTGAGCACCTGGCGCCGCAGCAGGTGGAAGTGCTGGGCCGGCGTGCTGGGCTGGGCGATCTGGATGTTGTCTTCGGCGGCGAGCATCAAGAAGCGCTCGAGCCGCGCGCTCGAGTGCTCTGGACCTTGCCCCTCGAAGCCATGCGGCAGAAGCAGCACCAACCCCGACAGGCGTTTCCACTTGTCTTCGGCGCTCACCAGGAACTGGTCGATGATCACCTGCGCGGCATTGCCGAAGTCGCCGAACTGCGCCTCCCACAGCACCAGCCCGCCGGGCCAGTCCAAGCTGTAGCCGTACTCGAAGCCGAGCACGCCGGCTTCCGAGAGCGCGCTGTTGACGATCTCGATCGGTGCCTGGTCGGGCGAAAGCGCCGACAGCGGCATGAAGCTGTGGCCGTCTTCGACGTCGTGCAGCACCGAGTGCCGCTGGCTGAACGTGCCACGCTCGGCGTCTTGCCCGCTCATGCGCACGCGCATGCCACTGGTCACCAGCGTGGCGAAGGCCAGAAGCTCGGCGGTGCCCCAGTCGAGCGGGCGCTTGCCGGCGGCCATCTCGCGCCGCTGCTCGAGCAAGCGCTCGATCTTCTTGTGAGGATGAAAGTCGGGCGGCAAGACGGTCTGGGCCGTCAAGAGCTCGGACAGTCGCTCGCGGTCGAAGCCCGTGTGCACCTCGCGCACATCCTCTTCGAGCCCGCCAGAGAAGCCCTGCCAGTTGCCACCCAGCCAGTCCTGGGTACGCAAGAAGTCGCTCTTTCTCGCCTGCGACAGCTCGCGCTCCAGATACTCGCGCCGCTCCACGCCGATCCGCTCGGCCTCGTCGTGGGTGACGCCCCCGAGCGCGAGGAGGTGCTCGAGATAGCCGTCTCGCACGCTCTTGCGTTCGGCGATGGCGGCGTAGAGCAGCGGCTGGGTGAACGCCGGCTCGTCGCCTTCGTTGTGCCCCAGCCGGCGGTAGCCGTACATGTCGATCACCACGTCGCGCTGGAACTCGCGGCGGAAGTCCAACGCCAGGTGGACGACCTGCGCCACGGCCTCGGGGTCTTCACCATTGACGTGAAAGATGGGGCTCTGGAGCATCTTGGCGACGTCGGTCGCATAGGTCGTCGAGCGGCTCTGCGTCGGCGGCGTGGTGAACCCGATCTGGTTGTTCACGATCACGTGCAGCGTGCCGCCGGTGCGATAGCCCTCGAGCTGGCTCAGGTTCAGGGTCTCTTGGACGATCCCCTCGCCGGCGAATGCCGCGTCACCGTGGATCAGGATGCCGAGCTTCTTCTCGCGCAAAGCGTCGCCAGCGCGGTCCTGCTTCGCCCGAACGCGGCCGAGCACCACGGCGTTGACGTACTCCAGGTGGCTGGGGTTGAAGCACAACGACAGGTGGACCCTCTGGCCTTTCGCCGTGGTCCAATCGCTCGAGAAGCCCATGTGGTACTTCACGTCGCCGCTGCCAAGAAACAGCTGCGGGTCGCGATCGTCGAACTCGCGGAAGATCGCCCGGGCGCTCTTGCCCATGATGTTGACCAGCACGTTGAGCCGGCCGCGGTGGGCCATGCCGAGCACCACGTCGTCCACACCGTGATCGCCAGCGTGCTCGATGGCGAACATCAACAGCGGGATCAGGCTCTCGGAGCCTTCGAGCGAGAAGCTCTTGGCGCCCAAGTACTTCTTCTGCACGAACTCTTCGAGCATCACGGCGTCGGTGAGCTTGGTCAAGATGCGCAGCTGCTCGTCGCGTCCGAGAAGGATGTGGTTCCGCGTGCCCTCCATCCGGGTCTGCAGCCAATCCTTCACTTCGAGGTCGTCGATGTGCATGAACTGCACGCCGATCGAGCGGCAGTAGGTGGTCTGCAAGAGCTCCAGGATCTCTCGCAGTGTCATCACCGGCGCGCTGGTGATGGTGCGGGCACTGAACTTCCGCTCGAGATCGGCGGCACCGAGCCCGTAGAACTCCGGATCGAGCTCCTTCTGGTGGGCGCGCGGCAGCTCGAGCGGATCGACCTTCGCGACCATGTGCCCGCGGACGCGGTAGGCACGGATCAACTGGTCCACGCGATCTTGCCGCACGACCGCGTCCGAGACGTCGGGCGCGACGGCGACGCTCGCACCGCCGGCCGGGTTGAACACCCCGTGGGGACGGAAGCTGGGGCCAAGGCGCGGCCCCCCGGCGCCGGCGTCGAGGGCGGCGAAGTGCGCTTGCCAGTCTTCGCCCACCGAGGCCGGATCGGCCGAGTACGCGGCGTAGAGCCGCTCGACGAACGAGAGCGAGAGCGCGTTGGGCCATCCCGAGCGTCGTTCCATGACTTCTGCCATCTGCTCCCCTGGCGCGCGACGGTCAAGCGGCGCCGCTTCGCAGCCTGTAACTTGCGCCCGCGGGCGCCCTGCGATCGATGGCCGCCGCGCCGCGGACGTGAGATCGTCCGATCCGTGACCGCACCCGGCGCCGTCTCGTCCCGCTTCGAGGTGGCAGAGCTCGTCCGGCACGCCGCGAACCGGATCGCCGATCGTGCGAAGCGGATCACCGACCCCGCGCGACGCCGTCGGTTCTTGGAGGCCATCCCCGAGCACGCGCGGCTCGGGGAGCTGGCCGCCGCAGACTGACCCCCCTCACTGGCAGACGGTGGCTTTGTCGCTGCAGCAGTCGCCGTATTCGGCGCAGCCGTTGTCGCACCAGCACGAGCCGTCCGGAGACGACCCGCCGCACGACGAGCGGCAGCTCTTGGCGTACGGGCTTCCGGGCGGCACCACGTCGAGCGAGCCGTTGTCGTTGGGGTTCGGCTGCGGCGGCGTCGCGGGCAGGCTGACTGCCGACCAGTGGATCCCGTGGCCGACGTACTTCAGGCCGACGAGCCCGCCGGGGTGTTTGCCCTGCGCCACCACGTGGAGCAGGCTCGGCGGAACGAAATACCCAGCGCCGGAATCGTCCCGCGGCCCGGTCATCTTGCGCGCCTGCGCCATCAACGGCTCGAGCGCCGCCTGGAACTCGGCGTAGCTACCGTAGCTCTTCTTCACGACGGCGATCAGCGCGCCGAACAACTGCTCCACCGCCACCCGCTTGGGGTCGGTGGCCGGCAGCTGATCCATCGCCATGGCCTCGAGGACGCCAGGCTTCATCTGCTCGAGCAGCTGGCCCTGCACCGGCGCCAGCTGCTCGCCCAGCTGCTCGCGCGGCACGTGCGTGCGCAGGAAGTGCTGCAAGATGTCCGCCATGGTCATCGGCTTGAATGCCAGCTTCTTCGCGTCTTCCGGGTTGGACGAATAGCTGGGCATCGCCTTCAGGTCGGCCGGGGCAAAGCTCAGGTCGACGTACTTCGCGCGCCCGTTCTTGTTCATGGTGGTGAACGCCGACGCCTGGCCGGCGTTGTGCTTGTCGACCTCGGCCTTGAAGGCGTCCCACGCCGCCTGCCCCACCAGCGGGACGATCGTGGCGTCGTTCAACGGGAAGTGCAGCCCGGCGCTGGTACCCAGGAAGGCCAACTCGGCGCAATAGACCAGGTTGTTCTTGTCCTTGAAGAACGCCTGCGCAGCGGCGTCCCCGCCGACGGCGAGCACCATCTGCTTCACGTGCTCTTTCAGCTTCGTCACGTCGTGCGCGGCCAGCGGGTCGCCACCGTTGTAGTCCCCAGGGAAGTCGCTCACCGTGTTGAACGCGGCGATCATGGTGCGAACGTTGTCGTTGAACGCCTTGATCTGCGCAGCGCTCAGGTAGCTGGGCCACTCTGGCTTGACGAACACCATCGAGTATTGCGGCGTTCCAAACAGCCCCTGCTCGTAGCTCTGAGGGTTGTTCAGCGTCACGGCGCCGGCTTGCCCGTCGCGCGACACGCCCACCACGATCTCGATGTGGGTGTCTTGGAGCTTGACCTGCTCCTTCATGTTGGCCGCGATGTCTTGCGGCGACAGCCTGCGATGCTCGGGGCGGTGGTGCTTGATGGCGTAGCCCACCACGCCGCGCGGGAAGGCCTTGGCGATGCCAGCGTCGCCGCGCTCCACGGTCTTGCCCGCGGCGTCCTTGATGCCATCCTCGTTCGAGTACGGGATCACATTCACCGGCGCGCCGAACAAGTGGGTCGGCGCCGGGAACTTCGCCTGACCGAGATCGACCAGCACCGTGTATGCGTCCTCGACCTTCACGATCGCTGGCTCACCGGGCCAGATGGCGTTCATCTTGGCGACGTCCGCGACATACGGGCTGACGAACAGGTCGGTGGGCGAGTCGCACTTTCCGACGCAGCCCGTGGGCTTCTTGCGATCGCTGCCGCTGCCGGGGCCGGTGTCGCCCGATTCGCTGGAGCACCCGAAGGCGAGCAGCGAGGCCAATACGACGAGCGCACCACCGAAGATCGTTCTCATGGGTCGGAGGATCACCGCACCCGGCACACCTCGTCAACCCCGCGCGGTGGGCGCAGGTGGTCCCGTCAGAGCAGTTTGGCGCGCCGCGAAATGACCGCGATGCCGGCGACGATGGCGGCGACCGCGCCCCAAAACCCCGCGTAGCCGTAGTGCCATTTCAGCTCGGGCAGGTGCTCGAAGTTCATGCCGTAGACGCCGCACAAGAAGGTGAGCGGCAGGAAGATCACGCTGACCACCGTCAGCTTCTTCATCACCTCGTTGGTCCGGTGCTGCACCAGCGACATGTACAAATTGAGCGAGTTCGACAGCACGTCGCGATCCACCAGCAGGTCTTGCAGCACCCGCTCCAGCGTTCCAACCATGTTGGCCAGGAACGGCTGCGTGGCCTCGCTGATGTAGAGCGAGCGACGGGTCGACAGATCGGTGAGCACCGCGCGAGCGGGCAGAACCACCTTGCGGAAGTGGAGCAGGTCCGCCCCGAGCTCGGACACCGAGGCGAACACCTTGTCGTCCACGTCGCGCATCAGCTCGGTCTGCAACTGTTCCACACGCTCTTCGAAGCGCTTCTGAACGGCAAGGTAGTTGTCGGTCAGGTGGTCCCAGATCTCGTAGATCAAGAAGCTGGGGCTCCGGGCGAATGCGACGAAGTCCTGGGAGTAGTCCTTCTTCAGCGCCTCGAGGAACACCACCTGGCCCTTGTGCAGCGTGAACAAGAAGCGCTCGCCGATCACGCAGTCCACGCGCTCCAGATCGAAGTGTCGGCCAATCAACCGGCAGCCGGAGACCACGAAGTGAAGATAGCCGTCGTAGCGCGCGCTCTGCGTCGCCGGCTCGCGAGACAGGGCGTCTTCGACGATTTCGTCGCTGAACAGGTTCAGCTCTGCGAGCAGGCATCGGGCCTGCTCGGCATCGCCGATGTCCAGGTCGACCCAGACGAAGAGGCCGAGCGCCATCAGCTCTCGCAGCTCGCCGAGCTCGACCGCACGCTCGACCTTCTTCTCGAAGTCGAACGCCACGGCGCGGATCACGCATCCTCCGCCGGCTTCTTGGGTCATGGGGCCGGACAAATCGTACGCCTTGGCCGCGA
The DNA here is from genome assembly GCA_023150915.1 of Polyangiaceae bacterium. Lineage (GTDB taxonomy): Bacteria > Myxococcota_A > Polyangia > Polyangiales > Polyangiaceae > JADJKB01. The sequence continues at coordinate 93,371 of JAKLKA010000003.1, forward strand.
CGCGCTGCGAAGAACCGGCGACGATTGTGCCCGGCAGCACCGGATCCACGGCCACCCCGACACTTCGATAACTGGAAGGCGACCCGCCGGCGATGGCAGCACGCCAGCGACTCGCCCCCGGCGAGCGAGCGCTCAACGCGCCTTCTTCGCGCGTGGCTCCCGCGGGTGCACCCGAAGGTACCCCTGGCTCACGAACTCGAAGATCTGCTGGGTGAGCACCTCGGCGCTCTCTTCCGCCAGACCCAAGGTCACGGCCTGGTAGAGCAGCTCTTTGAGAGCGCCGATCGTCAAGTAGGCCATCACCCGCGGCTCGCCATCGGCCACGATGCCCAGCTTCTGTCCGTCGTGAAGGCTGTCAGTCAAGAGCTGAACCACCGCGTCGTAGAAGGTTGCCAGCTTGCGATCGAAAGCCGGGTCCACTCCGTGGGCGTCCGAGAGCAAGATCTTGGTCATGGCCCGATCGGCGAGGCACATGCCGATGATGGCCCGGATGTTGGCGCGCGCTTGCTCCGCAACGGGCGTCGCCGACGGTGAGATGTCGATGCGATTGATCGCCATCGTGAGCGTGGTGAAAAACCGGTCCATCAGATCCGAGAACACGGCGCGCTTGTCCTCGAAGTACAGATAGAAGGTGCCGCGGGCGACGCCGGTCTCGGCCACGATGTCGTCGATGGTGGCCTGGTGATAGCCCCGCTTGGCGAACACGTCGCGGGCCGCGGCCAAGATGGTGGAACGGCGCTCGGCCTTGGACTGCGCACTGCGCGGCGCCTTGCGTCCGCGTGCGGCCGAGCCACCGCGGCTTGCCTCTCGAGCCCTCGCCATGCGGGCGCGAGTGTACGTCCAGTGCCGGGCTCAGGTCCCCAGTGACACTGACGTCAGGCCCGATCGGGCACGCGCTGCCGCCGAGAAAGGCCCAGTCAGGCGGCAGCGATTTCGATGACTTGCGGCATACTTGGGCCAGTTTCGCACATCCCCGGAGGGTTGCGGTTGCTCTCCTGTCCCCGTTCCGTACACTGACGCCGGCGTCAGTTGGCGCGGAGAGCGAAGATGAGCGAAAGCGACTTGGTGATCGGCTTGGACGTCGGCTCCACCACCGTCAAGGCGGTGGTGGTCGAGCCCGACTCGCTGAACGTGGTCTGGCACGACTACCAGCGCCACCACACCCAGCAGCCCGAGAAGACGCTCGAGCTGCTCGAGGCGATCCTGGCGGCCTTCCCCCAGCAGCCGGCGGACCGCTGGCGCATCTTCCTCACCGGCTCTGGCTCGGGCCCGTTGGTCGAGCCCACCGGCGGCAAGTTCGTCCAAGAGGTGAACGCGGTCACGCTCGCCGTGGAACGCAAGCACCCCGACGTGATGAGCGTGATCGAGCTGGGCGGGCAAGACGCCAAGATCATCATGTTCAAAGAAGACGCGAACGGCGGCCCGAAGACCGCGCTCGCCTCGATGAACGACAAGTGCGCCAGCGGCACGGGCGCAACCATCGACAAGTGCATGATCAAGGTGGGGGCCGAGCCCGGCTTCGCGACCTCGCTGCACTTCGACGACTCGAAGTTGCACCACGTCGCCGCCAAGTGCGGGGTGTTCGCCGAGACCGACATCGTCAACTTGGTCAAGGCCGGGATCCCGAAGGCCGAGGTCCTGAACTCCCTGGCCGACGCCATCGTGCTCCAGAACCTCTCGGTGCTCACACGCGGCAACACGCTCAAGGCCAAGGTGCTGCTGCTCGGCGGGCCCAATACCTACCTGCCGTTCCTCAAAGAGTGCTGGCAGAAGCGAATTCCCGAGACCTGGCGCGATCGCGGCTACGACTTCCCCAACGACGTCCCCATCGACGAGCTGATCTTCGTTCCGGACCAGAGCGAGCTGTACGCCGCCTTCGGTGCTGCTGCGTACGGCCTGGGCGAAGACGCCACCGCCGCGAGGTTCGCCGGAGCGGACCGGCTGCGGGAGTTCATCCAGAACGGCCGCCGGTCGCGGCTCGGCGAGCAGGCAGGCCCGCCCCTCAGCACGAACGGCGAAGAAACCCAGGCATTCATCGACGCCTATCGGGTGCCGCGCTTCGAGCCGGCGCGCTTCTCCCCGGGTCAGGTCGTGCGGGCGGTGATCGGGCTCGACGGCGGTTCGACCAGCAGCAAGGCGGTGCTGGTGGACGAGCAGGGCACGATCCTGGCGAAGGCGTACCAGCTCTCGAAGGGCAACCCCATCCAGGACGCGAAAGAGCTGGTGGCGGCCCTGGAAGAGGGCGTGACCCGCCAGGGAGCGACGCTCCACTGCCTGGGGTTCGGCGCCACGGGGTACGCCGGAGACGTGCTGGACGAGTGCGTGCTCGCCGACGTCAACGTGGTCGAGACGGTCGCACACATGATCAGCGCGGTGCACTACTTCGGTGACGTCGACGTGATCTGCGACATCGGCGGGCAGGACATCAAGGTTCTGTTCATGAAGAACGGCGACATCCAGAACTTCAAGCTGTCGAACAGCTGCAGCGCCGGGAACGGAATGCTGCTCCAGGCGATGGCCGATCAGTTCGGTCTGCCGGTCACGGAATATGCCGAGACGGCGTTCAAGGCCGAGCTGGCACCCAAGTTCTCATACGGCTGCGCAGTGTTCCTGGACACCGACCGCGTGAACTTCCAAAAAGAGGGCTTCCAGAAGGAAGAGCTCTTGGCGGGCCTGGCCCAGGTGCTCCCGAAGAACGTCTGGCAATACGTGGTCCAGATCCCACGCCTCGCCTCGCTGGGGCGCAAGTTCGTGCTGCAGGGCGGCACGCAGTACAACCTGGCGGCGGTCAAGGCGCAGGTCGACTACATCAAGCAGCGGGTGCCCGGCGCCGAGGTCTACGTGCACCCCCACACCGGTGAGGCCGGCGCCATCGGCGCCGCGATGGAAACCCTGCGGCGCTTCGAGCGCAGCGGCAGCTCACGCTTCATCGGAGTGAGCGGCCTGCTCGCGCTCGAGTACACCACCAAGAACGACGAAGAGACGGTCTGTCACTTCTGCGCAAACGAGTGCAAGCGCTCGTTCATCGATGCACGGCGCCCCGACGGCTCGACCTCGCGCTACATCTCGGGCTTCTCTTGCGAGAAAGGCACCGTCGAGAGCAAGGACGCAATGCTCGCGCTGGTCGCCGAGCGCAAGAAGATAGCCGCCGCTCATCCCAACCTGGTCGAGTACGAAGCCCGGCGCGCGTTCCAGCACTTCTACGAGCCCGCGGCGATGCCGGCCCACGGCTCACCGCTCTCCGACGTCCGGGTCGAGCGTGGCTTGTTCCGGGTGAAGCGCAGGACCATCACCCGCCCTTTCCAGCGCTCGAGCGACGAGAGCTGGAAGCGCCGGAGGCAGATGCGCATCGGCATGCCCCGCGTGCTGAACATGTACTCCACGGCGCCGTTCTTCCGGACCTACTTCGAGGCGCTGGGCATCCCCAAGCAGAGCGTGGTGTTCAGCGAGCCCACCAGTGAAGAGATGTGGGTCGAGGGTGGAAAATACGGCTCGGTCGACCCCTGCTTCCCCAGCAAGTCGGTACAAGCACACATCCACAACCTGCTCTTCCGCAAGCACGATCCGGAGCAGGGCCGCGGACTGACCCACATCTTCTTCCCGATCTTGACCCACGTGCCAGGCTTCGTGAAAGACACGATGGACCACGCCTCGTGCCCCATCGTGGCTGGAACGCCCAACGTGATGAAGGCGGCGTTCACCAAAGAGGTCGACTTCTTCGCGCAGCGCGGCATCGAGTACGTGGACCCGGCGCTTTCGTTTGCCGAGCCCACGCTGCTGATGAAGCGCATGTTCGAGACCTTCGGGCCACGCCTGGGCGTGACCGAAGACGAGAGCGATCATGCCTGCCGCCAGGGCGCGGCGGCGCTCGAGGCCTTCGAGGCGGACCTGCAGGCCAAGGGTCTGGCGATCCTCGAGACGGTGGAGCACGAGGACCGGATCGCCATCCTGGTGCTCAACCGCCCCTACCACGCGGATCCGGGGTTGAATCACGGCATTCCGGAGGAGTTCCAGGTGCTCGGCTACCCAATCCTGAGCATCCGTTCGATCCCCAAGGACCCCAAGTGGCTGGGACGGTTCTTCGCGAAAGACCTGGCCGACGGCCGAATGAAGCACCCGCTCGAGCTGAATCACGTGTGGCCCGAGAACTACTCGGCCAACAGCTCGCAGAAGGTCTGGGCCGCAACGTTCGCTTCGCGCCATCCGAACGTCGCCGTGCTCGACTTGTCGAGCTTCAAGTGCGGTCACGACGCCCCGACCTACGGTCTGGTCGACACCATCTTGCAGACCTCGAAGACGCCCGCCGCCGCGCTGCACGACCTGGACGCCAACAAGCCCGGCGGCAGCATCAAGATCCGCGTGCGCACCTACGCCCACTCGCTACGACTGCACCAAGAACGCCTGGAAGACGTCTCGGCAAGGCGCCGCGAGCTGGAGCGCGCCGTGGACGAGAAGCGCCTCGAGTTGCTCGAGCTCAAGCAAGCACAGCTGAACGCGGCCCGGCGCGCGGATCCGTCGCTGCGCAGAGAGATCGAAGAGCTCGGGGCCAAGGTCCGGGCCTACGCATCACCACCGCTGCCCGCCGAGCTGCCGAAGAACGTCGTCCGCCTGGGCAAGAAACAAGACGGCCGCGTCGTGCCGGTCGACGCACCGATTTCTGCCATTCCCGCCGAGTGATCGAAGAGGTAACTGCCATGACCCAATCCATCGCGTTCGAACCGACCAAGAAACGTCTACCCCTTGCCGATCTGGACGTGGACGCCGAGCTGCGCCGCTTCGAGGCCGAAGAGAGCGCGCGCCTCGGGCTCACCGAGCGCGAACGCTGGGTGGAAGACATGGCGAACCTGAGCTTCACCCGCGCCCAGCGCTCGCAGGTGACGCTGCTGGTGGGCGGGCTCACCATGGCCCACGATCTGTTCGTCGAGGCCTCGCTGAAGCACGTGGGCTATTCGGTCTTGGCACTCGACGCTCCCGACAACGAGGCTCTGCGGCTCGGCAAGGAGTTCGGCAATCGCGGGCAGTGCAACCCCACCTACTTCACGGTGGGGAACCTGGTGAAGTTCCTGACCCACCTGCGCGACACGAAGGGCATGAGCACACGCCAGATCATCGAGTCGTACGTGTTCGTGACGGCCGGAGCGTGCGGCCCTTGCCGCTTCGGAATGTACGTGACGGAATACCGGAAGGCGTTGCGCGATGCCGGCTTCGAGGGCTTCCGCGTCATGCTCTTCCAGCAGCAAGGCGGGCTCTCGCAGGCAAGCGGTGAAGAGATCGGCCTCGAGCTCAACCCCGAGTTCTTCCTGGCGCTGGTCAAGGCCTTGCTCGCGGGCGACGTGCTCAACGCGCTGGGCTACCGAATTCGACCGTACGAGCTGGAAGCAGGCGCGACCGACCGCGCGCTGGAGCAGTCGAAGCGCATTTGCTACGACGCGCTCGCTCACGGCAAGAGCATCCTCTGGGCGCTCGGACGCGCGCGCAGGCTGCTGGGCGCCGTTGCCGTCGATCGCACTCGACCCAAGCCACGGGTGGCCATCATCGGCGAGTTCTGGGCGATGACCACCGAGGGCGACGGCAACTACCAGCTGCAGCGCTTCCTCGAACGCGAGGGCGCCGAGGTGGACATCCAGCTGGTGACTGCCTGGCTGCTCTACAACATCTGGGAAGTCTCGTGGGACACCGAGAACCGCGCCGAGCTTCGTGCCGAAGACGGCGGGCGCTTCGGGCTCGACGGGCTCGGCGAATACGGCGCCGCGCGGCGCAAGCTCATGCTCTGGGCCGCAGACCGGGCGTTGCGCGTGGTGTTCCACACCTATGCGTGGTGCGGAGGCCTCTACGACTATCATTTGCCGGACATGAAAGAGGTGGCGGACGCCGCCATGCCTCACTACGACAACGACCTGAGGGGCGGAGAGGGCCACATGGAGGTCGGCAAGCTCATCTTGAACGTGATGAAGCAGAAGGCCACCATGACGCTGAGTGTGAAGCCCTTCGGGTGCATGCCGTCGAGCAGTGTCAGTGACGGCGTGCAGTCACTGGTGACAGAGCGCTTCCCCGGCACGATCTACTGCGCCGTCGAGACCAGCGGGGACGGCGCCGTCAACTTCTACTCGCGCGTGCAGATGTACCTGTTCAAGGCGCGGCAGGCCGCCGAGGCCGAAGCGCAGGCCGCGCTTGCCGCAAACGGTCTCGACGCCGAAACCCTCGGCGCGGCGCTCGACCGCCACCCACGCCTTCGGAGGGCGCTGAGCCGCGCGCCGCACTCGGGCGCGTGCACCACCACCGATCTGATCTGCCAGGCAGCAGAGCTCGAGCGGACGACCCGGGCCGAGCGGGCCCTGGGCACGGCGGTCCGGCTCGCGCGCGGCACCCGAAAGGCGCTGCTCCGCGCCGGAAAGACCCTCCCTTGGATGGTCTCGCTCGCGGCCCAGGCCACTGTCGAGCTGGGGGAGATCGCGCGCGACGAAGGCCCGAGCGCCCTTCAGAAGACCAAGGGGCGCCTGCTGGCGGTCGCGTTCGGTCTGGGCTCGGACGCGCGAGCCGCCGCCTGAAGCACGCCGGCTCGACCGGCCTGGAGCGGGGGTGCTATGGTGCGAGCAGCATGTCGGCCCCGAGTCGCGCTCGTTTCGGAGCATGGGTGGCCGCGCTCGTCTTCGCCACCAGCGGTTGTCTCAAGACCCTGGACGAATCCCGGATGGACCAGACCGGCGGTGCCGGGACCACCGGCGGCGCGGGGGGCACCGGGGGCGGCGGCGGGGGCAGCGGCGGGGCCCCCACCGGCGGCAGCGGGGGCAGCGCGGGCAGCGGGGGCAGCGCCGGGTACGTCGCCTACGATCCGACGAAGTACCCCGTCACCAAGCTCTGGGCGGGCAAGCCCCCGATCGTGATGGCTGCCGACGAGACCGACGTCTACCTCGCCACGGGCGACGAGGCAGACGCCGCGCTTCGCCGCGTCCCGATCGCCGGCGGGGCCGACCAAGCGCTACCCCCACTCTTGGAGAAACCGCGCGCCATGTCGGCGCCCTCGACGTCGGCGTTCGTGTTCGTGGTCGGGGGGAAGAACACCGGATCGGACGGCAGTGTGGTCCGCACCACGAAGGCCGGCGGCCCCAAGGACGCGATCGCCATCGCTGGGCAGACGCCGCTGGGCGGCCGGGCAGTGTTCGCGGCGACGGATGGCTTCGCGTACGTGACCTTCGACACCGACGCGACGCATCCGGTCGGGCTCGCTCGCTTCGGCCTTGGCTCGGGGGTGTCCAATGCGACGGCGCTCTACACCGCCTCGGGTGCCGAGACTGCCGGAGCGGTCGTGGCCAGCGGCGCCTGCGTCTATTGGGTCTCGGCCGGCGACATCTGGGTCATGCCCACCGGCGGCGGGGCCCGGGCGGGCGCGCTCGATGCGCCCGTGACCGATGCCGTCGGGCTGACTGCCGACGCGGCGAACTTCTACTACACCCGCGGCGACGGCAGCGTCTGGGCGCGCGCGCTCTCGGGCTCGGGGTGCGACGGGAAGGGAGCTGCGCCGAAACAGCTCGCCGCTGGGTTCTCCAACATCGGCCCGGTGATTCGCTTCAAGTCGAGCGCCACCGTGGCCTGGGCGGCCCGCGGCGACGAGACCCAAGGCTATGCCGGCGGCGGTGTGTTTTCGATGCCGGCGGGCGGCGGCACGCCGACCCAGATCGCCCCGAAAGAGTCCGGGCCGACGGCCGTCGCCGACTCCCCCTACGACGTGGTCTTCACCACCAGCACCGGCGAGCTGCGCAAGGTGCCGAAACCGAAGTGACGGTCACTCGGCCACGGGTTTGAACACCCACATGCCGCCGTTGGTCGCGCTGGAGCCATTGCCCCAGGTCCCCGAGATCTTGCCGTCGTCCTTCTTGGCCAGCTTGGCCTTGCCGCTGGCACCCGGCTCTTCCCAGTCGCAGTCGAGGTCCTTCTCGCCGACCACCTTGCAGTCCATCGACCCGCTCTTGCCAGCATACAGGCAGTTCACGTTGCGCTTCACCTGGGTGCACTTCGCCTTGCCCCAGTTGCTCACGTAGGTGCCCTTGAAGTCGGCGAGCTTCTCTTCCGGGGCCGGCGGAGCGGCCGGCGGCGGCGGCGGCTCGGCGGCGGCCTGTTGCTGCTGGGGCGGCCCCTCCTTCTTGCAGGCGAGCAGAGCCGAGACGACAAGCATGAGGCAGGCCGAGGTCGTGCGCATTCTGAGCTCTCCGATGGCTTTCGTGGGGCCAGAGCCGTGGGCCCTGCCGGACCCGTTTGCCATCTGGCAGCGAAGATCCTATCACGCGCCCGAGCGGCCGACGCCATGACTCAGAAGAACCAAAAAGACCGAGTGGTGTTCCACCTTGCGGGCCCCGATCGTCCGGGCGTGACGGCCCGAATCGCAGAGATCGTGGCCCAAGAGGGCGCTCAGCTGGTCGACATCGGCCAGAGCGTGCTGCACGGCTACCTCACGCTGTCGGCCATCGTCGAGATCCCCGCCAGCTCGGCGGCGTTGCGCGAAGTGTTGTTCTTCGCTTCGGATCTGGGGCTGCGCCTCGAGGTCACCAAGTTCGAGCCGGCATCCACCGCCCGCTCGGAGCACTTGCCCAGCGGCCTGTGCGTGACGGTGCTGGGGCAGCTGGCCAACGGCCGCGCCGTGGCGGCCATCACCCGCAACATGGCGGCCCGCGGGATGAACATCTTGGAGATCCGCTCGCTGTCGGACGACGACCTCGACGGGCTCGAGCTGCTGGCCGATCTTCCGCCGGGCCCGCTGGTGAAGCACGAAGAGCTCGCCGAGCTCCGTGGTCAGTTCCTGGAGCTGGGGGCGTCGCTGGGCGTGGATCTGGCGGTGCAGCGCGACGACATCTATCGCCGCAGCAAGCGCATGGTGGTGATGGACGTGGACTCGACCTTCGTGAAGGGCGAGTTCATCGACGAGCTGGCAGGGTTGGTCGGCGTGAAGGAGCAGGTCGCCGCCATCACCGCGCGCGCCATGCGCGGCGAGCTGGACTTCAAGAGCGCCCTCGCAGAGCGCGTGAAGCTGCTCGAGGGCCTCAGCATGGATCGCGCCCGCGAGCTGGCCTCTCGTTTCGAGCTCACGCCGGGCGCCGAGCGCTTCGTTCGCATCCTGAAGAGCCTGGGGTTCCGCGTGGGTCTGGTGAGTGGTGGCTTCGACTTCTTCGTCGAGCCATTGAAGCAGCGCTTCGGGCTCGACTTCGCGTTCTCGAACGAGCTCGAGGTTCAGGGCGGGGTGCTCACCGGCCGCGTCCAGGGTTCGATCGTCGACGGCGAGCGCAAGGCCCAGGTGCTCCGCGACATGTCCAAGGTCTACGGCTGCCGACTGGAGCAGACCGTGGCCATCGGAGACGGCGCCAACGACATGTTGATGCTCAAGGCAGCCGGCCTGGGCATCGCCTTCCGGGCGAAGCCCAAGCTGCAAGAGGTGGCAGACATGAGCCTGAACCACCACGAGCGGCTCGACACGCTGCTCTTCTTGATGGGGTTCCACGCCCGCGACCTGCGCGGCGTCGAGTGACATGGCCAAGCTGCGCGCGCTGCCGTTGGTCCTTCCGGCAGACCAGCTCTCGGGCGCGGCCCCTGCGGCATTCGAGCGCGCGCTGGCGCAGGCCGCCGCGGGCGACGCCACGCACCGCGGGCTGCTGCAGCTGTGCTCGACCCTCTGCCTCCACGCCATCGCACAGTGCGCACCGCCCAGCGCCCAGCGACCCGTTCGACACGCACTCGACGTGGTGGAAGGCTTCGTGGGCGGTCGGCTCGACGCGCCCGCGGTCGCCAAGGCGCGCGCCGAGCTCTTCTCGGCACTGGCCCCCCTCGAGCGCGCCACCGCCGACGCAGTGCGCGGGGCGCTCTCGCGCGAGGCACGCCCACCGAAGTCAGCGACGCCCCTGGACCCCCACGCCGACGCGGTGGTGGTCCGGTGGGCCACGCTGGGCGCACACTATGCCGCCAGCGCGGCCGTGATCACCCTCGACGCCGTGGCCGCGCCCCGCGACGCGGTCCGCGTCCCCGCTCAGGCCGCCGGGGCGGTGGCCTATCGCTTCGTCGGGCTCGGTCACGCGCGCGCCGCCGACTTGCGCCAGCACGCGCTCGAGCAGGCCCAGTGGGAGCACGAGCGCACCGGCGCGGGCGAGCACGGGCACGGCCAGTTGGCGATCCAGCTCTGGCACGAGTTCTTGGGCGCCGCCTGGAAAGACGTGAGCGACGCGCAGCGCCTGCAGTATTTCGAGCTGATCGAGTGGGCGTTGCCCCCGGCACTTCGCCCGAGCTGAGCTCATCGCTTGCGCGCGAGCAGCAGGCCGTCACCGATGGGTACCAGCGACGAGCTGACCCGCGAGTCGCCAGCCACCTTGCGATTCAGCTCACGAATGGCCACGGTGTCGGCGTCTCGCTTTTCGGGGTCGGCCACGTCGCCGTTCCACAGGGCGTTGTCCACCAAGATCAGCCCGCCCGGCCGCACGAGCTCGAGGCACCGCTCGTAGTAGGCGTCGTAGCTCTCCTTGTCGGCGTCGATGAACGCGAAGTCGAACGTGCCGGATTGCCCCCGAGCCACGAGCTCGCTCAGGGTCTCGAGCGCCGGGCGCAGATGAAGCTCGATCTTGTCGGCGACCCCGGCGCGTTCGAAGTAGCGGCGGGCCACGGTCGTCCACTCCTGGTTCACGTCGCACGCAACCAGTCGGCCGCCCTCGGGCAACGCCAACGCGACGCTGAGCGCGCTGTACCCGGTGAAGACGCCGACCTCGACCGCGAGCCGCGCCGACGCGAGCTCGACCAAGAGGCGCATCAGCTGCCCCTGCTCGGGTGCAATCTGCATACGCGCCAAGGGCATGAGCCGTGTCTCTGCGCGGAGCTCGGCCAGCACCGCCGGCTCGTGGACCATCTGAAGCAAGTAGTCGTGAATGCGGTCGTCGACCGTGATCGTGCGATTGGACATGGCTGCCTCACCCAGAAGCGCAGAAATCGCGCACCAGCTCCGACAGCACGCCGAAGCCCCAGACGAAGCCATCGATCGGGATGCGCTCGTCGTGACCGTGATACATGCGAGTGAAGTTCAGCTCGGGCGGCAGGCGCACCGGTGAAAACCCGTAGCAGGTAGCCCCCAGCCGGGCGTACGCGAACGAGTCGGTGAAGCCCGGGATCATGTAGGGCACCACGGTTCCGCCCGGGTCGTGCCGATCAATCGACCTCACGATGGCGTCGTACAGCGGCGTGTCGGTGCGGAACACCGTGCCATCGTGTTGCTCGAGGACGTTCAGTCGCAGCTCGCGGCCGATGACCTCTTGCACCTCGGCCAAGAACTCCCCCACGCTGGCTCCGGGGACCACTCGCCCGTCGAGCTCGGCGCGGGCCTCGGACGGGATGACGTTGACCTTCTGCCCCGCGCGCACAATGGTGGGCGACACGGTGTTGCGCAGCATGGCGTTGATGCCGCGGGCCTGGTCGGGGTTCTGGCGCTCGAGCGTGTCGAGCAAGAAGCCCGCCAGCCGGGGCTCGAGCATCAGCGGCATGATCTTGCTCTGAGGGAACGGCGCCCCCCGAGCCAGCGTGCGCAAGAAGTGGTCGACGACCGGGGTCACGCGCTGTGGCAGACGCGTTTCCCCCAGGGCATGAATGGCTCGCGAGAGCTTCACCACGGCGTTGTTCGAGTGCGGCATCGAGCCGTGCCCGGGATCACCGGTCGCCACCAGCTCGAACCAGCAGATGCCCTTCTCGGACACCTGCACCGGATAGAACCGCGACGCACCCATGTGCAGGGTGTGGCCACCGACCTCGTTGAGCACGTATTCGGCACGCACCAGCTCAGGGTGCTGCTGCACCAAGAACAGTGCGCCGTGGTTCGACCCTGCTTCTTCGTCGGCGACACCGGCAAAGATCACGTCGCGATTCAGCTTCGCACCCGAGCGTTTGAGTGCCACCAACGTCATGGCGCTCATCGCGACCATGTTCTTCATGTCGATCGCGCCGCGGCCCCAGACGAAACCGTCGGCCTCGTGGGCCGCGAACGGATCGCACGACCACGACTCGCGATCGACGGGAACCACGTCGAGGTGGCCGTTCAGCAGCAGCGGCCCACGGTCCCCCGTGCCCCGCAAACGCGCCACGATACTGGCACGTGTCGGCGCGCTCTCGACGATCGTGTGCTCGATGCCCTCGCGCTCGAAGAGCCGCCCGAGCAGCTCGGCGGCGGGGCGCTCGTTGCCGGGCGGATTGGTGGTGTCGATCCGGAGCAGCGCCTTGAACAGGTCCAGGGTTTCCGCTGCGGTTTTGTCGATGGCGATCGCGGACATCGTGTGCCTTCGTCATACTACCGAAAGCCGCAGAAAACCGTGGTAATCTCGGGGGCTCATGTCAGCCGACCTCGACGCGCCGACTTTTCCGGAGCGCGTGGGTCGTTACGAGCTGCTGCTGCCCATCGGCACCGGGGGCATGGCCACCGTCTACCTGGCGCGCGTGGCGGTGGTCGGCAACGTACACCGCGAGGTGGCCCTCAAGCTGATGCACCCTTTCCTGAGCGCAGAGGGGCGCGAGTCCACGGTCTCGCTGGTCGAAGAGGCCAAGCTGGCGGTGCGCATTCGCCACCCGAACGTCGTACCGGTAATCGAGGTGGGCGACAGCGCCCAGGGCGTCTTCTTGGTGATGGAATACGTCGAAGGCGACACGCTCAGCGGTCTGCACCGGGCGGTGCGCACGGACGGCTCGCTCTTGCCGCTGAACGTCGCAGGCCGGATCTTGGTGGACGCGCTGGCCGGGCTCCACGCCGCGCACGAGCTCCGCGACGACGAGGGCGTGCTGCTCGATCTGGTCCATCGCGACTTCAGCCCGCAGAACATCTTGGTCGGCACCGATGGTGTCAGTCGCCTCACCGACTTCGGCGTCGCCAAGGCCGCGGGGCGGGTCAACGTGACCAGCTCGGGGATCATCAAGGGCAAGGTGGCCTACATGGCGCCGGAGCAGGCGCTGGGAAAGAAAGTCGACCGGCGCTGCGACGTGTGGGCGGCCGGCGTGGTGGCGTGGGAGGTCCTCGCCGGGCAGCGCCTCTACCGACAAGAGGACCAGGTCGCGACGCTGCTCAAGATCGTGAACGAGCCGCCACCGCGGATCTCGACGGTGCGCGCCGACGTACCCCAGGTGCTGGACGATCTGGTGGCCGAGACGCTCACCATGGATGTCGAGAAGCGCATCGGCACGGCCGACGAGCTGCGTCGGCGCCTGACCGAGGCATGGAAGTCTGCCGGTGGGCTGGCAGATGCCCACGAGGTCAGTGACTTCGTGCAGCGCACCGCACGCCCCAAGATCGAGGCGCGGCGGGAGCAGGTCAGCCGGGTGATCAAGCTCAGAAGCAGCATGCCCACGCTGAGCGGCGTATCCACGGGCTCGGTCGCCGCTGCGTCCCCGGACGAAACCACGAGCGCGATCTCGGCGTCGAGCCTGGCGCGGCACAGCCAGTCGGACAGAGAGCTCTCTCCCCCGCAGCCGGGTGGCGCACGTCCCAAGTTGTGGGCGATGGGCGCCGCGCTGTCGTTGGCGGTGGTGGCCGGCGGCGCTTGGCTGCTCGGTCGAAGCCAATCGCGCCCAGCAGAAGCTCCGGCCAGCGCGCTGCCCGCGCCCGCGGCGCAGCCGTCGGCGGCAGTCCGGCCCGAGCCGTCGGCTCAGCCCGCCGCCGTCGAGCTGATGGTCGACGCCAACGCCCCCATCAAGTCCCTGCGGATCAACGGTCGAGAGGTCTCCGTCGGAGAACCGACCAAGGCCCTGCGAATCGCGCTCGTGGGCGGCGAGCCGACTGCCCCCCTGGAGGTCGAGGCGAGCGCCGACGACCGGCGAAAGGCCAGCGCCAGGGCCCCGGCCGGCACGAGGGCGCTCAGCCTGGTGTTCGCCGATCCGAAGAAGGCGAGCCCCACTGCACCCGCCGGCAAAGTCGTGAGAGACTTGGTCAAGCCGCCCGATCTTCCCGGGCTGGCCCCGACCCCCTACGAGAAATGACTCGTCGTCACCTCGCGGTCTCATGCCTCGCGCTCGCCTGCTCGTCGTGGGCTTCGCTGGCCTCGGGCGATGAAGCCGCCGACTTCGACAAGAAGGCGCGGGCGGCGTTCGAGGCCAGAGACTTCGCGGGTGCCGCCGCGGCCTTCGAGGAGGCGTATCGAGTCAAGCCGCACCCGGCGACCAAGTACAATGCCGCGCTGGCGTGGGAGAAGGCGAACGAGCTCGCTCGAGCCGCCGACGCCTTCGAGAGCGCGCTGGCTTCGGACGGCCTGGACGAGGGTCGGGCCAAGGCCGCGCGCAGCCGCCTGGCAACGCTGAAGCCCATGCTCGGCTACGTGTTCGTCGAGAAGCCCATCGGGGCCACGCTCAGCGTGGCCCACGTGGCAGACGCCCCGATCCCCACGCGCTTCCACCTTCCGCCCGGCACCCACAAGCTGGTGATCAAGCGCCGCGACGGCAGTCAAGCGGAGCACGAGGTCGCGCTCAAGGCCGGTGGCACCACCACGGTGGCACTCGACGGCGCCGATCTGACGGCACCCGCCAAGGGCCCCGCTCCCGCGCCGCCAGCGGCGCCCCTGCCCCCATCACGGGTCGCGCCCGACGCCGCGGCGCCCCGCCCGAAGAAGAGCGCCGGGTGTGCACGCTGCACCTGGGGCTGGGTGGCGCTGGGTGCCGGAGTCGCCGCGGCCGGGGCCGGCACCTACTTCGGAGTCCGCACGCTCGCGGCCAAGGGCGACTTCGACGACTCCGACAAGACCGATGCCGACGCCCACGACCGGGCCGTGCAGAGCCGGACGTTTGCGAACGTGGCCTTCGGCGTCGCGGCCGTGGCGGGCGGCGTGGGCATCTACTTGCTTCTGTCGGGGGGCGAAGACAAAGAGAGCGCGACGGTCTCGCTCGGTGTGAACCCGAGTGGCGTCAGCGGCAAGTGGCGCTTCTGAGCGCGTCGACGAGGAAGCATGAAGAGCGCATTGGTGACGGGGGGCTGTGGCTTCCTGGGGAGCTCGATCGTAAAGGCCTTGCTCGGGCGTGGCGTGCCTGTGCGGGTGCTGGCGCTCCCGAACGAGCCGACCGACAACCTGCAGGGTCTCAGCGTCGAGTTGGTTCGCGGCAACGTGCTCTCGCGTGCGTCGTGTGAAGCGGCGGTGGCCGGCCAAGACACGGTTTTCCACGCTGCGGCCATCTACAAGGCGTGGGCGCCGGATCCCACGGACATGTACCGCGTGAACATGAGCGGCACGTTCAACGTGCTGGAGGCCGCACGCCGTGCCGGGGTCGCGCGCGTGATCTACACCGCCAGCATGGTGGCGCTGGGCCGCCCGCCGGTCGGAGGCATCGCGGACGAAACCACGGGGTACGAAGCCTGGGACCTGGATTTCGCGTACAGCCGCTCGAAGTACCACAGCCGCGAGCTCGCAGAAGACTTCGCGCGCTGGGGGCTGGACGTGCGGGTGGTGTGCCCGGGCGTGGTGCTCGGCCCGGGCGACATCACGCCGACGCCCAGCGGCAAGCTGATCATCACCACGCTCTCGGGTGCCCCACCCGTCTACATGGACGGCGGAGCCTCGTATGTCGACGTGCGCGACGCGGCGGAAGCCCACGTGCTCGCCGCCGAGAAGGGACGGCCCGGGCAGCGGTACGTCGCGACGGCGCACAACCTCAGCGCGCTCGAGCTGATGCAGGCCATCGACGACGCTGCCGGTCGATCACGCCGCTACGTGAAGGTGCCCACCGCAGTCGCACGCCGCGTGGTTCAGGCGATGGAAGCGCGCGCCCGACGCAGCGGCACCGAGCCGATGCTGAGCCGGAACTTCTTCGAGTACAGCGCCCGGCCGTGCTTCTTCTCAGGCAAGAAGTCCGAGCGCGAGCTGGGCGCGCGCTATCGTCCCCTGCGCGAGACGCTCACCGATGCAATCGCGTATTTTCGTGAGCGCGGTTCGTTGCAAAGCCACTGAGCGGCGGGACGTCAGTAGTTGCCCATCGGCGCGACGCCGTCCCCGCTCGCGTGAATGTCACGCGGGGGCTTGCCCCCGGCGGAGGACCACGGTGGGGGTGGGCGGGCGGGACGTCAGTAGTGCGGCGGCACGTCGTCGGTGATGTCCCGCGGCGTCGACGGCTCGCCGATGTCGGCGAGGCGTTTCTCGAGGGCCTTCACCCGTCGCTCGAGCTGATCGATCAGCTGTTGCTGCCGGTAGACCACGTCGCTCATCTCCGAGAGGGCGCGATCTTGGTGAGTGAAGCGCACTTCGAGCTCGACGACGCGAGCCTCGGGATCCGCCGGGGCAGCCACCGCGAGAGCATACTTCAGAGCCAGGGCCAGGATGTGGCGGGATGTAGGCAAACCCGCCAGCACGTCACACCTGGGACGGCCTGGGGCTGGAACGTTACCGGCTCGGTGAAATGAAACTTCCTACTTACCGCTAGATCCGGGGTGCTTCCATGAGCCACGCGTGTATCGTTTCGCGTCCGTTCCGGGCAGCCGACCGGGCGAAAGGGAGCACATGGCCGACCTCAATTCGTCACCTTCGAACGAGAAACCGAACCTCGATGTTCTTTTTCCGGAGCTGAAGAAGACCGACACCGCTCTGCCGGCACCGCGCTTCATGGCGCCTGCCGCCGCGGCGGCCACGTTGCTCAAGGGCGTGCCGCCCTCGGCTCGCGCCGTCCCACCGCCACCCAGCCTGCGTAGCCCGAAGCCTGCCAGCGTGCGACCGGCGCCGCCGAGCGCCCGCGCCGTTCGAAGTGTGGCGGAAGAGATCGCAGAAGAGGTGCACGCCGACGAGCTGATCGCCTCAGCCCCGATGAACCTCGAGCCCATCCGCCCGGTCGATGACGATGACGACGAGTCCGTGGATGACGGCCCGACTGTCGCGATGGCCTCACCGCTGCCCTCGGTTCCGCGGCTGTCGCAGCCGGTCGCGTCGGCCCCGCGTGCCCCGATCCCGACACCGCCACCGTCTCGTCGCGCTGCGCCGCCGCCGAGCGCGGCCAAGCTTCCACCCCTGCCGTCGGCGCCCCAGCTGGCGCGCCCGTCCGCACCGAGCGCCACCAAGCTTCCGCCGGTCCCCACGCCGCCGCCTTCGCTGCGGAACGTCGCGCCGCCGAGCGCGCCCACGGCGAACCCACTTCCGCCGGTCTACACCGAGGCCGAGGTCGAATCGATGGCTCAGCCCGCGGCTCGGGCAAAGTCGACCCGCGCTTCGGCTGCCGCCAGCTTGGCCGCAGCGTCGGGCGCCTCGACCGCCTATGTGCCGCCGAGCGTGATTCCGCCGGCCTCGCGTCCTCTGAGCCCGCTCGAGACCATTCAGGCGACCCGCGCCCACAGCTTGATCCCGACCGCAGCCAGTGTTCCGCCGCCGGCGCTCGAAGCGCCGCGGAAGAGCCGCGCGGGCTTGGTCGCGGCGCTGGCGGTGGCATCGCTGGGCCTACTGGGCGGCCTGGGTTTCGCCGCGGTGAAGGGCGGCAGCGCTCTGGGCCTCGGCGCGCCGGCAACGGGCTCGGTGGCGATCACCGCGGCCGGGCCCGGCGGCGCGAAGGTCGACGGGCTGCGCGTGCTGGTGGACGGCGCGGTGAAGTGCGACAGCGCCCCGTGCAAGCTCGCGAACCTGAGCGCCGGCACGCACTTCGTGAGCGCCGAAGCCCCGGGCTACGCCACCACGGCGGCCCGGGCGATCTCGGTCGAGCGCGGCGGCGACGCAGCGCTCCACATCGACCTGTCGCCGACCGCTCCGCTGGCAGCGGCGGCGACCGCCGCGGCGGCAAAGCCCGAAGCGCAGGCGACCCCGGTCGCCGAGCTGAAGGCGGAAGAGGCAGCCCCGCGTGCTCAGCCCGCGGTTGCCAAGGCTGACAAATCAGCGAAGACCGACAAGGCCGAGAAGAAGGACGCCAAGAAGGACGATGCCAAGAAGGCCGTCGCCGATGATGCCGCCGGGCAGGGCACGTTGAACATCAATTCGATCCCGGTCGCCAACGTGGTGCTCGACGGGCGACCGGTCGGCTCGACGCCGCTCGTGGGCCTGAAGGTGAGCCCGGGCCCGCACTCGGTGGTGTTCATCCACCCCGAGCAGGGTCGCAAGTCGGCTGGGGCCACGGTCAAGGCCGGCGCCACGTCCACCGTGGCCGTTCGGTTCTGAGCCAGACCGAAAGGCGCCCGCTCGAAGCCGTCAGCGTTTCGCTGGCGGCTTCGGCTTTTGTGCCTCACGCAGCAACAGCTCGCGGTACTTGACCACCTTCCAGGTCTTCTCGCCGGGGACGCACCAGCGCTTCTGCTTCGGGAAGTTCAACCCCTGATAGCTGGCAAGCCAGCGCGGCAGCGCGGCGCTCTTGGTCTTCTCTAGACACAGCTTGCGGTTGTCGGTGATCAGCTGCGCCACGACGCGCAGGTTTTGCTCCGGGTCGAGCAACGACTCTTTGACGGCCCGGCACTCTGCGCTGGGGTCGTTCAGCGGGTCCGCGTCGTGCTTGCAGGCGCCCACGAAGCGCGCCCGCACCTGCCCCAGGCCATAGTCCTCGGCGCTGGGCGACACCGCCGCAGGGTTCCACCCGCTCTCGGTGTGGACCAGCGCGACCAACGAGAGCGGGTCGAACCCGCGAGCTCGAGCCTCGGACCGCACCACCGCAGCCCAGCGCGACGCTTCTTCCGGTGCAAGCTCGGGCCGCGACAGCAAGATGGCGGCAACGATGGTGGCGAGCGGGCGGAGCACGGCACGGCTTCGCTAGCAGATGCCCCGGCCGGCCTGCAAACCCGGGGGTGACGCCCCCACGAAAAAGAATTGCGAATGCCGGCCGTTACGCGCCCGCGATTTGTGCTCGCGAGTCCCCAAACGGGCTACTACCCTGCTGGGTCATGCAGAAGCTGAAGAAGGACGAGCGACTTCTCCTCCTCAAGTTCGTGTGCGCGTTCGCCTGGGCCGATCTCGAAGTGAAGGCCAGTGAGCGCGCGCTGGTCAAGAAGCTGGTGAGCAAGCTCGAGCTCGGCGCCGACGAAAAGAAGCAAGTCGAAGCGTGGCTGAAGAAGCCGCCACGGCCGGAAGAGGTCGATCCGAACCTGATCCCACGCGCGCACAAGAAACTGTTCTTGGACGCAGCAAAGCAGATGATCGCCGTCGACGGAGAGATCGACGAGGCCGAGCGCGAAGATCTGGATCTCCTCGAGCAGCTCTTGGTGTAGCGCTCAGCGCTTCGATATCGTGACTTCCGAGCTGAGCTGCAGAGTCGCGCCGTCGAGCCC
This sequence comes from Polyangiaceae bacterium, assembly GCA_023150915.1. Lineage (GTDB taxonomy): Bacteria > Myxococcota_A > Polyangia > Polyangiales > Polyangiaceae > JADJKB01. Next base: position 112,581 of record JAKLKA010000003.1, read on the forward strand.
CGGTAGGTCGACGGTCATGTTGCGCGTCATCTCGAGCCGCCCCGTCGGGTAGACGTCTCCGAATCGGAACGTCAGCTCGCCGCTGCTCTGCGCTGCCGCGGCGCCGTCGGCCTGCCCCATCGGGGTCTGGGTGCGGGTGAGCTTGGTGCGAACGGCCTTCTTGTCCAGGCTGACCAGCTCGTAGACGCTCACCTGCGCTACAGGCCCGCCCTTCTCACGCACGGTGCTGGCCACCTCCCAACGTGCGCCGACGCCGACCGCTTCTTCGGGGAACGGGTCGCCAGTTTCGACCGGGGCGTCGCCGTCGACCGCGCCCTCGTCGACGTGGAACTCCTTCATCACCCCGCGAGGCGTCACCCAGCCCCAGCCCACGACCTTGTCGGGAGCGCCGCCGCCACCGCCACCCATCAGGCCACCCAGCGCGCCGGCGACCCCGCCGCCCGAGCCACCGCTCGCGAAGGGCCCGGCGGTGAGCTTGAAGCGAGCGTCGCCGCCCGCAGCCACCTCGACCACGGTCGCTTCCATCGGTGCGGTGAGCGAGATGGGCGGAAGCGGCAGGTTGGCGCCCTTGACCCGCGTGTTCGCCTTGATGGTCAACAGCTGCTTGTGCTTGCTGAACACATGCCGAAGCGCGCGGCGCGGTTCGGCCCCCGGTTCGAGCAGCGTCACCACCGGCGCCGCGGCCGTGGGCTTGTCGGTGCCCGGGGCCGGTGAGCCTGCCGGCGCGCCGGTGGGGCTCGCAGCCGGTGCAGCGGCGGGGGAGTCGCCAGCGGCGCGTCTCGGGAAAGGATCAGCCTCTTGCGTCTCGATCACCGGCGGCGGGGGCGGACGCGACGCGCACGCCACCGCGACCAGGCACAAGCCGAGTGCGCGTGCCGAGCTGCTCATGACGCCTCAGTCGTGCGGCTTGAACTCGGGAGGCAGCTCGGAGCCGTCGCCGTAGAAGAAGCGTTCGAGCTCGCTCATCCACACGCGCTGGCCTTGCTCGCTGGTCAGGTCGAGCCGAAACTCGTTGATGATCATCTTCGAGTGCTCGAGCCACATGCGCCAAGCGTCTTTCGAGACGGTCTGGAACACCTTCTCGCCGAGCTCCCCCTTGAAGGGGGCCTTCTCGAGACCTTCGGCCTCGCGACCGAGCTTCACGCACTGAACCGTCCGCGCCATGGCCACTTCTTGCGACGGCGAGCCGGGACCGTCAACCCGTTTTTCTCAGTCGCGAAGCGCCATGGACACCAGTTCGTCGAGCTCGGCGCGGCGCACCACGCGAGTGCGCACCGCCAGCACTTTGCCCGATTTGCCGATGACCACCAGCGTGGGCAGGTTGCGCACGCCGTACGCGGCGGCGACCTTGCTGCCGTCGTCGAACACCATGGCGTAGGTCAGCGATGCAGATTTCGTGAAGGCCAGCGCGTCATCACGTTGGTCGCTGGTGTTGACCCCCACGACGGCGACGTCCCCGGAGGGGTGGGCGCGCGCAAGCTCTTCGATGATGGGCGCCTGCTGGCGACACGGGCCGCACCAGCTCGCCCAGAAATCCAGCACCACGGCTTTCCCCGCCAGGTCCGAGAGCTGGATGCGGTTGCCGTCTCCACCGCCCGAGATCACCTCGAGCGCGAAGCCGGGCGCCGGAAGCCCTTCGACGGCGCTCGCGCGTTTCGGACCGATGCGCGGCAGGACCACCAGACCGAACACCAGGCTGACCCCGACCACGGCCAGCAGCGTGGCCCAGGCCCGGCGTGGGCCGGCCTCGGTCGTCGAGCTATTGCGATCGGGGCTCACGTTCGGACTTCGGTCTAGCCGAGGACGGTGGCCCTTGCCACTCCCTGGCTTCCAGGACCGCCTGCGCCGTCGGCGTGCCGGCAACCGGCAGCATCACCCGTACGCGCGCGCCGCCCAGGGGACTGGAAGTGGCGTTCACGCTGCCGCCGTGCTCGACGACGATCTTCTTCACGATCGCCAGGCCAAGCCCCGTGCCATAGGTCTTGGTGGTGAAGTAGGGGTCGAAGATGTTCTGGCGCATCTCTTCGGGGATCCCGGGACCGTCGTCGTCGATGTCCAGCACCCAGTGCTCGCCCGAGCGGTGGACCTTCAGCACGACGCGACCCTTCTCGCGCCCGGCACCGGCGATTGCCTGCCCGGCGTTGCGGATCAGGTTGATCAAGGCGCGCCGGAGCATCTGCCTGTCGAGGTGTGCCGCGGCGGCGCCTTCGGTCAGCTCGAACTCGAGCTCGACGCCCCGGGGCAAGACGGCCCCCCGTTCGAGCGGTGCTTCGGCGTCGAGCCCTTCGTCGTCGATCACACTGATGCGTTCGCGCTGCTCGCGAAGGAACTCGACCAGATCGGCCGGCTCGAGCCGCGCCTGGGGCAGACGGGCAAAGCTCGAGAACTCACCCACCAGCCGCCGCAGCGTCCCCACCTCGTCTTCGACGATCTCCCGGGTGGTGTCGAGCAGCTTCTGGAATTTCTCGTCGTCGCCGCCATAGCGGCGCTGCACTTCCTGCACGGCCAGCTGGATCGGAGTCAGCGGGTTCTTGATCTCGTGGGCCAAGCGCCGAGCCATTTCCTGCCAGGCGCCAATCCGTTGCAGGTACTCGATGCGGGCGCGACTGGCTTCGACCTCGCCCAGCATGCGGTTGAATGCCTTCGCCAGGTCGGCAATCTCGTCGTCGCCCACCTCTGGCACGCGGATGGTGAGGTCGCCGGCACCGACCCGTTTGGTGGCCACGGCCAGCTCGCCGATTCGCGACGACACCCCCCGCGCGAGCAACGTTCCGACGCCGAACGCCCCGGCAATGGTGATGCCCAAGAGCAACGCGAACGAATACACGTAGCTCTCTTCGTCGACCTCGCGACGTTGTTCGATTTGCTTGTAGGTATCTACGAACTGGCTCATCCCTTCGAGCTCGTCGAAGCGGGCTTTGTCGGCGGCGAACACGGCCACCAGGCGGGCGGCACGCGGTGCCTCCGGCTCACTCGGCGGGCCGGCGTCCTCGTCCAGGGGTTCCTCGGGCTCGTACTGCTCGTTGCCGGTGTCCGGCGGCGGCGCGTCACCGCTCAGGTAGCGCGTTACCTCGAGCTTGTTTTCCTTGGCAGGGTCGAGCGGCGTCCCCCGGTCGACGGTGGCCAAGAGCTTGCCGTCGGCACCATGAACCGTGAGCGACACCAGCCCGGGGTATTTGCCCAGCTCGTCGGCCAGCTCGCGGCGCGTCCCCTCGGCGTCGTTCTGCGAGATGGCCTTCCGCAGCTCGCCCGAAGCGGCGATCGCCGACGCGGCGTTGCGCATCGACGCCTTCACCGATCGCGCCAGCTCTTGATACAGGCCCAGCGACTGGTCGAGGCGCGTGCCGATCTCTGGCAGATAAAAGCGCGACGCCGTCTGTCGCACCATGCTGCGAGCCATCCAGATCGCGCCGAGCATGGGGATCAGAGCGGTCAGCCCGATGGCCAGCGCCAAGCGCCGCCGGATGCGCCCCGAGCGCTTCACGTCACTCTTCCCCACCGCGCGACACGAGGCGACCGAGCAGTGCAATCGGATCGAAACCCAGCATCTGGCGCAGGTCTTTGGGCGTCGACGCCATCTCGCGCACGCGCGAGAGCGTCGGCCCGAGCGGCCCCTCTCGCGTCAACCAGGCGCCGGCCCCCATGCGCTCGGCCAGCTCGCGCACCGCCACCACCGCCGCACGCCCCACGTCGAGCCCCAGCGGAAGCGCCACGGCCGGCACCGCGGGAGACAAGACCACGTCGCGGGCGGCCACGGCAGCGGCCCAGGCCCCGGGTGCCGGCTTGTTCAAGAGGGCTCGCAGCGTGTCGAGCTCGCCAAAGCACCCCAGGGCCAGCGGGCCAGCGGCCTGCTCCGCAGCGCGCGACAGATGGCGGTAGTCTCGTCGGAAGTCCCCCGCGACCAAGCCCATCTCCGACCGCAGCCGGTCGGGTCCGAGGATCAGATCGAACCCGGCGCCTTTCCGCCTCAGGGTGAGGCTGGTGTAGAGCTCGCCCTCGCGGAAGATCCCCAGCAGGATCGACTTGCCGTCGGGGCACGCGGCATCGAACGCGCGCAGCAACACGCCCTCGTGAGGCATGGGCCAGGCATTGACCTTCCACGGCCAGAGCGCGAGCCGGCCCTCGATCTCGAGCTCGCGGACCACGGCCATGAACAGCAACACCTGGCCTAACGCGTCGTGCTCGCGGCGTAGCCTTGCAGCAAAGCGCTCCATCAAGTCGTCGAGCGCGCCACGCTCGATCTGCGCCGCCCAGCGGCAGCCATAGCGTTCGGCCAAGACGTCGAGGGGCTCGGGCCAAGGCTCGGCGGTCAGCGCAAGTCGCCCGAGCTCGGTGCCGACGAGCTTCCGCAGCTGACCGTCGGCGGTCACGGCGATCACGCCGCCCTTCCGCGGCCCGCCTTCCGAAGCGCGCGCACGCGTTGCTTCGGCACTCGTCGCCGGGGCCTCGCCGCGCTCGGCCGGATCGCTGCGTTCGCCGGCGGGGCGTGGAGAACGAAAGACCTCCGCGAGCCGCACCCAATCGTCGGTCGTGAAGCCCTCGAGGCGAACGTCGCGTGCGAGCACGGCCCGGGAGTATACCCGGGCCATCCGGGGTTTTGGCTGTATAGTCGCGGCATGGCAGAGCCCGCCGACCACGTCCGAGACCTGATGGCGTTCATCGACGCCGGCCCGACGCCGTACCACGCGGTCGCGGAGGTCGCGCGACGCCTGCAGGCTGCGGGCTTTTCGGAGCTGGACGAGCGTGAGGCGTGGGAGATCTCGCCCGGAGCCCGCCATTTCGTGGTGCGTGGCGGAGGCACGGTGGTCGCGTTCGTCGCCGGGAGCAGCGCCCCGTCACACGCGGGTTTCGTGCTGATCGGAGCACACACCGACTCGCCCAACCTCCGAGTGAAGCCGCTCCCCGAGGTGTCGAGCAACGGCTATCGCCAGCTCGCCGTCGAGGTGTACGGCGGCGTGATCTGGCACACCTGGCTCGATCGCGACCTGTCCCTGGCGGGTCGCGTCACACTCGCCAGCGGGGAAACGCGTCTCGTCCGCTTCGACCGGCCGCTGTGTCGAATTCCCAACGTCGCGATCCACCTCGCCCGCGAGGTCAACTCGGCGGGCCCTCAGCTCAACGCCCAGAGCCACCTGGTCCCGCTCCTTGGCCTGGGTGAGAAGGACGACAAGCGCAGCCTGCGAGGCTTGCTCTCCGAAGCACTGGCGATCGACGTCGGCGACGTCGTCTCGTTCGACCTGTGTCTGTACGACGTGGCCCCAGCCTGTCTGGGTGGTGAGAGCTCGGAGCTCTTGTTCGCGCCGCGCCTCGACAACCTGGCGTCGTGCCACGCGGCGCTGTCGGCGCTGACCGCCGCCGGCTCTGCCGGGCCGAGCACGCGCGTCATTGCGCTGTACGACCATGAAGAGGTCGGGAGCCAGAGCGCCGCGGGTGCCAAGTCGCGCTTCTTGTCGAGCGTGCTGGACCGGGTGGCCAGCTCTTATCGCGACGCGGGGCGCGACGCGACCAGCCGCGCCTTCGCGCGCTCGCTTATGGTCAGCGCCGACATGGCCCACGCCGTGCACCCGAACTACGCCGACAAGCACGACAAGCAGCATTCCCCGAAGCTGGGCAAGGGCCCGGTGATCAAGGTGAATGCCAACCAGTCGTACGCGACCGACGGCCCGAGCGCTGCCGTGTTCGAGCTCGCCTGCCGGCAGACGGGGACGGCCCCGCAGCGCTTCGTGTCACGCAACGACATGCCGTGCGGCAGCACCATCGGCCCGATTTCGGCAGCCGCCATGGGGATTCGTACGGTCGACGTCGGCAATCCGATGCTGAGCATGCACTCGTGCCGGGAAATGGCCGCAGCCGCCGACGTCGAGCCGATGATCCGCGCGCTGACCCAGGTGCTGACGCTGGCCGAGCTGCCGAAGCCCAGCGCGTGACCGAAGTCACGCCTTGCTGAGCAGGTGGTGAGCCAGGCGCAGGAAATCTCCCTGCGTGATGATCCCGACCAGCGCGCCGCTTGCTTCGGTGACCAGCACACAGCCCGCCCGCGCGTTCCACATCTCTTCGGCGACCGAGACAAGGGTCGCGTCGGGACGCACGGTGACGAAGTCCTCGCGCATGATGCGCTTGGCCGGCATCTTGTGGACCAGCTCGTCCACTTCTTTCGCGAAGCTGGTGAGCGGGCTCGACGAGACGTGCAGCAAGTCACCGTGGCTGATCAGGCCGACCAACTTCTCGCCCTCGACCACGGGCAAGTGGCGGAAGCGCAGCGCGGCCATGTGCTCTTCGAGCGAGGCGATCACCGCGTTCGGCTCGATGGTGAAGAGCTGGCGCGTCATCAGGTCGCGCGCAAGCTTGGGCTCACCGGTGACCTGCAACGGCCGCCCCTCGGCGCTGCGAAGCCGGGGCGGCGGCGGAGGGTGATGCGTGCGGGAATCGTGCTTGGGGTCGGGCGTCGAAAACGGCTCGGGATCGACCTCTTCGACGATGCTCGGCCGGTCGTCCGCGGACTCGGGGTTCCCCTCGGTCATGGCCCATCGTTAGGTCGATGGCCCGGGGCACACAAGAGTCAAAAAGTGTTCAGCACCAGGGGCGGTCACCACCACGCGGGCGGGCCCGTCGGATCTAGGCCGCAAGGCGCACCGCCGCGGCGCGAAGCATGTCCTGCATCAGGACATCGCGGAGCCCGGCGTCCGTCAGCACGTTCATGCGCTCGCCCCCCAGCGCCCGGGCGTAGCGATCGAGATACACGAGCTGCTTCGAGATCAGCACCAGATCGCGGGGCAACGAGAGGTCGTGCCGATGGGCCAGGCGCAACAGATTCGGCACCAGCTCGGCGATCCGGAAGCCCTCGGCGGCGTCGAACAACGGGGCGTACAGCGCCTCGAGCTCGCGCGCGAAGGTGTCCGGATCGACCGGCTCGCGCGACGCCCCGAGCGCGACCATGGCCCGGGCGAGGCGGCCGAAGTCCCGAGACTGGAAGGCGAGCACGTACTCGAGCACTCCGGCCTGCCGCTCGACCGGCAACGTTCCCACGATCCCGAAGTCCAAGAAGCCGATGCGGCCGTCGTCCAGCAGCATGAAGTTGCCGCCGTGGACGTCGCCGTGGAAGAAGTCGGCCACCAGCAGACACTGGAACCACGCGCGAATGCCGGTGCGGAGTCGTTCTTGCCCGTCGTAGCCGCTGGCCTGGACCAGAGCCGTGTCGGCGACGCTGACGCCGCGGAACCTCTCCATGGTGAGCACGCGCGGGCCGCTGAGCTCGCGAACCACGACCGGCGCGGCGACCGAAGACGTCCCCATCCGGCCCATCACCTGGTTGAATTCGCGCATGCGCCGCGCCTCGTTCCGGAAGTCGAGCTCTTCGGACAGGTTGTGCGCGAAGTCGTCGACTATTCCCACGGGGTGACTCTGGCGGGCCCGTTTCGACACGAACGCGGTCACACGCGCAATCCAGCGCATCAAGACCACGTCGGCGCCGACGACTTCAGCCAAGCGTGGCCGCTGGATCTTGATCACCACTTCTTGCCCGTCGTCGAGCGTGGCGGCGTGGACCTGCGCGATGCTGGCCGCGGCCATGGGCACGCTGTCGATGCTGCGAAAGCGCGCCAGCTCACCCTCGCCCAGCTCTGCCGCCAGCGTGCGCTTCACCTGCTCGAAGGAAAAGGCCGGAACACGGTCCAGGCAGCGCTGAAACTCGGCGGAGAACGCCGGTGGGAACAGCGCTTCGCCCGAGGCGACCAGCTGTCCGAGCTTCACGTAGGTCGGGCCGAGCCGCTCGAACGCCAGGCGCACGGCCCGGGGCAATGAGAGCGCTCGATATTCAGCCCGGCGCGCCCTCAGGGAATACCAGACGAAGCGCAGCCCTACGCGGTCCGCGAGCCACACGCCGGCAAAGAACACGCTGACGGCCAGCACCACCACCATGCGCCAAAGCACCGCGGCGACGGGCGGGGTCGGCAGTGTTCGAGGCTGGGCCAGGGGCGCAGGCACAGGCTCGACGACGACGACCAGGCTCTGCGTCATGGCGCGTCAGAGTGTGGCCGCATTCCGATCTGTCAAGCCTTCGCCCAGGTGTAGCCGGGTTCGGTTTTCAGCTGGCCCGCCAAGATGGCGCGGTGCAGAGGGTTGTGGTCGAGGAACAACTGTGCGGCGGCGTGATCGCCTGCATGCTTCGAAGTCTTCAAGAGCTCGCGCCGCGCCAGCTGCGCCGCGCGCTTCGCCGCCCCTCGGCGCCCGAGGCGTGCGAGCAAGATGGCCTCGATCCACTGCGCTTCGAGCACGGTGCAGAACGGGTCCGAGAAGCGCTGCCGGCGCTCCTCGCCCACGTCGAGCGCGCTCCGCACGAGCGACAGGGCCGCTTCCCACTGTCCAAGCCGATCGAGCAACATGGCCGAAGCGGTGAGGAACCGCGTGCGTGTTTCGGCCAGATCACTGCTGGCGTGGAGCGCTTCCATCCGCGCACGGGCGTCTTCGGCCTCGTCCAAGTCGCCGGGCGCGTCGCGCATCACCAGGGCACGCAAGAGCCCGGGCAGCGCGTGTGAATCAGCCATCGCGTTCGAACGCTGCTGGTTCATGCGGTGAGCGGTGCGATACAGCTCGACCGCCATGTCGAGCTCGCCACGGAGCACGTGCAGGTCGGCAGAGTTCGAGTGGGCCAGGGCCACGACCATCGGTTCCATCGTCCCGCCGCCTTCGAGCGCCCTGGTCAGCTCGCGCTGCGCGTCGTCGAAGCGCCCAAGCGAAGCGTAGATCCCGCCGAGGTTGTTCCTGGTCAGCAGGGCCGAGGCGGTCAAGCCGAGGCGTTCCTTGAGTGCCAGCGCGCGCTCGAGGGCCGCGACCGCCTCGGGGATGTGCCCAGCCCAGTGACACACCGTGCCGAGGTTGTTCAGTGCCTTGGCCTCGCTCTCGGGGCTGCCACCGTCTCGCGCCGCACGCACCGCCTGCCGATACACCTTGAGGGCGCGGGGGATGTCGCCGACTTCTCGCGCCGAATTGCCGAGACAGCGCAGGGACTCGCTCATCGCCACGGGGTCCCGCGCGGCCCGCGATGCACGCAGCGCCCGCTCGGCGTAGCCACCGGCCTGCCCGGCCCGACCCAGAAAGACCGCGGAGAGCGACGCCCCGAGCCACGCCCGCGCCTCGAGCCGTGCATCCCCCGCCTTCTCGGCGTGGGCGGCCGCCAGCTCGAACGAAGCGATGGCTTGCTCGAGATCTCCGTAGACCTCGTCCGCACGGCCCAGAACCCAGCACAGCTCGGAGAGCAAGCGCGGATCGCCGGACGCCGTCGCTTCGGCCAGGACTTCCTCCGCGCCCGCGCGAGCGGCCCCAGCGTCACCACGGTCCACCTCGAATCGCGCGCGCCTCACCCGAGTCGCCAGCCGTTCGGCAGCGCTGAGCGAGTCTCGTCGCGCTTCGAGGCCCGAGAGCGCGGCCAGTGCCTCGCCGCGCAGGCCCGCGAGCAAGCACAGGTCGAAGCGTCGAATCCAGCTCGACGCGGGCACTTCACCCAGCCGTCCGAGCCAATCGATCTGCAGCGCGACGGCCGTGGCTGCCTGGTCGGGACGACCGCTCTTCTCGGCGAGCCTGGCGGCGTCTTCGGCGACACGCACAGCGTTCCGAAGATCTTGACCTTCAGCAAAGTGCTCGGCGGCCTCCAGCAGTGCGCGGTGGTCACCTTCCGCGTGCCCCTTGAGCCACCGGCCCGCAGCCAGGTGGGCGTGCGACAGCTCGCCCGCGGTCGCGCCAGCGACGACCACGTCGCGAAAGCGATCGTGCATGGCATACGCGGCCCGCCCCTGGCGGTCGTAGCGCTCGTCGAGCACGCCAGCTCGGACCAGGCGCCGCAGTGCCGCGCCGGCGAGCTCGGGTGAGAGCTCGGCCACCCCCGCAGCGGCGAGCGCCACGGTTTCTCCGCCCAGCACCGCCACCGCCAGCGCGACCGCACGAGGGTGCGCGTCGAGACGTCGGACCCTCTGCGCGAGCACCTCCCCGAGCGGAAGCGCCGGTATCGGACGGACGACGTGCCACTCGCCGCCCTGGCGGACGATCGCGCCGACGTCGAGGGCCAGGCGCAGCGCCTCTTGCACCTCGAGCGCCGAGCGCGGCGCTCCGTCCAGGCTCTGGCCGAGCTCGGTCCCGATCAGGAGCTCTGGGTTGCCGAACATGCTCTCGACGAGCCGGCGGCTGTCGGCGGGTGCGAGCGCGTCGCAGGTCAGGACTTCAGCGCACAGCAGGCTCGCCAGCTCGTCGGCCGCGGGCCCCGGGCGCGTGGCCAGCACGAACGCGCACCGCGCGTGGTTGCGCTGGGCGACGCCGACCAGCTGAACGATCAAGCCGAGCGACGACTCGTCTGCCCAGTGCAGATCTTCGATCACCAGCATGCCGGGCGCACGCTGGAAGCGGAGCGCGATGGCGCGACCCAGCGCCGCGATGCGTGCCGCGCGTGCGCGCTCGGGATCGACCGCCACGGTGAGCCGCTCACCGCGCCGCCGGAGCTCGGGCAGCGCCCGCGCGAGCTCCCGGCGGTCGTCGTCATCCAGGCGTCGGGCGACCTCGTCATTGATCACCGCGCGCGCGACGGCCACCAGCACGCCCTTCGACAGCCAAGTACGGCGCACCTCGACCTCGACGAACGTGCGCCACGCGAGCTGCACGCGCTGGCGCACTTCGCGCAACAGTCGTGACTTACCGCTGCCGCCCTCGCCCGAGACGACCAAGGTCGCGGCGCCGGGCTCGATGGCGAACCCGAGCTCCGTGAGGCGCGCGTGCAGCGTTTCGTGCCCGACGAAGCGGCCGGACAGTACGTAGCTCGCCAGGGATTCCGCCGGCTCGGCGTCGAGGGTGAGGCCGTTGGCGCGCGCCAGCGCATGGGCCACCTCGGCCGCGCTCGCGTAGCGCGCGCCCGGCTCCTTCGCGAGCAGGCGGGCCACGACCGCCGCGACCTCGGCGTTGACCGTCGCAGGCGGCGGAAGCTCGGGGGTTTGGCCCACGTGCGCGCTGAGCACCTGCGAGTGCGACCCTTCGAAGGGCACGCGACCCGTCAGCTGGCGGTAGAGCGTGATGCCCAGCGAGTACAGGTCGGAGCGCGCGTCGAGCGGGCCGCCGGCGATGGCCTCGGGCGGCATGAAGGCGAAGGTGCCGACCAAGAGCCGCTCTTCCCGCGAGCCGAGGGCGCGCGACACGCCGAAGTCGAGCAGCGTGAGCTGACGGGTGTCGAGATCGACCAAGATGTTCGACGGCTTGATGTCACGGTGCAGGATGCCCCTGCCGTGCAGGTACTCGAGCGCCCGGCAGAGTTGGGCCCAGATCGGCACCGCGGCCGGGTCGTCCGGGCGGAGCCCGGTCTGGTGCAGCGGGACGCCCTCGACGAGGCGCTGGGTGAAGTAGGCGACGTCGTGGCGCACGTGGCCGAAGTCGCGCACCTCGGCCAGGTTCGGGTGCGAGAGCGAGGCGAGCAGCGCGAACTCGCTCTTCAGGATCTCGACAGCGCGCGAGCCGACGTCGGCCAGGTGAGCCAACTTGAGCGCCAGCGTGCCCCCACCCCCTTGCTCGTCGACCACGCGATAGACCTGGCCCATGCCGCCCTGGCCCAGCAGATCCTCGACCCGATATCGGCCTACGATGCGGTCACCGTCGGCGAACAACCGCTCGTCGGGCCGTGGCCCAGAGCGTGGTCCCGACTCGATCAGCGTCGGGCTGTCGGTCACGATGGTGACGTCGCCAGGGCGGGCGGACATGAGCTTTCAGTCTAGATCCGGAAGCCGCGAGCGGCCCCCCAAATGACGCGAGCCCCGGACTTCTCCGAGGCTCGCGCGGCCCGAATTGCTTCGGGCACTTGGACGGGGCCGATCAGCTGCTCGTCGCGAGGTTGTAGCTGAAGGCCGTGCTGTTGTTCGAGTACGCCGTGACGACGATCACGTAGATGCCCGATTGGGTAACGGGGTAGTTGACCGTCGCCGTCCCGCCCACGATCTGGGTCGAGCTGGCGAGCGCGGCGACGCACGACCCAGTGGTTCCCGTGTAGCGAACCACGTGGATGCGCGGGGTGCCCGTGCCGCTGGTGATGGTCACCGTCGCGCCGATGTTCTGACCTGCCTCGGCGTAGGTCTCGTAGTCGTCGAAGTACCGCTGAGTACCCCAATCTCCGACGCGGTCGCCGATTCCGAGGTTTTGCGCGACGGTCCCGGCCAGCGGCCACAGCACGTAGCTGTCACCGGTACCTTGCACCGACCCAGCTCCGGTGAAGCACGACTCACCCACGTTGCCTTCGACTACGTTGACCGAGAACGCGCCGGTCTGGCCCGCGGTCTGGGTGCTCGCCCAAACCGCATACGCACCCGCTGAAGTCGGGGCGTACACCAGACGCGCGCCACCGTTGGTGATGCCGCTGGTGGCCGTGCCCACGCTCGTAGCGCAGGCGCCCGCCTTCGACACGTACAGCCGATCGGCGTACGTCGTGCCGCCCTGCAGGATGGTGTAGGTCTTGCCGGCCTCGAGGTAGGCCTCGACGTCGACGGTCTTGAAGCCCGCTGCCACCGGCGACCCGCTGGCCGGCGGATCGTCGAAGCTGTAGAGCGCATCCACCGTGCGGCGACCGAGCGGCCAGAGCGTGAAGCCCAGGTTGCCGCAGCTTCCGCCCACGTTGCCCGGCAGCACGTCGTACTGGTAGTCACCCGTTTGACCCGCCGCGTTGGTGGTGAGCACGTCGTAGTAGTAGCCCGCAGCAGAGTTGCTCACGAGCTGCCGAGCGCGACCTGCACCGAAGGGGTTGCCCTGGGTGCTCATGTTCGTGACGCTCGAGTTGGCCGAACACGAGTTGGGGCCGTAGTGGTAGAGGCGCGGAGTGAGGGTCGTGGTGTCGCGTCGCCCATAGAAGACCGTGAAAGTCTCGGCCGCGGTCGCGGACACCTCGACGTCGTCCCAGTAGTACCCAGCGCCGGCCGGGCCGCCGGTGGTCTGGTCGATGGAATTCAATGCCCCGGAGTAGCGGAAGGGTTTGGAGGTGACCGCCGTCGAGTCCTTGCCACACAGTGTGCCCGCGTTGGTGTCATTGCCGTCGCAGTTCTCGTCGATGCCGTTGCCCGGGATCTCTGCCGCGCCGGGGTTGATGCCCGCCTTGGTGTCGTCGCAGTCGGTGTTGTTGGCGGCATAGCCCGTCTTCACCGAGCACAGGTAGCTCGAGGTCGCCTTCGAGTCGCCGTACTTGTCGCCGTCCTTGTCGGGCCAGACCTGGATCGGGCCCTCATCGATGCCGTTGATGCAGTTGTTGTCGATGTTGTCGCAGAGCTCGATGGCCAGCGGGTTGATCTTGGCGTCGCCGTCGTTGCAGTCGCCACTCTGGGCCACGTAGCCCGTGGGGGCCGCGCCGCAGAGCGACTGAGTCACGCTGGGGTTGCCGTAGCCGTCGCCGTCTTTGTCCTGGTAGTACGTGGTCTGGCCGGGCTCGGTGGTCTTGCTGTCGCAGTCGTTGTCCTTGCCGTCGCAGATCTCGGTGTTGCCGGGGTAACGCGCCTTGTCGGCGTCGTCGCAGTCGTTGCCCTGAAGCACCCAGGTGGCGTCCGCCGGCGTGCAGGCCTGCTGCGTGGTCGCCCCGCCGTAGCCGTCGCCATCGTTGTCCTTGTAGTACGTATTCTTGCTGACGCCGTTATCCACGCCGCCGGCGCAGTCGTTGTCCTTGCCGTCACACACCTCGGGGTTGCCCGGGTACGAGCTGCCGTCCTTGTCGTCGCAGTCGCCGGACTTGTCGGCGTAGCCGGTCGGCTTGGTGCAGTCCTGCTTGTTGGTCGAGGCGCTGTCCAGACCGTAGCCGTCGCTGTCGCCGTCGACGTAATAGGTGGTGGTCACGCCCTCGTCGATCGACTTGTCGCAGTTGTCGTCGATGCCGTTGCAGCTCTCTTTGGCGCCAGGGTTGACGTCCTTGTTGCTGTCGTCGCAGTCCTTGCTCGCTGCGTAGCCGTCGCCGTCGTTGTCCGGATCGCCGCCGCCCGAGCCACCCGAGCCGCCGGTCGCGCCCGAACCGCCAGAGCCCGCCTGGCCGCCCGAACCGGCCTGGCCACCCGTGGCACCGGAGCCGCCGGTCGCGCCCGAGCCGCCGAAGCCACCGGTCGCGCCCGAGCCGCCGAAGCCGCCGACGCCGCCCGAGCCTCCGGTGATGCCACCGCTGCCACCGCCCGAAGTCGGCGACGAAGCGCCATCATCGCCGGCACAGGCCGACAGAAAGAGCGCAGCCAGGCTGCAAGTTGCTGCAAGTGCAGTCGTACGAAGTTTCATTCAGTCCTCCTCATTGGGGGAAACCGGACTTCGGTATGCCCGGCCCCCCCAGGAAGCAATGGCCGCCTCGAAAGGTGTGCGATCTGGGCACAGTAGCGGGGCCCAGGCGGCGGCCTGGCGGGGCCCTGGCCGGCCTCAGTTCGCGTTGGCCCGCGCGATCCGCGCCAGCCAACCCGCCACGGCCTCGGACGACAGCGGCTCGAGCCGCAGCTCTGCCCGGAGCGCCGCGAAGGTGCGCTGCGCCGGCACCAGGCGAGCATACGACGGCGGCCCGATGAGCACGACGCGCGTGCCGTCGAGCGCTGGGATCTCCCACGGCTCGCCCTCGCCCCAGATCCAGTGCGCCGAGCCGCCGTAGTCGCTCGGCTCGGGCAAGCGCTCGTGCTCACCGAGCGCCGAGTAGGCATAAGCGTTGAACGCGGTCTCCACCACGATGCCCGAATCTTGGGCGCCCTGCCCGAGCAGGCAACGCACCGCCGCCTCGGGGGGCCGGGGTAGATCGAGGTTCGCGGCCGCGTGGGCGATCAGCACGAACAGCTCGAAGTTGCTGGCCACGCCGGTCATGGTGCCGCGAGCGCCCGTGCGTCGTGCAACGTCGATCACGATGATCGGCTCGTCGTCGAGCACGTCCAGGATCTGACGCAGCCAGGCGGCCCCGGGGTGATACGGCTCGAGCCGGCGGAGCGCGGGCAACAGCCCACGCTGGTTCTTGCGCGCGCCCGCGTCGGCGCCCAAGAGCGCCACCGCGGCGAGGTGGGTTTCGCCGATCAGCACCCAGGCGCGCTCGTCGCACAGGCGGATGCCGACCCACTCGTTTTCGTCGACCTCGTCGTCGGCGTCTGTACGCGACTCTGGCGGGTGGTCGACCAGCAGACGATCGAGCTGGGCCACGCCATCGCTCAACCAGCGCGCAATCCGGGGGAACAGCACGCGCTCGAGCTCGCCGCCGGGCACGCCGCGCTCGACCAGGGCGCCCGACATCACCACGCTCAGCACCAGGGACTCGGCATCACGATCGATGTCCGATGCCAGCGCGGCGATCACCTTCCGGGCTTCGGCCAGCGGCGCACTGGCCGAGACGTCCAGCAGCGCACGGGCTGCCTCGCGGGCGGCGTCGCCGTCGAAGGGCAACGCCCGCGCGGCCGCGAGGTATCGCTCGAGCGCGAGCGCGGATCCCATGGACCGCGAGCATACGGTAATATCCGAGGCATGCGGCACGTGGCTTGGGCGGTGACTGCGCTGGCGCTGTGCGGCGCCGTGGCCTGTGGCGGCTCCGAAAGCGAAAACGGCGCGGGGGGTGGAACGGGCGGCACGACCGGGGGCGCCTCGGGCACGGGGGCCGCCTCGGGCACGGGGGGGAGCGCGGGAGCCAGCACGGGGGGCGCGTCCTCGGGCGGCGCGGGGGGCGCGTCGAGCGGCGGGGCCTCCGGCGGCGGGGGTGCGAGCTCGGGCGGTGGCAGCGGCGGGGGCGGGGGCGCGGCACCCTGGCAGCCCAAGCCGGGCACCACCTGGCAGTGGCAGCTGACCGGCAGCGTCGACACCACGGTGGATGCCGCGATGTTCGACATCGATCTGTTCGAAGCGCCCCAGCCAACCATCGACACGCTGCACGCGAAAGGTCGGGTGGTGGTGTGCTACTTCAGCGCCGGCAGCCGAGAGGACTGGCGGTCGGACGCCAAGGACTTCAAGTCCACGGACTACGGCAAGGCGCTGGTCGGCTGGCCCGGGGAGAATTGGCTCGACATTCGCAGCGCAAACGTCCGCGCCATCATGAAGAAGCGCCTGGACCTTGCGGTGAGCAAGAAGTGCGACGGCGTCGAGCCCGACAACGTGGACGGCTATGCCAACGACTCGGGCTTTCCGCTGACCGAGGCGGACCAGCTCGACTACGACAAGTTCTTGGCTGCCGAGTCCCACGCGCGAGGGCTGTCGGTGGGCCTGAAGAACAGCGTCGAGCTGGTGCCCAAGTTACTTCCCCACTTCGACTGGGCGCTGAACGAAGAGTGCCTTTCGTTCTCGGAGTGCGCCGCGCTTGCCCCGTTCATTCAGGCGAACAAGGCGGTCTTTCACGTCGAATACGTCGATCAGCAGAGCCAGGGCGCGGCCAAGAAGGGCCAGGTCTGCGGCAAGGGGAGCATCGCGGGCTTCTCGACGCTGATCAAGACCTGGGATCTGGACGCCTGGCGACTGACCTGCCCGTGAGCACTCACGGCGGCGGCGGCGCGAACTCGCCGTCGACGAAGGCCTGTGGGAACGGGCGCGGCGGCGGCGGCCGGCGGAAGCGCTGCCCGAACACGTCGATGCCACGCGCCTCGAGCCCATCGGCGTCGTCGTAGCGCAGGGTGAGCACGCGGGCGGGCGTGGCTGTGGCGCGCTCGAAGAAGGTCTGCATCACACGGCTGGTTCGGGATTCGCCGTACTCGGTTCCAATGTTGCTGTCGCTCTCGCGGGCGGCGGCGCGCGGCGCCCCGCCGCTCGGCCGCGACGCCTTGGACGGTGCGGGGCGAGGATGGCGACGGCGCTCGAAGCGCCAGTCGTCGTTGGGAAGGAACGCCTGTTCGCGCACGTTCTCGCGGAAGAAGGCCGCGCCGATCACGCCGACGTTCTGGGGAGTGCCCATCCGCGACGAATAGCTGTTCGAAGGGTCCGTGAAGCGGAAAGCGGCCACCGTGTCCAGGCTCTGTCGGAAGCCGTCGATCCGCACGCTGCCGTGCGCCGGGACGATGTAGCCGCGATGCTTGCGCCAGTCTGCGGCGCGCCCGGTGAGGACGTCGCGCCCGTCCACGCTGACGACCGCCTCGACCCGCTCGGGGGTGGGGTTGTGGACCACGATGACGTAGCGCTCCCCCTCCTCACCCAGGACCCAGGTAGTCCCGCGGTGACTGTAGGTGGAGAGCGGATTGCCGGCCCCGTCCTCGACGGTGACGGAAAACTGAGCGCGCGGGGGGGGCGGGCGGCGCCAGGTTCGGCTCTGGGCCGCGGCGACCACGACCCCGAGGCACAGAGCCAAGAGCACCAGCGCGGCGACGAACATGCGCAAACTGCGACGAATCATGGCTCTTTCCTCCTGGCTCGGGCTCGCGGACCGAAGCTGCCCGATCGTCCGCGCCCCTATGAGACGGACCAGAGGGGAAAAGGATCTCAGCGCACGGCCCAGAGGGTGAGGCGCCCCTGGCGGTCGACCGCCCCGAGCAGGGCCCCGTGCTCGTCGAATGCGGCGTCCTCGACCGGGTCGCGGGTGTCGAGGGCGACCCGCTTCGGGCCCCCGATCTCGGTCAGCTCGAGGCCGTCGGACCCAGCGCGAACCAGCCATTTGCCGTCGCGGGTGAAGAGGATCCGCTTCACCCAGTTCCCGTGCTTCAGCTTGGTCTTGGCCGCGGGTGTCGCTGCAAGCTCCCACAGCGTGGTGGTGTGCGTCGCCCCCTCGTCGGCCAAGAGGCCTCCGTCGTCGCTGAACGCCAGTGCATCGGTCTCGCTTTCGTGGCGCACCAGGTCGTGGAAGGCGTCGGGCTTTGCCAGGTCCCACCACCACACCGAGCCCTGCACGAAACCCACGGCGAGCCGCGCACCGTCGCGGGTCAAGGCCAGGCTCTTGGCATCGACGGGCGGCCCGGGCACGCGCACCTCGGCGGTCGCCGCGCCGTCCAGCCCGTAGATCCGGACGACGCCGTCGTGATGCCCCAGCGCCATGCGCGCACCCACGAACGCGGCGGCCGTGATGCGCGACGCATGCACGGCGAGGTCCGGTCGATCCGTGCGCTTGTGCGCGTCGACCCGTACGACGGACTTCTCGCACACGATCACCAGATCGCCGCCATGGAACGCCAGCCCCCCGCGCACCACGTCCCGACAGCGCTGGACCTTGCCGGCGGACTTGCCGGTGACAAGATCGAACAGCTCGACGCCCTCTTTGTTCGCGAAGGCCACCCGACCCAGCGCACGGCTGACCGCCACGGCGCGACCATAGCCGCCGCCGGCGACCTCCCAGCTCTTCTTGACGCGATCGACGGTTGCGTGCCCGATGGCCAGGGGTGCGTGCGGCCGGGGCGCGGGTGCCACTTTGGACGCGGGCTTCTTGCGGGGCGCCGCCGTAGCAGGGCCCGCGCCGCCCGCGGCGCAGGCAGCGAGCGCGCAGGCGAACGACATCACGATTACGGTGCGCACGGCGCGAGCCTATCCCATGCGGTACATCGCGACGAGCAAGAGCACCGCGAACCCCATGCCCACGCACAGCACGGCGACGACCAGGCCGAGCCAGCGCCGCTTGGCCTGCTCTTGCCGCTCGGCCGGCTCGGCCCCGGCGGCCCGCAGGTGCGCGTCGAGCTCACTTGCCGAGCGCTGGCCCTCGCGCACCAAGAGCGCCGCGGCGAGCAACCCCGCGAGCAGCGTGAAGCCCAGCGCCACATGTCGCGCCTGTCCGCGCCGCGCCGTTTCGGTGGCAAAGCCCAGCGTGAGGCCGTCCAGCAAGAGGCGATCGGGCACCGCCCGCGTCTTCGGCGGGTCGCCTTCCCCGAGCTCACCGATGGGCCAACCCACCGTGGACGCCGAGTCGAGCTCGGGCTCACCCGACACCACGGCCCAGACCGGCCCCGGGGGGAGCGCGGGAAGCTCCGCCAGGCCGACCGACCCGCCCCTGCCGGTCGGGCTCATCGCCACCCGCCCGCCGGCGAGCCGCTCGCGCTCGGTGATCACTGCGAAGTAGGCCATCTCGCGCTCGATGGCGCACTCGACGCGCAGCTGGCCCTCTTGCCGCGACGCTCGAAGCGCGCCCACGGCGATGGGGATGGCACCGGTGAAGGTCCCGCTCTCGCCGCCGTCAGTCACGGCCTTGATGGTCAGGGACGCGATGTGATCGACGGGAGCCAGAATGGCGCTGGTGTGCCCGCGAGCATCGGTGGGGCTCGGCTCGCCCGCCAGCGTGACGCCTTCGACCTCGACGCTGACCCGCGCACCCACCACCGGCCCGCCAGCTCGGCTGACCTCGATCGACAGCGGATCGCCGAACGGGATGGCGAACGCGCCGCGCGCTGGGAACACGCGAATCGACAACGCACCGCTGGCCTGCCCGGGCAGCACACCACCGCGCTCCCGCACGCGTTCCATCCACTGCTCGGGCGCCAGGGACAGGCTTCCCCGCGCGAGCAGGCCGTGCTCGCTGGTCACGCTCATCGCCACCGGCCCGCGCACGGGCCCGCCCAGATCGAGCGTCACGACCGCAGTCCCCAGCTCGTCCGAGGGCACACGGGCACTGGCCTTCCGGCCATCATCCAGACGCGCTTCGATGGCGAGCTCGCCCACGCGGGCCGGAGCCTCCACTTCCATGTAGCGCTCGACGGCCGAGAGCCGCAGCGAAAGGCGCGAGGCCCCTTCGGTGGGGCCGCCGTACACGCGCACGCCGTGGTAGGCGCGCGGCGCGCCGACGACGAACAGCGCGAACACGATCACTGCCACCGTGGCCAGCGGAAGGGAGAACAAGACCAGGCGGCTGGGTCGCACTAGGGCTTTATCGTCCCACAGCCGCCGTCCCCGGGCTTGCGCGTCGACCGACGCGTATCAGGCACCATTCAGGTGGGCACCCCGAGCCGAGGCAAGAGCCAGAGCTGGATGGCGAAATACAGCACGAACAGCACCAGCGGAAACAGAACGGAGGACACGCCACGGCTAGTTTTGGCCTGCGCCAGCCGCTTGGCAACACCAGATCTTACCTAACGGCCCCCCATGCACTAGGCTCCGCCGCCCGTCCGATGGCCGAAAACAAGAAAGACAAGAAGAAAGGCACCAAGCGCGAGAAGGTCGAGCGCAAAGAGCGCCGCTTCGTGCCCTCCCAGAACCAGAGCTCGCTCTATTCGGGGCTCGGCGGCATGGCGGGCGCGCTGGCGCTGGGCGCCGGGGTCTACGGGCAGTGGATCCGCGAGCCGGCGCTGCCCTGGGCCCAGTACCTGGTGGCTGGCGGGGCGGTCACCCTCGGCATTGCGCTCTGGTTCAGCGACCTGGGCGCCGACCCGATCCGCGTCGGCCCAGTGGGCGTTGCGGTCGAAAAGGGAACCGAGCTGACGCGCATCGCGTGGTGCGATCTGAAGCGGGTCTACATCGAGGACAAGGCGCTCCGGCTCGAGGGCGACGACCTGCTCTTGTCGGTGCCGCTGGCGGCCCACCCGCACGCGGCAGCCTGGATCCTCAAAGAGGCCGTGGCACGCGTGCCGGATGCGCTGGACGTGAAAGGAAGTGCCACGGACGGGCTGCCCGAGCCGAAGGACGGCGACGGCGAGCAGGTCGTGGTCGAGAACCTCCAGATCACTGGCCGGCACTGCGCCGAGAGCGACACGGCCATCTCGTTCGAGCGGGACGCCCGCCTCTGCCCCACCTGTGCGCAGGTCTACCACCGCGACCACACCCCCGAGAAATGCGTGACGTGCGGCGGCGGGCTCGCCGGTCGAGCCTATGCCCCCTGATCGAGCCATGACCGAAGCGTTCTCGACCGTCGCGGTCATCGGTGCCGGCACCATGGGGCGCGGCATTGCCCAGCTGGCTGCCCAGCGCGGGCTGGAAGCACGGCTGTTCGATGTCTCGGCGGCCCAGGTCGAGCAGGCCGGCCGTGAGGTGAGCTCGCAACTCGACCGGCTGGTCGCGAAGGGCAAGCTGAGCGCGGCGGACCGAAGCGCGACCGCGGCGCGGCTGCTCCCCACGAGCGAGCTTTCGACCGCGTGCCAGGGCGCCGACGTGGTGATCGAGGCAGCCCCCGAGTCGATGGACCTCAAGGTGAAGCTGTTCGGCGAGATCCGCGAGCTTTCTCCGGCGCACGCCCTCTTGGGCTCGAACACCTCGAGCCTCTCGATCACCGAAATTGGCCAGCGGGCGGGGGTGCCCGACCGACTGGTCGGGCTGCACTTCTTCAACCCCCCGCCGGTCATGCCGTTACTCGAGATCGTGCGCGGGCTCTCTACCAGCGAGCAGTCGGTCGACCGCGCCCGGGCGCTGGCCGCCGTGCTGGCAAAAGAGTCGATCGTGGTCCGCGATTTCCCCGGGTTCGCCACCAGCCGGCTGGGCGTGATCCTGGGCGCCGAGGCCATGCGCATGCTCGAGGCCGGCGTGGCCAGCGCGGCGGACATCGACCGGGCGATGAAGCTGGGGTACCGCCATCCGATGGGGCCGCTCGAGCTCACCGATCTCGTGGGGCTCGACGTCCGGCTGGCCATCCTCGAGCACCTGCACAAAGAGCTGGGCGAGCAGTTCCGGCCCCCGGCGATCTTGCGGCAGATGGTGCGCGCCGGCCGGCTCGGCAAGAAGGTGGGCCTCGGCTTCTACCGCTGGACGGACGAGGGGCCGCACCCCGCAGAGTGACGATGGCGATGGACGCGCACACCGGAGAGGTCAAGGGGTACACCCTGCTGTCGTACGTCGCGCCGCTTCAGCGCGAGAAGAGCGACCTCTGGCGCCGCGTCGAGAACGCGATGTCGGACGAGGCGCGCTCGTTCTACGGCAGCGAGATCTACGCCAACTCGTGGTATCCGCGCCGCCACCTGCACCAGCTGATGCAGGCGTTCTGCACGGCAGTCCAAGGCTCCGAAGACGAGCTCAGAGAGCTGGGCGGCATGGCCGCCCGGTATCAGATCCACGTCATCTATCGGGTGTTCTTGAAGTTCGCGACGCCGGCGCTGGTGTTCAACCGCGCGGCGAGCGTGTGGTCGCGACAGACCACCCTCGGCACCTTCACGGTGGTGGAAGAGCATGACGACCACCTGATCGGTGAGCTCGAAGATCCGGATCTTCCGCCGGGGATCCCCGCGCTGATCTCGGGCTGGAGCGACACCATCATCGCCATGCTGGGCCGCACGCCCTATCGCACCAGCGCCGAGCGCGTGAGCCCCAGCCGGTGGCGCTTCAAAGTGGGCTGGCTTCAGCGCTGAGCCTCAGGCCACGGGGGCGGGCAGCCCCGCGTCCGCCCGGAGCAGGGTGGCCGCGACGCGGCCGGTGCGGACCGCTGCCTCCATGCTCGCGGTGGGCTGCGTTCCGTTCATCCAGTCGCCGGTGAGCGTCAGGTTCGCGTACGGCCGAACGTCCTGACGGGGGCGGTATTTCCAGTGCCCGGGCTCCATCAAGAGGTAGCGCAGATGGTGGGCGGTGTTGCGCCGGAACGACCACAAGTTGCCGTTGCTCTGTGCGAGCACCTGGTCGACGTCGATCTTGGTCCTGTCCACGAACGGCAGCCCGACGAAGCTCTGGAGCGTCTCGCGCACGATCGTCCGGTCCGAGAGACCGGCGTGCAAGCCTTCTTGCCCCTCGAACTCGACGACCGAACCCCAGCTGCCGTTCGAGAGCTCCGTGACGCGGTTGGTGTAGTCGATGGTGGTGGCACACGGCTGCGGTGTGCCCATGACCACCGTGGTGTAGTCGGCGGGCATCACCTTGCTGGGCAACCACACGCGCAGCGACAGCGAGGCCACGCTGCGAAGCCCCCAGAGGGTCCGAAGCTCGGCCACGTCGAGCACCGCCTCGTCGAAGCGCGAGGTGGTGCCGAGCAGCGCGCGCAGGCTGTCGACCGGCAGGGCCGAGATCACGTCGTCGAAGTCGACCCCGCGCCGCCAGGTGCGCTCGGCCGAGCCTTGCGCCGGGGCCGGGTCACCCACCGGGTAGGGGCTGTCTTCCAGCGAGTAGCTTCCGCCGATCGGCACCGGCGTGACGTGATCGACGACGCCGGCGATGGGCTGGGCCGTGGCCATTGCCCGGGTGCCGATCTCGCTCACGACGCGAGTCGTCGGGTCGAGCTCGATGCGGGTGGCCTTGGTGCACAGCTCGATCTTGCCGCCGAGCGAGACGAACAGCTGAGCGATGGGGGCCACGATCACCTCGCTGAGCGGCCCATTCAGGTAGTAGACGGTCGAGTTGTCGGGGCTCATCAACCGCTGGAAGCCGTACATTCCGACGTACGCCGAGCCTTCGGCGGGGAAGTTGAAGGCCAAGTCGAGCACGTACTTGAACCAGCTCTTCCGCGTGAGCTCGATGTCGAGCCCCGTGTCGACGCACCAAGCGGTGAACGAGTGCTCGTCAATCTCGGGCGGCACGTCGCCCAAGAGCAGCTTGGCGCCGGTCTTGGCCAGCCAGGTCGCCGCCGCCAGCTTCTCGGTGAAGCTCATCCCCTTGTAGCCGACGAAGCCGCCGTCGAAGAGCGCCGCCACGTCGAGCGGCCCATCGGGAATGTCCAGCCGGTTGACCGCGCGGGCGCCGGCCTCGTACATCAGGTGCACGCCCTCGTTGGGGGTGAACCAGCGCGGATCGGTCACGGCGTGCCCCGCCCGCGCCAGCAGGGTCTGGATCGCGCGGTAGTAGCCGAACACGCCGTGGAACCCGATTTCCATGTAGCGACCGTCGGGCAGCCGCCAGCTCGCAGCCTTGCCACCAAGCCGATGCTCCATGCACAGCACGGTCACGTCGAAGGCGCCGCCACCGCCCTCTTGCAAGAGGTGCACCCCCGCCGAAAGTGCCGAGAGCCCACCGCCCAGGATCAAGACCTTGCGTCGCGCCACAGCGACGGATGTTCCACGGACCGGGGCGTCGAGGTCAATCAGGAAGAGCGCTTGCGCCAAAAGGTGTAAAGTTCGGCGCGCCATGGCCACGACGCTGGACGACTTGCTCTCGATGTCGAACGACGAGCGGTACGCCATCGTCGCCCGCGGCTTGCCGCTCGACCTCGAAGCGCTCGCCGACACCAGCTACACCGGCGTGGACCTGTCGATGCCCGCGGTGTTCCACCGGCTGTTCTGGAAGTCGTTTCGCAAGACGTTCCACCGCGACCCGGCGCGCGGCTGTGTGCGCGGTTGGAACGTGAAGGTCGAACAGACCGGCTGGGAGACTCCGCCGCCGCCCAAGCGTGACGGCCGCGGCCGGGCCCTCACCTTCGGACACTACGAAGTGCGCTCGGCGGCCGGCCTTCGCTTCCCGCGCGGCTGGAGCGGCGGGCACTACCTGGACTATCGCGTCGCGGGCAACCGCTTCCTGGACTTCCCGGCCCGCGCCGGCTTCTGC
Source organism: Polyangiaceae bacterium (assembly GCA_023150915.1). Lineage (GTDB taxonomy): Bacteria > Myxococcota_A > Polyangia > Polyangiales > Polyangiaceae > JADJKB01. The sequence continues at coordinate 136,866 of JAKLKA010000003.1, forward strand.
CCGCTGGTGAGCGTGAACCCCGGCTCCAGCGATTTGCTGCTGGGCTGGGAGGTCTTCCGGCTCGGCGGCCTGCTGGTTCCGCTCGGCGACTTCTGGGCGTTGAAGCGCGAGGGGCCGCTGGCCCCGGAAGACGTCTTGCCCCGCCCCGACGGCGGTTGAGCCCTCCGCCGGGTTGACGCAGCCCAACCTCGCCCCAAGAAGGTTCGCCATGTTGCGCTATCGCATGCTGGGCAAGACAGGTCTTCGGGTGTCCGACGTGTGCCTCGGGACCATGAGCTTCGGGGACAACTGGGGCTTCGGCGCGACCGAGGCCGAGAGCCATCGCGTGCTCGACGCCTACGCCGAGGCAGGAGGGAACTTCCTCGATACCGCGAACAAGTACCACGGCGGCCAGACCGAAGAGATCGTTGGGCGCTGGCTGAGCGGCAAGCGCAATCGCACCGTGCTCGCCACCAAGTACACGCTGTCGATGGACCCGAACGACCCGAACGCCTCGGGCAATCATCGCAAGAACATGGTGCACTCAATCGAGGCCAGCCTGCGCCGGTTGGGAACCGACTACATCGACCTGCTCTGGGTGCATGCCTGGGACGACTACACGCCCTACGACGAGACGATGCGTGCCCTCGACGACGCGGTGAGGTCGGGCAAGGTGCTTTACGTGGGCGTGAGCGACGCACCCGCGTGGGTGGTGTCGGCGGCAAACGTGCTGGCCGATCTGCGCGGCTGGACGCCGTTCGTCGGGCTGCAAATCGAATACAGCTTGCTGCAACGCGCGCCGGAGCGTGATCTCTTGCCAATGGCCCATCACTTCGGGCTGTCGGTGCTGGCCTGGGGGCCGCTGGGGGCCGGCGTGCTCACCGGCAAGTACACGCGCTCGGGCGTGGAGAACGATTCACTCCGCAAGCAAGGCAACGACCAGCGCGGCCGCACCAACGAACAATCACTGAACATCGCGCGCACGGTGGACGCCGTGGCGGACGAGCTGGGCTGCACGTCGACGCAGGTCGCCCTCGCGTGGGTACGCTCCCAGGGCTACGGCTTCATTCCCATCGTGGGCGCCCGCAAGGTCGAGCAACTGGTGGACTCGATGGGCGCGACGGATGTGTTGCTGGGCTCCGAGCAGCGTGCCCGGCTGGACGAGGTCAGCCGGATAGAGCCGGGGTTCCCCCACGATTTTCTGGCAACCAGCTACGTTCGCGACCTGGTGCGCGGCGAGAAGCGCGCGCGCCTCGACGGGCGCCCGCCACGCTGACCTACTTCGGCGACCGCTGCTTGGCGTCGTCGTAGCGGAAGCCAGCGGTCTTGCCGAGCTCGACCGGAAGGCCTTCCGCGCGCCAGCCGGGGGTCATGCGACCAAAAGCGTCGCGGCTGCCCTCCCAGCCCGTGAACAGGTTCGAGACGTCGGCGTAGCCCGCCTGGATCAGCATCTCGGCCGCGCGCAGCGAACGCTGACCCGAGCGACACCCCATCACCAGCCTCTCGGTCTTGCCAAAGCAGCGCTGCATCACCTCGAGGAACTCGGGATTCGGAACCATGCCCGCGGGCCCGGCGTGGAGCAACGGCACGTTGAACGAACCCGGTGGGTGCCCGGCTTCGAACTCGGGCTCGCTACGCACGTCGACGTAGACGGCGCCTGCATCGAGCAAGCTCTGGGTTTCCTGCGGCGAGACGCTCTTGACGGTCACGGTTTCCTCCGGGCTCGGCGGGCGGAACGTAGTCCCGACCGGGCAGAACGGCTAGGCTCTCGGCCGGAGAACTTCACTTGACCCTGCGCATAGTGCCCTTGGGGGGCCTGGGCGAAATCGGCATGAACTGCCTGGCCCTGGAGCAACCCGACGGCATTCTGGTGGTCGACGCGGGGACCAGCTTCCCGAACGACGACCTCGGCGTGGACGTGATCCACCCCGATTTCTCCTGGCTGGAGGAGCGCGCCGAGCACGTCGCCGGCGTCTTCTTGACGCACGGTCACGAGGACCACATCGGGGCGTTGCCGTACTTGCTCGGGCGGCTCGACGTACCGGTGTACGGACCGCCGCACGCGCTGGCGATGGCCAAGCGCCGGCTGGCAGAGCACGACTTCCGCTCCGGCGACCTGGAGCTGCACGAGGTGGGCGCGGGCTCGATCTCGCGCGTGGGTCCCTTCGAGGTGGAGACCATCCGGGTGTCGCACTCGATCGTCGAAGCCAGCGCGCTCTGCATCGAAACCGCCGTGGGCTTCGTGGTGCACACGGGGGACTTCACCTTCGACCCGGATCCGCCGGACGGTCAGCCCACCGACGTGGCCCGGCTCGAGGCCATCGGGGCTCGGGGGGTCGAGCTCTTGCTCAGCGACAGCACGAACATCGACACCGAGGAGCGCCCAGGGTCCGAGCGCAGCGTGGGGGCGGCCCTGGAGCGCCTGGTGGCCGAAGCCCCGGGGCGCGTGGTCGTTGCGCTGTTCGCCAGCAACGTGCAGCGCCTCATCCTGCTGGGAGAAATCGCGCAGAAGGCCGGTCGCAAGCTGGCGCTGCTCGGCCGCAGCCTGTTGTCGCAGCGCGAGATCGCCGCTGCGCTGGGCTACCTGCGATGGCCCAGCAACCTGGTGGTGGCGCCCGAAGACATCGCCGCAGTGCCCCGGAACCAACTTCTGGTCTTGGCCGGGGGTACCCAGGCCGAGCCGAACAGCGCCATGAGCCGGCTGGCCGCGGGCGCGCACCCGCAGCTGACGCTCGACGCGGGCGACAGCGTGGTGTTCTCGTCCCGGGTGATCCCCGGCAACGAGCGCCCGGTGCTCGGGCTGATGAACGACCTCTTGCGGCGTGGGCTTCGGCTGCACCACCGGGGCACGGACCCCGCGGTGCACACCAGCGGGCACGCTGGGCGCGCCGAGCAGCGGAAGATGATCGAGCTGGTCTCCCCGCGCGCGTTCGTGCCGGTTCACGGCACGCTGTCGCACCTGCTGCGCCATGCCGAGCTGGGGCGCGAGTTGGGGGTGAAGCAAACCCTGGTGATCGAGAACGGGCAGACGGTGTGCTATTCGCGGGAGCACGGGTTGACTCGCGGCGATGCGGTGCCCTCGGGGCGGGTGGCGGTGGACCTCGGCGGCGAGCCGCTGATCGGCGACGACCTCAAGCGCCGCGCAGAGCTCGGGCGCTCGGGGCTGCTCTGCGTGAGCGTGGTGCTCGACGACACGGGCGAGGTGCTCGACCCGCCCGCCGTCTCGGCGCGAGGGGTCCCGGCCGTCGACGACGACGACTCCGCTCTGCGCGGTATTCGTCGCGACGTCTTGGCCGCCCTGGCGCGCGTCCGCGGGTGGCGCGGCGTGGACCTCGAGGACGAGGTCCGGCGCGCCGCGCGGCGAAGCGTCACCCACCTGTCCGGAGCGCGGCCGGTGGTCGAAGTGTTGCTCTCGAAGCGGTCGCGCTCGGTGTAACCTGGGCCTCGACCATGCGCCCGACCCGCTGCTGGCTCTTCCCCTTGTGCGCGTTCGCCGTGCACTGCAACGCCGATCCGCCCCGCGAGCCGAGAGGCGCCCCCCAGGCCACGGCAAGCGCCCCGGCGCCGGACGACACCTCGTTTCGTTTTCCCGCGGCCGAACGGGTGATCGCCGTGGGCGATCTGCACGGCGACGTCGCCGCGACTCGGACTGCGCTGCGCCTCGGGGGCGCCATCGACGAGAAAGACGAGTGGGTGGGCGGCAAGTTGGTCGTCGTCCAGACCGGCGACCAGCTCGACCGCGGCGATGACGAACCCGAGATCGTGGAGCTGTTCGACAAGCTGAAAGAGCGGGCCCAGTCCGCCGGGGGCGCGGTTCATGCCCTCTCGGGCAATCACGAAGTGCTGAACGTCGCGGCCGACTTCCGTTACGTCACCGAGGACGGCTTCCGCGACTACAAGAACACGCCGCTGGTCGGGCAGCGTGGCAAGCAGGCTTCGCTCTTGCCGCCCGAGCAGCACGGGCGCGCGGCCGCGTTCTTGCCGGGCGGCTCTTCGGCAGAGAAGCTGGCGGCCCGCCCGGTGGTGATCGTCGTCGGTGACACGGTGTTCGCGCATGGTGGCGTGCTCCCCGGGCATGTCCGGTACGGCATCGGGAAGATCAACGACGAAGCCCGACGCTGGATGCTGGGAGAGACCCGCCGCATCCCCGACGTGTTGAACGGCGACACCTCGCCCGTCTGGGCGCGCGACTACTCCGACGGCGAGCCCAGCGCACGGGCGTGCGGCGCGCTCGGCACCGTGCTGACCGATCTGAACGCGAAGCGGATGGTCGTGGGACACACCGTCCAGAAGACCGGGATCACCAGCGCCTGCGACGCGAAGGTCTGGCGCATCGACGTCGGCCTGGCTCGACACTATGGCGGGCGGCCCTCGGTGCTCGAGATCCGCGGGGCCGAGGTCCGCGCCTTGACGGGAGTGGCGCCCGAGGCGGGGGCTGCCGTCGCGGACGCCGCCGCGCCGCGCCTGGACGCCGGGAAGGCGAAGGCGGCGACGAAGGCGCCACCCGCGCCGCACCCGTGAAGGTCAGCGCGCGAAGGGCACCAGCAAGGCCTCTTGGGCACCGTCGGCTGGAGCCTCGCCGTCATCGAGTAGCCGAAGCACCAGCTCGCGGCCCTGCCCGGCCACCACGGCAACGCGCAGCGCGCGCAGCGGCTCGAGGGCCCGCTGGGGGCTGCCCTGGGTCGTGGGCGGCCCGTGGCTCCGCGCCGACGGCGCCATCAGCTCGTCGACGCTCATCACCACCGTGCGCTCCACCGAATCGCGCCCCGACGCCGACGACCGCACGTTGGTCAGCGTGGCATCGAGCCCGTCCGTCATGACCGTCGGCGGTCGTGGGCGATCGGGCGGAACTTTCAGCACCTCGGGCACCGGCACGTCGGTGATCGACTGGGCTGCTTCGCGCTCGGGCAGAAGCTCGGGCGCCGACGGCTGACACGCCTCGAGCAGCGCCGTGTCCACCGCGACGTGCGAGGTGACCTCTTCCGGTGCGATGCGATACGGGGCGGTCTGAAGCAGGCTCTTCCCCGGGCGCGAGGCGCCTTGCGCCATCGGGCTGGTGCCGCCGCTCAGCGGGGTGGTGATCGACTGTGGCCCCGGCACCGGCGGCGGCGGCTTGGTCGAGCGCCGCGCCGGCAGGGGGCGATGCTCGAGATCCGACAGCACGCGGCCGAGCGAATACGCTCGGTCGTGGCGGCCCTCTTTGCTGGCGGTCTGCATGGCCGTGTGCAGCCACTTCAGCGTCTGCTCGCGACTTCCACGGGCCCACATCGCCAGCGCGGTCTCGAGGGCCCAGCGAAGATCCGCCGAGTCGTCGGGCTGCGGCTCGACCGTGGTCTCGAGGTACTCGCGCTCGCCGCTCATCTCTCGAGCCTACACGCGTTCGAACAGCGTGGCGATGCCCTGACCGACGCCGATGCACAGCGACGCGAGCCCGACTTTGGCTTTCGCGTCGTCCTTCATGACGCCGAGCAGCGTGGCGACGATTCGCGCACCCGATGCGCCAATTGGGTGGCCCAGCGCAATCGCGCCACCACGAACGTTGACCCGTGCCGGGTCGAGATCGAGACCGCGCAGGCACGCCAGGCTCTGCGCCGCGAAGGCCTCGTTCAGCTCGACCACGTCGATGTTTGGAGCGCGCAGGCCCACCCGTGCGAGCAACTTCTTGGTGGCGGGGATGGGCCCTTCGCCCATGTAGCTGGGGTCGACGCCGGCGGTGGCCGAACCGGCCCAGCGCGCCACGGGCGTGAGCCCCAGCTCGCGGACCAGAGCCTCGGAGGCGAGCAAGACCGCCGCCGAGCCGTCGTTCAGCGGGGACGAATTGCCCGCGGTCACCGAGCCGCCCTCGCGAAACGCGGGCAAGAGCTTGCCCAGCGCCCCGAGCGAGCTGTCCGGGCGCACGCACTCGTCGCGGTCGAAGACCACGGGCGCCCCCTTCTTCTGCGGGATCTCGAGCGGGGCGAGCTCGCCGGCGAACGCGTTTTTCTCCCAGGCGGCCGCGGCCTTCTGGTGGGACGAGAGCGCGAACTGGTCCTGTTCGTCGCGGGTGATGCCGTGCTTCTTGGCGACGTTCTCGGCCGTCTCGCCCATGCCGATCAGCTCGAAGCGCTGCTTCATGCGTGGGTTCGGATAGCGCCAGCCCAAAGTGGTGTCGTAGAGCGTGGGTGGCGTCCGCGGGAACGCCTCTTCGGGTTTGGGCATCGAGTAGGGCGCACGCGTCATGCTCTCGACGCCGCCACCGATCGCAACGTCGACTTCGCCGAGCGCGATCATGCGTGCGGCATCGTTGATGGCCTCGAGCCCCGAACCGCACAGGCGATTGACCGTGACCGCCGGGACCTCGAACGGCAGGCCGGCCAGCAGCGCGGCCATGCGCGCCACGTTGCGGTTGTCTTCGCCGGCCTGGTTGGTGGCCCCGAACACCACCTGTTCGAGGCGCTGGCACGCGACGGGCTGGCGCTTGACCAGCGCCGACACCACGTGAGCCGCCAGGTCGTCCGACCGAACCGAAGAGAGCGCGCCCTTGAACTTGCCGATGGGGGTGCGCACCGCATCGACCACGAACACGGTCTGCAGAGTCATGGCGGGGACTTTATGACTTTTTCGATTCGGCTACTATCTGCCGCATGCCTCCTGTGCCGCCCTGGGACGTGTGGCCATATCACCGGCCCGAATCCGCCGTGACCTTTCCGCGCGACGAGGGTTGGCATCGCCTGCTCCCCGGACGCATCGCCAACCCGTCGCTGTCGGACATGGAGTGGGTGTACCTGAACGCCCACGTCCAAGAGCAGGGCGGCGCGGGACGGCGCTTCAGCGTGTTCGCCGCGTACTTCACCCAAGGGCTGCGCTTCCTGGTGGTGCGGGCCTTCGATGCCAGCGATCGCTTCCTGGCCGAGTGGACCGGCACGGCGTGGGGCCTGTTGCGCGCGTCGCCCGAGCGCCTCGACCTCACCTTCAAGCACGGCGGTGGGACAGACGCCTGGGCGAACCGCAAAGACGGCTCGGGGAGCTGGATCCCGTTCGCTTCGGACCTGGATGCCACCGACGACGCCGGCCACTTCGCCGTGAAGCTCGCACTCACCAACCTCAAGCGCCCGTACGAGGCCGGGGGAAAGGGCTACCTGCCCTTCGGTCGCAAAGGCGCGTTCTACTACTACTCGCTGACCCGGCTCGACGTGCTCGGCACGCTCGAGCTCGAGAAGCCCGGCGGCGGCCGAGAGAGCGTGAGCGTTCGGGGGGTCGGCTGGTACGACCACCAGTGGGGTCCGTTCTACGTCACGCCGATCCGCAACCGGAACCTCGAGCAATACGAGTGGATGAGCATTCAGCTCGACTCGGGGGACGAGATCTTGCTCACCACGGTGTGGGAGGCGAACGGTTCGACCCCCAGCCTGCCGGCCTACGGCGGCGCGGGCCTTCACCGCGCGGACGGCACCTTCGACAAGCTGGTGGGCGCCGACCGCTGGAAACGCACCAAATTCTGGCGCTCCCCCAAGCAGCACGCCGTCTATGCCGCGGGCTGGACCTTCCGCGCCGACGAGTGGAACACGCTGCTCACCATGACGCCGCGCTACCACGATCAGCTCACGCCGCTGGTGGACGCCCCGCCGCCCAACCTGCTGGGTACGGTCAGCACGCTGTTCGAGGGCTGGGCAAACTGGCTCGGCGAATTCTGGGAGGGCACGTGCCGAGTCACCGGAACGTTCGACGGAAAGCCGGCCGCGGGCTATGCGTTCGCCGAGCTGGTCAAGCGCTACGAAGACCCGGTGTTCGACATCCGCGTGCCGCGCAACGACCCGGATCTCACCGTGCTCGAATGGCGAGTCGAAAACCCCGACGAGCAGGTGCCGCTCACCTTCCGCTTCTTCCTCGAGCGCGACGACGGCACGCCACTCCTCGATCGGGACGGTCTCGACATCCCGGTGATGGTGCTCGACGACCCCACGCTGCCGAAGAACACTCCGCTGATCGCCCGGGTGGTCGCGAAGAGCGCGGACGGCGCCCTCTCGGGCGTGGCATCGACGGACGTTCAGCTCAAGTGAGCCTCAGCCGAGCAACCGCTTGACGATCAACCGGGCGGTCTCGCTGGTCTCCGGGACGCAGAGCAACGCCGCCACGGCGCGGGTCGCGAGCTCTTCTGGGTCCCCCTGTCCACACTCGCGCAGCGCGATCGCGTAGACCAGCGCCAGCGGCGGCGGCAGGGTCTTGCGTGGCGCCAGCGCGGCGCTGACCCCACCCCAGTCGCGCTGCTCGAGCATCGGTTCCACCATCGCCAGCTGTTCGTCGAAGGCTTCCAGGGTCGGCAGCTTGCCCGGCGCGGGCATGGTGGACGCGCTGCGGTCGACCCACGGATCCGGGGGCGGCGGCGCGGTGACCTGAATCTCGGGCAGGTTCAGGAAGCGCTCGAGCAACGCTTCCACCTGCGTGGCACGTCGTGAGGGCGGAGCGGTCTCGGCGGCAGCGCCCGACGGAGGCTCGGTCTCGCGACTCGACACGTCGAACACCATACGCGAGGGCGACCGGCCCGTCAGCCCCCGTCGGGTTGGGCGCACTCCCGATCGGTTCTCGTCAGGGCGACCTGCAGCGTCCGGCTCAGGAGCGAGGCGACCGGGCCGGGGTCGAGGCGCGAGGCCCGTCTCTTGCCGCCACGGGCGCATCACGCCGCGGCCATCGGGGGCGGTGACCGGGGTGGCGTGACCGGGGAAGGTCACGCTGCGCCACAGCGAGAGCAGCGTGTACGCGATGCGACGCA
>JAKLKA010000120.1 GCA_023150915.1 Polyangiaceae bacterium
TGGCGCGGGCGCGGCCACGACAGCCGGTGCCGGCGCGGGCGCGGGCGCGGGTGCGACCACGACCGCAGGCGCCGCGGCGACGGCGGGCGCGGCGGGCTCCGCCTCGTCCCCCTCGGCCTCCCACATCGGCTTGAACTGATTTGCTAGCTCGTCGGCCTCGTCGGCGTCGACGCCCTGTCCTTGATTCGCCATGGCCGTCATCCTCGAGACGTCCGCAAGGCTAGCACCCGGGCCCCCCCCCTCGCAATGCGGCGACTCGGCGAATTCCCTGGGAAATGGCGCCGGTCGTGGCCGCCGGCTTGGCCCACCCCACCGGACTCGTGGCAACTCTGGGTCATGGACCATCGCCGATCGGCTTGGCTGGGCTCGCTGCTGCTGGGCGCTGCGGCGTGCAGCGGAGGCGCGGCGTCGCCCGCCCCGCCGGCGTCGGCTTCGCCCCGGCTCGACGCGCCGCACGCGGTGCTGCCCCCGCGCCCCGAGGCGGTGGCCGAGGCCGACGCGCTGGCGGTGCAAGCCAGCAAAGCCAGCGGCGACGACGCCATCCGCTTCACCCGGCGGGCGGCCGAGCTTCGCACCCGGTTGTGGCGCCTCGAGCGCCGCGAGCCCGACGTGCTCGAGGCACTGGAGCTCTACCGCGGTGTCGAGCAGCACTCCGGCGATCTCGCGTGCCTCGCGCAGCTCGACCGCGCGGTGCTGGAAGGTGAGCTGCGAGCGTCGCCCGCCGAGACCTACGCGCATGCCTATCGCATCAAGGCGCGGGCCGAGACCCCCGAGTGCCGCGCCCGGGCAGAGGCGGTGCTGGCGACCTTGGTCGCGTTCCGGCCGTTGCCGAACGTGCTGGCCGAGATAGACCGGCAAGCGGGCGCGCGGGACGGCGGTGCGGCGGACGCCGGACCGTCGGCTGCGGGCTCGGCCAGCGTCCGCGTGGACGCGCACGGTCCGGTGGTCGTTCCCGCGCTCGGAGCCAGCCGACCCACTGGCCCGGTGCGCATCACCCACGTCGAGCGTTACGGCGGAAAAGACACCGCGCGCGTGGTGGTGTTCGTGACGCACCCCACGCTGTTCGAGGTCGGGTTCATCCCCGCCGAGAACGTCGCCCGCGGGCCCCGCCTCTACGTCGACATCGAGGGCGCCGGCTACAAGGGCGCCCTCGAGCACAAGGTGGGTGGCCTGGTCGAGCGGGTGCGGCTCGGCAAGCGCGACAAGGGCACGCGGGTGGTGCTCGATCTGTCGGCCCCGGTGGTGCGCAAGGTCTTCTACCTGCCCGAACCGTTTCGATTGGTGATCGACGTGGCCACCGGGTCGCTGCCCGGCACTCCCGAGCCCGCCGCGGGCGGGCCGCGCGCGGTCCGCCGCGTGGTGCTCGATCCGGGCCACGGTGGCCACGACCCGGGCGCGGTGGGCCCTGCCGGGCTGCGCGAGAAAGACGTGACGCTCGACGTCGCGCACCGCGCCGCGCCGATCTTGGCCCGTGAGCTCGGTGTGTCGACCTTGCTCACCCGCGACTCGGACGACTTCATTCCCCTCGACGAGCGCGCCGCTCGCGCCAACGCCTTCCAGGCCGATCTGTTCGTGTCGATCCACTGCAACGCCAGCGAAGATCCGAGCGCTCGCGGGTTCATGACCTTCGTGCTCGACGACGCGAAGGACGCCCTGGCCTCGTCGATCGCGGCCCGCGAGAACGCCGCGTCGGCGGCTGCGGCGGCCGAGCTCGCCAATGCCATGAGTCGCGTCCTCGAGCCCAGCGCGGTGTCGCGGTCGGTCCGGCTGGCAGAGGTCCTGCAGAAGTCCACCTTCGCATCGCTCGCGACCTCGTATGCCGACGAGCCCGACGGCGGCGTGAAGCGCGCGGGCTTCTACGTGCTGGCCGGCGCTCGCATGCCCGCGGTGTTGTTCGAGACCAGCTTCATCTCGAACCCGGTCGGCGAGTCTCGGCTCAACACCGGCGACTATCGCCAGAAGCTGGCTGACGCCATCGTGAACGCCGTGCGCGCCTATCGCGAAGGCCGCTGAACGCGCCGGGGCACGAATCGGCCCTGTTCGAACACGAAGCGGGTGGGCCCCTGGGGGTCGGACGGCGCCGCCGCGTCGGGGTAGAGCGGGTCGCCGGGCAGCGCGAGCACCGCTGATTCGCCATCCATGGCGAAGAACGGGCACACCGGATCGAGCGATTGCCGGCGCGCGATGGCGCGGGCGTCGTCCACGTTCGTGGCAAGGGCGAGCAGCTCGAGGGTCCGCACCGTCGGGGGCGCGAGGAACACCTGGTCGTTCTCCCAGGCCGCCAGGACCTCGGCCGGCGCCGACCAGAAGCTGTGGGTCGTCTCGTGATCGTCGTGACGGCCGCTCTGGCCCGGCGGCGCCACCAGCAAGTAGAAGCGTGTGTCGTAGCGGCGCTCTTCGGCCGCCGGGGTGATCCAGCGTGACACGGCTTCGAGCGCGCCGGCGTCCAGGCAGAGCGCGCGCTCGAGCATCAGGTCCAGAAACTCGCGCGCGCCGTCACTGCGCTCGGCGGTGCGGTGCGCCAGCTCGGCGCGCAGCGCTTCGATGCTGGCGTCGTCGAGCGGCGCGCCGGCGGTGGGCAAGAGGCCGGCCTCTTCGAACAGCTCGCGGAGCGCAGCCACCGCGAACCCGCGGGCCGCGGCCGCGTCTTCCGACACCTTGGTCGCGCGCTCGGCAAGCGGCGTCACGGCGCGCTCCCAATCCGGGGCGCAATCGACCGGTGACACCTTGCCCCCGGGGAACACCACCGCGCCGCCCAAGAAGCCCGATGCGGCGTGGCGCTTCACGCAGAAGACCTCGATGCCGCCGCCTGGCCCGGGCCGGACCACGACGACCGTGGCGGCGTCCCTGGGGGTGGCAGGTTCCCGGGTCGGGTCGAGCCGGAGCATGCGGCAAGCATAGCGAAACGCGCCCAAACTGCGGCGCGCTTCCGGCGATTGACGACAGCAGGTCGGCGTCTTAGGTTCGGGGGCTCTCGGAGCGGCGTGAATGGCAACCAAGGCGAGCGAGAAGGCTTCAACCACCAACAGCGAAGCGAAGCTGACGAAAGCTCAGCTCAAGAAGTTCAAGGAGCTGCTGGACGAAAAGCGGATGGAAATCATCCGCAAGGCCCAGCAGACCCTGGACGAGGAGATGACGCTCGACGCCAACGACTTACCCGACGAGATGGATCTCGCCTCGAGCGAGTATCTGCAGTCGTTCACGTTCCGCCTGCGCGGCCGTGAGAAGGTCTTCCTCGACAAGATCCAGAAGGCGCTCGAGAAGCTCGAGGCCGGGACCTTCGGGGTGTGCGACGACTGTGGCGAGCGCATCTCTGCCAAGCGGCTCGAAGCTCGCCCCGAGACCACGCTCTGCATCCGCTGCAAAGAGGATCAAGAGCGCGTCGAGAAAGACTTCGGCTGAGCGCCAGCCGGCCGCGGCGGGCGCCTACTTTCGACGTGAGCCCGCGGCTGGCGGTGCTGACGCCCGCACCTTCTCGCGGGTGCCCGACGGCGTTGCGCGCAGGGTCGAGGGTCGCGCCGCGCGCTTCAAGAGCTCGTCCAGATAGCGCCCGGTGTGGCTGCCCGGCGTCGCCGCGACCTGTTCGGGGGTGCCAGAGGCCACGATCCGCCCGCCGCCTTCGCCGCCCTCGGGCCCCAGGTCCACCACCCAGTCGGCGCAGGCCACCAGATCCACGTTGTGCTCGATCACCACGATCGAGTTGCCGGCGTCCCGCAGGCCGGTCAGCGCCAGGGTGAGCAGCTCGATGTCCTGGAAGTGCAGGCCCGTGGTCGGCTCGTCGAGCACGTAGAGCGTGGCCCCGGTGGCCTTTCGCGCCAGCTCGGTGGCCAGCTTCACGCGCTGTGCCTCGCCGCCCGACAGGGTGGTGGCCGGCTGCCCCAGTTGCACGTAGCCCAGGCCCACCTGGCGGAGCGCGGCCAGACGTTGCGCGATCCGCGGCAGTGACTCGAACAGATCGAAGGCCTCGTCCACCGTGAGGTCGAGGGCGTCGGCGATGGACATGCCGCGGAACTTGATCTCGAGCGTCTCGCGGTTGTAGCGCCGGCCGCTGCACGCGTCGCAGGTGACGTACACGTCGGGCAAGAAGTGCATCTCGACCCGCAGCACGCCGTCGCCCTGACACGCTTCGCAGCGCCCCCCCTTGACGTTGAACGAGAATCGCCCCGGCTTGTAGCCCCGGGCGCGGGCGTCCGGCAGGCCGGCGTACACCTCGCGCAGGTGGGTGAAGATGCCGGTATAGGTGGCGGGGTTCGAGCGCGGGGTGCGGCCAATCGGGGCTTGATCGATGCTGATCACCTTGTCGATGTGCTCGAGCCCCTCGATGCGGTCGCACGGCCCGACCCAACCGGTCGCGCCGTACAGCTCGGCGCGGGCCGCCGAGAGCAGCGTGTCCACGATCAGACTGCTCTTGCCCGAGCCGCTCACGCCGGTGATGGCCGTGATGCAGCCGAGCGGGATCTCGAGGGTCACGTCGTTCAGGTTGTGCGCGCGGGCGCCGATGACCGCCAGCCGCTTCTTGCCGGGTTTTACCCGGGTCTTGGGGATCGGAAGGCGCTTTTCCCCCGACAGGTAAGGCCCGGTGACACTTGCCGGGTCGTGCATCAAGTCGCTGGGCGTGCCGCTGGCCACGATCGTCCCGCCGTGGGCGCCGGCGCCCGGACCCATGTCGACCACCCAGTCTGCCGACAAGATTGCGTCGCGATCGTGCTCGACCACGATCACGCTGTTGCCCTTGTCGACCAGGCGCCGCACCGCCATCAGCAGGCGCTCGTTGTCGCGCGCGTGCAGGCCCACGCTGGGCTCGTCGAGCACGTACAGCACGCCCACCAGCGACGCGCCGATCTGCGTGGCCAGGCGAATGCGCTGGCCCTCGCCGCCCGACAGGGTGTGCGCCGGCCGGTCGAGCGTCAGGTAGTCGAGGCCGACGTCGATCAAGAACCCCGTCCGTTCGACCACCGCCTTGAGCAGCGGCTTGGCGATGGCGGCGTCGCGCCCCACCATCGCTTGGCTCTCGAACAGCTCGGCGAGCAGGTCTTTGAGCTTGCGCAGCGGCAGCGTGCTGACCTCGGCGATGGTGCGGCCCGCGAGCTTGACCGAAAGCGCCTCGGGTCGCAGTCGCTTGCCGCCACACTCGGCGCAGACCTGGCTCACGCTGAAGCGCCCGAGATCTTCCGGGCCGATGGCGCCCTCGTAGTCGTCGTGGTCCTCTTGGTCTTCGAGCTCGCCGGTCTCGAGCATGCGCTCGAGGCGCACCACGATGCCTTCGTACGCGGCGGCCTTCTTCTTCCCCTTGCCGCCGCCGCCGAACAAGATCGCTTGCCGGTCGGCCTCGGACAGGTCCTTCCAGGGGGTGTCGGGGTTCACGCCCAGAATGTCGACCAGCGCCGCCACCTCGGTGGCGGTTGCCACCGAGCCCCGACGACCGAAGGCCGCCACCGCGCCCTCGCGCAGCGTGCGGGTCGGGTCGGGCACCACCCGGCCCGGGTCGATGCCCGAGCGCATGCCGAGCCCGTCGCACACCGGGCACGCGCCGTGCGGGCTGTTGAACGAGAACAAGCGCGGCTCGAGCGGGGGCAGGGTGATGCCGTGCTCCCAGCTGACCAGGCGCTCGCTCATCACCACCGGCTCCGAGCCGTCCACCGGGTCGATCAGCACCGTGCCGTCACCCAGCTTGAGGGCCAGCTCCACCGAGTCGGTCACCCGGCCCTTCACCCCGGCCTTGACCACGATCCGATCGACCACCACGTCCAGATCGTGGGGCTTCGCGCGGTCGAGCTCGACGCCCTCGCCCAGGTCGATCTGCGTTCCGTCCACGCGCGCCCGCACGAAGCCGTCGCGCCGCAGCTGCTCGAGCTCTGCCCGCAGGTCGCCCTTCCGCTGCCGCACCATCGGCGCCAAGATCGCGGCGCGGGCGCCCTCGCCGCGCGCCACCACCGCGTCCACGATCTCTTGCACCGTGTACGCCCGGAGAACCTTCCCCGAGATCGGGCAATGCGGCACGCCCACCCGGGCAAAGAGTAGGCGCAGATAGTCCGCGATCTCGGTCACCGTGCCCACGGTCGAGCGCGGGCTCTTGCCCAGCGCCCGCTGCTCGATGGCAATGGCCGGGCTCAGCCCCTCGATGCTCTCGACCCGCGGCTTCGGCAACTGATCGAGGAACTGGCGCGCATAGGCCGAGAGCGACTCGACGTAGCGGCGCTGCCCCTCGGCGTAGATCGTGTCGAACGCGAGCGACGACTTGCCCGACCCGCTCGGCCCGGTGATCACCACCAGGCGGTTGCGAGGCAGCTCGCAGCTCACGTCCTTGAGGTTGTGCTGCGTGGCAGAGCGCACGACGAGTTTGTCGAGCATGGCGGGCCCGCCAGAATAACGCCGATCCGCCCCGAACGGGGGCTCGGGGTTTGGCAGGGCGAGCCGCCGGGAAGTTGGCCTCGGCTTGGGCCCTCTCTCATAAGGAGGTGGCTGTGATTCCGCCGGACTACGGACCGCTGATCCCGCTGATTTTGGCGGCGCTGCCGCTGCCCAGCGTGGTGCCGCCCCAGGCCCAGCTGGCGATGGCCTCTGCCGCCAGTGTTCCGGTGGTGGCTGCGCTGCCGGCCGCCTGCCCGGACGACATGGTCTTGGTCGACGGTAACTCGTGCCCCGTCCTCGAGTATCAGTGCAATCGCTTCGTCGACGAGGCCAGCCCGAGCTGCGCCGAGTACGCGCAGAAGCCCGAGTGCCGCTACAACGAAGAGTCGCGGCGCTTCTGCGTCGACCGGCACGAATGGCCGAACCGCGTCGGGGAGAAGCCCGCGGTGTTCGTGACCTGGTACGACGCCAAGAAGTCGTGCGAGAGCGCGGGCAAGCGCCTGTGCAAGCGGGCCGAGTGGACGCTGGCCTGCGAGGGCCCCAAACGCGCGCCGTACCCCTACGGCTGGCAGCGACTTCCCAGCCCATGCAACGTGAGCCGACCGGTCGAAGAGGCCGACGCCAAGAAGCTGATCTCGCCGTCGACGCGCGCGGCCGAGCTGGCGCGCCTCTGGCAGGCCGACGTGATCGGCAGCCACCCCGAATGCGTCAGCGCGTTCGGAGCGTTCGACATGGTGGGGAACGTCGACGAATGGACCGACAACTCGGACGAGGGCGGGGCGCAGGTGTCCACGCTCAACGGCGGCTACTGGGGGCCGGTTCGCAACACCTGCCGGCTCACCACCAAGACCCACGGGCCGGAGTTCCAGTTCTACCAGATCGGCTTTCGGTGCTGTTCCGATGCCCAGGACGGGATCGCCGCCAGCCTGCCGCCGCCGCCGCTGCCGAAACACGAGCTCGATCAGAAGAAGGGACCGGAGGGTTGGCCGGTCGTGGTGAGTGAAGATCGTGGACCCGACGGGGCCGAGCCGAGCGGCTAGACTTCGCGACCCCATGGCGGTGTCGGACGCGTCTCGCACCTGGCTGGTCGTCGTCGGCCTGGGGGTGGTCGCGCTCGCCGCCGCCGCTGCGCTGGCGCCGCGCCTCTGGGCGGCACCTCGGCCGGTGCGGCTCGGGCATGCGCCGAACTGGCTGGGCGGGGCCAGCGGACACGCCGCCCGCGCGCCCGCGACGCCCGCCGCGCCGACCCGAGAGGCCAGCCCAGAGTGTGGCTCCGAGATGCTCTTGGTGGACGGCATCTACTGCCCGTACGTCGGCCACCGCTGCGTGGAGTGGATCGAGGAAAGTCGCGATCGTTGCCGGCGCTACGACGAGAAGATCCTGTGCGAGGGCACCAAGGTTTCGAAACGGTTCTGCATCGATCGCTACGAGTATCCGAACCAAGCAGGTGCCTACCCCGCGGTGATGACCAGCTGGGTCGAGGCCGAGCAAGCCTGCCTGGCCGAGGGCAAGCGCCTGTGCACGGAAGACGAGTGGACGTTCGCGTGCGAGGGCGAGACCCGCGTGCCTTACCCCTACGGCTTCGAGCGCAAGAGCGATGCGTGCAACATCGATCGGACCTATCGCGACCCGGACTTCTCGGCGTTCTCGCACGACCGGCTGATCTCGGAAGAGGTCTCGCGGCTCGATCAGCGTGTCCCCAGCGGGTCGATGGCGGGCTGCGTGAGCCCCTTCGGGGTGCACGACATGACGGGCAACGTGGACGAGTGGGTGCTGAACGAAGCGCCGAAGACCGACAAGGGCGAGGACGTTTCCAGCTTGAAGGGCGGATATTGGGGGCCGATCCGCGCACGCTGCCGACCCGTCACCAGCTCCCACAATCGCTGGTTTCGCTTCTATCAGGTCGGGTTTCGCTGCTGCCGGGACGTCAAAGGCTGACCTTTGCCGGAGAATTCGCGGCGCGTGTCCGCTGTTGCTCCACCCGCCGCGTTCGACTAGGTTTCCGGGCGTGGAGCTTGCATGGGCCCGCGTCCCTTCCCAGTCGACGACTTCGGGCCGAAGGTGCGCTCCGTGCTTTTCCCGTCGCCGGGCCCATAGCTCAATCGGTCAGAGCCCCCGGCTCATAACCGGGCAGTTCCTGGTTCGAACCCAGGTGGGCCCACAACCATTTGCGGGGGATTGCTGAGTGACAAGGAGCCCTGTCCGGCCGTGAAACTGCAAGCTCAAATCGACGCGCTCGAGCGTCTGTCCACCCTCGATTCGGAGCTCAAAGAGCTCCAAGACCAGCTCGGCAGCGAGCGTGAAGCCCTGACCAAGAAGCGTCAGGCGCTCGAAGAGCTCGACGGCAAGCTGCAGCGTGATCGCCAGAGCGTCGAGGACATGGAGCGCACCCGCAACGAGCTTTTGCTCGAGCTGCGGCAGATGAGCAACCAGATCGAGAAGTCGCGCGAGAAGATGCCGCGCTGCCGCACCGAGCGCGAAGCGAACGCGGTCCAGCGCGAGATGGAAGAGCTGCGCAAGCTCTACCGCGATCGCGAGATCGAGATCGAGCGGCTGAACGCCCTGGCCGAGCAAGCGCGGCAGGGGATGGAGGGCACCACCGTCGAGCGCGACAAGATCGCCGCCGAGCTGGGCGAGACCGAGGGCGCCACCACCACCCGCCTGGGTGAGCTCGAGGGTGGCGCCGCAGGGAAAGAGACGCTGCGCAAAGACCTGGTGGCCCTGGTGCAGCCGGCGCTCTATCGGCGCTACGAGCTGGTGCGCAAGCGCCGCGGAACCGCGGTGGCGTGCACCACCGACGGAACCTGCAGCGAGTGCCACATGCGCCTTCCGCCCATGCTCTATCAGCAGATCCGCCGGAACGAAGACTTCGCCCAGTGCCCGAGCTGCAACCGCATTCTCTACTTCAAGCTCGAGGCACAGCCTTCCGACTCGCCGCAGTCGGAGGAAGGCCCGTCCACGGGAGCGTGAGCCACGTGTCCGCGCGAAAGGGAGAGGGGGCGGCCTAGCCATGAAGGCGTGTCCCGACTGCGCCCGGCTCTATCCGGACGACGCGGGCTTCTGCCCGGTGGACGGCAAGGAGCTGATCAACGCGACCCAGGCGCCGGTGGCCGCGGCCGACGGGGACGCGCGCGTCGGGCAAGTCATGTGCGGCCGCTACCAGGTCCGGCGCATCGTCGCCGACGGCGGCATGGGGCGGGTGTACGAGGCCCTGGACATGGCCGAGCGGCGCAACGCGGCGCTCAAGGTGCTGCACCCCGACGTGGCGACCGACGCGGTGTCGCTCGAGCGCTTCAAGCGCGAGTTCGAGATCAGCAAGCTCTTGCCCCACGACCACATCGTGGACGTCTGGGACTTCCAGCCCACCCAGGACGGCAGCTATGCGCTGGTGATGGAGTTCCTCTACGGTGAGGAGCTCAGGGCCACGCTCAAGCGCGAGAGCGTGCTGCCGCCCGAGCGCGTGGTACGGATGGTCAGCCAGGTGGCCATCGGCCTCGACGAGGCGCACGCCCGCAAGCTGGTGCACCGCGACCTGAAGCCAGACAACGTCTTCTTGTGTCAGACGCGTGAGGGCGACATCGCCAAGATCCTGGATTTCGGGTCGGTGAAAGACAAGAGCGACCCCGCCAAGAAGCTCACGGTGATGGGCACGACGATCGGCTCGCCCTATTACATGGCGCCGGAGCAGGCGCAGGGCCTGGAGACCCTCGACCACCGCGCAGACGTGTGGGCGCTGGCGGCCATCACCTACGAGTGCTTGGTCGGTACCGTCCCGTTCAAGGGCAACAACGGGCCGAGCATCTTGCTCGAGATCCTGACCAAAGAGCCCCCCGCGCCCAGCGTGGCGGCGCAAGGCAAACCGCACCCGGTGCCGACCACCGTGGATCGGGTGATGCTGCACGCGTTCAAGAAGAACCCGACCATGCGGATCGCGACGGTGGGCGCCTTCGCCGATGCGCTGGGGCAGGCCTATGGGCTCACCGGCACTCACCGCGAGTGGGCCACCGTCCCGCAAGAGCAGCTTCAGGCCGCCATCGCGGCGCGCCTGCCCGAGATGATGGCGCAGGTCGCGGCTCCGGCGCCGCGGGACGTTGCCGACAACTTCTTCGGCGAGAGCGAGTCGCTCGCCGCGGTCCCCGGTGTCGGCCAGCCCATGCCCATGGGCCCGATGAGCCACCCTGCGCCGTACCCGGACGACCTGGTGCCGATGGGTGTACCGAAGCCGGGCAACATGATGCTGCTCGTCGCATGCGCCGTGGGGGGGGTCGCGCTCTTGCTCGGTGTCGTGCTGGTCGTGGTGTTGATGCGTTGAGGGAACCTTTCCCGGGCCCTGGCCGTATCACTCTCCCATGCAGTCCGCGTCCGGCCGTGGCTCCGAGTTGGGCGGTGTGGTATCCACCGTGCCCATGACCCCTCCGCGTTCTCCCATCTTCACCTACACTGGGATCGTCGGCGCGCTCGTCTTGGGCACTGCCGTCATCGCGTTCGGTTGCAGCAAAGAGGCCACGCCGAGCGCCGAGCAGCCCAAGCCCGCGGTGCAGGCGCCCGCGACGGAAGTGACCCCGGCGGCGGCCCTGGCGGGGGACAAGGCCGGCGCGGCGCCGGCCAAGGTCGAAGGCGCAGACGAGGCCGCGGGTGACGGCGAGCCGGTCGACTTCGAGGCGGCCAAAGCGTCGTACTCGGAGCCGAACTTCACGTTGAAGATCGGCGGCAGCGGTGGCTACAAGGCCGGCCAAGAGGGCAAGGTCGAGATCGTGCTCGAGGCCAAGGCGCCCTTTCACGCCAACGACAAGTACCCTTACAAGTTCAAGACCAAGGAGCGCGCCGGGGTCACCTTCCCCGTGGCCATCGTCAAGAAAGACCAGGCCAAGATCGAGACCATGAAGGTGACCATGCCGGTGGCGTTCACCGCGGCCGAGGCCGGCAAGAAGCGCATTTCCGGCGTGTTCCACTTCTCGGTGTGCACCGACGACAAGTGCCTGATCGAGAAGCGTGCGCTCGCGGTCGACGTGGACGTGAAGTAATCGGGCATCTGGTAGGCTCGCCCTCATGGGCGAAAAGCGCATCCTCGACGAGCTTCGGCAGATCGCCGAGCAGGTTCAGCGCGGCTTCGAGCAAGAACGACGGGTGCTGTCGTTCCAGGAGTACCTCGAGCTGTTCGCGTCGGATCCGCTGCGTCACTCACGCGACGCTGCCCGTTACATGCGCGACATGTTCGAGCACTATGGCCGGCGCCCGGTGGAGCGCGCCTGGGGCACCGAGACGCGCTTCAGCCTGTTCGATCAGCCGTTCGACGACGAGGGCGGCGACGTTCGCGACTCGCTGGTGGGCCAAGAAGCGCTGCAAGGCGAGCTCTACCGCGCGCTGAACAACTTCGTGCGTGAGGGGCGCCCGAACCGCATCGTGCTGATGCACGGGCCCAACGGTTCGGCGAAGAGCACCGCCGCCGCGTGCATCATGCGTGCGCTGGAGCACTATTCGTCGCTCGACGTCGGCGCGCTCTACCGCTTTCACTGGGTATTCCCCAGTCAACGCGAGCTCAAGGGCTCGATTGGCTTCGGCGGCAAGCGCTCGAGCCCGACGGCGGGGGACGGCAGCTACGCCCACCTGCCCGAAGATCAGATCGACGCGCGCTTGTTCGTCGAGGTGCGCGATCATCCGCTGTTCTTGCTGCCGGCCGAGGCTCGCGCCGAGTTGCTTGCTCGGCTCTACGGCGAGGCCGGCACGAAAGACCCACCGCCGACCTGGATTGCGCGCGGCAACCTGTCGCACAAGAGCAAGCAGGTCTACGAGGCGCTGCTCTCGAGCTACGAAGGCTCGCTGGAAGAGGTGCTGCGCCACGTGCAGGTCGAGCGCTACTTCATCTCGCAACGCTATCGCGTGGGCGCAGTCACCCTGGGCCCGCAGCTGTCGGTGGACGCCGGCGAGCGGCAGGTCACCGCCGATCGCTCGCTGTCGGCGCTGCCCTCGGCGCTGCAAGCCGTGACGCTGTTCGAGGCGTTCGGCGAGCTGATCGAGGCGGCCGGCGGCTTGCTCGAGTTCTCGGACATCCTCAAGCGGCCGCTCGACGCCTTCAAGTACCTGCAAATCACCGCCGAGACGGGCGAGGTGGCGCTGCGCTCACAGAACGTGCAGGTCAACTGCGTGATGCTCGCCAGCGGAAACGAGGTGCACCTGGCGGCGTTCCGCGAGCACCCCGAGTTCGAGAGCTTCCGGGGTCGGCTCGAGCTGATCAAGGTGCCTTACCTGCGCAGCTGGGTCGACGAGCAACGGATCTACGACACCCAGATCGCGCCGCAGGTGAAGAAGCACGTCGCGCCCCACGCCACCCAGATGGCGGCCATGTTCGCGGTGCTCACCCGCATGCGCCGGCCCATGGCCGATCGCTACGAGAAGCCGCTGCGCAACCTGGTGGGCGATCTGTCGGCCATGGAGAAGCTCGACCTGTACGCCACCGGCGCCACGCCGCCGCGCCTGGACGACGAGAGCGCGAACCTGCTGCGCTCGGCGATCGGGCAGCTCTACCACGAGAGCGAGGCCTACCCGATCTACGAAGGGTCCACCGGCGCGAGCCCGCGTGAGATGCGCACGCTGTTGCTCGACGCCGCGCAGAGCCCGCTTCACGACTGCTTGTCGCCGTTCGCGGTGCTCGACGAGCTGGACCGACTGTGCGAGCGCACCAGCGAGTACGCATGGCTGCAAGAGGACAAGGTGGCCGGCGGGTACCACGACCACCAGCTCTTCCGGAAAGAGCTGCGTGAGCGCCTGCTCGACACGCTGGAAGACGAGCTTCGGGTCGCCAGCGGGCTGGTGGACGAGACCCGCTATCGCGAGCTGTTCGATCGCTACATCACCCACGTGAGCTACTGGGTGAAGGGCGAGAAGCTCAGAAACCCGCTCACCGGGCAGTACGAAGACCCGGATCCGCGCCTCTTGTCCGAGGTCGAGGCGCTGCTCGGCACGGTGGACAAGCCGGAAGACCTCCGGCATTCGCTGATCGGCCGGGTGGCGGCCTGGGCCATCGACCACCCGGGGGACGTGATCGACAACAGTCGGGTGTTCTCGGCGCAGCTCAAGCGCATGCAAGACGCGGTCTTTGCCGAGCGGCGGGTGGCCGTGGCCAAGCTGGCCCGCGACATGCTCTCGCTCTTCCGCGAAGACGTCTCGGGGCTCGACGACGCGCGCCGCGCCGAGGTGCGCTCGGCCATCGACCGGCTGAAGGCACGCTTCGGCTACGACGAGGCCTCCGCGTCGGACGCCGTGACGATGTTGGTGCGCGAGCGTCTGGCCGACCTGCTCCACTGAGGCGCGATGACCCAGAGCACGGCTGTGGCGCGCCGCTCGCTCGGCTTCGGCAGCCTGCTCGCGCTGGGTGTGAACGGCATCGTGGGGGTCGGCATCTTCTTCGCGCCCAGCGAGGTCGCGGCCCTGGTCCCCGGCGCCGCTGGGATCGCGGTCTACGGCGTCACGGCGCTCTGCCTCTTGCCGATCGCCCTGGGGTACGCGGCGCTTGGCCGCCGATTCTCCGAAGACGGCGGGCCCTACGTCTGGGCTCGAGCAGCCTTCGGCCCCAGCGCGGGCTTCGCCGTCGGTTGGGTGGCCTATGTCTCGGCGCTGTTCAGCAGCTCGGCGGTGATCGCCGGGCTGGCCCAGCACGCGGGGCCGCTGGTGGGCTTCGAGAGCAGCTGGGCTCAGCGCGGCTTCGCGGCGCTGGTGATCGCGGTCCTGACCGGCACCGCCGCCACCGGTCTCTCGCCCAGCGCCCGGGTGTGGAGCACGATCACGGTGCTCAAGCTCATCCCGCTGCTGCTCCTGGCCTCGCTGTTCGCGGTGTCGGCGCACCGGGTGCCGGTGGCGAGCGCCACCGCCGCTCCAGACTTCGCCCGCGCCGCGCTGGTCGTGGTGTTCGCGACGCAGGGGTTCGAGATCGTGCCGGTCCCTGCGGGCAACGCGCGCGGATCGGGGCGCGCGATCCCGGCGGCCACTGTGCTGTCGCTGGTCTTGGCTGCGCTGCTCTACCTCGCGCTCCACGCGGCGTGCGTGGCGGTGGTGCCGGGGCTCGCGGCAAGCCAGGCTCCCCTGGTGGCACTCGGCTCGGGTCTGGGTGGGCCCCGGCTCGCCGGGCTAGTCGCGCTGGGCACCAACCTCTCGGCGCTGGGCATCGCCTTTGGCATGTTCGCGATGACGCCGCGATATCTGGCTGCGCTGGGCCGGCCCGAGGCCTTCGGGCCCTGGATTTCCCACCAGGATCCGCGGCAGGTCCCCCAGCGCGCGCTCTGGCTCACCGCCGCGGTGGTGCTGGTCTTCGTGCTCTCGGGGCGGCTGATGGAGCTGTTCGCGTTGTCCAGCGTGGCGGTGCTGGCGCAATACGGCATGAGCATGGCCTCGCTGGTGAAGCTGGCGATCGCCCGTCAGCGGGGGCTCTCGCGCTGGCACGCCTGGCCCGCGCCCCTGGCGCTGGGCGCGGTGTGGCTGATCGCACGGGCGGCCCGCCGCGGCGAGCTGGTGGTCGGGGCCGCCGTGCTGGCGGCGGGCGGCCTGCTGGTCTGGCTGCGTCGGCGGTTTGCCCAGGTCGAGGGCTAGGCGCAGGGCTTTCCGCGGAAAATGGAAATGTCGGCCGACGGGCCACTTAGGGCTGGCCGAACGCCCGAGCAGGTGTAGGCTACGCGCCGCTCGAGGCATCGAGCTCGCTTGGGCGTATGGGCGAGCCGATCACGTCACGGGTTCGTTCGGGAGGAATGCGATGTCGATCGCCGGAAACTGGATCAAGGTAGGTGTGCTCGGAGCGCTGGTGGCGGTAGCCGGAGCGTGTGCCGAAGAACGTGAGCCGATCAACAAGGTGCAGGCGAACGCGCTCGAGAAGAGCTTCTTCGTCGGCGCCGACCTGAAGGCCACCACGGACGACCCGGAGTTCTACACGGCGGCGAGCATCGTCGACGTGCCTTTCGGCGCCGATCAAGCCGGCGTGTTTCCCGGCCTGGTGGGCGGGCTCCGCCGCATCAAGTGGGAGATCTTGGAAGACGTGCTGAACGCGCGTCTCACCTACGAAGAGATCGACGGCTCGGACGGGCACGGTAGCCGCACCACCAACAACGGTCGGGTGATCGGCTCGTGGCGCATCGAGAGTCACTTCGACGTCAAGCGCGCGTACAACGCGACCACCGGCGAAGAGCTGAACGTGATCGAGGAGAACTCGAGCGACAGCCCCTGGTACAACCGCAAGTTCTTCCGCGTCGACTGGTCGCAGAACATGGTCGCCAGCTCGATGATGTGGGACCCGATCGCGCAGACCGGCGCGTTCGGCGACAGCATCGATACCGAGAGCCTGCAGTACTACGTCGACGACCCGAACAACCCCGACGCCCCGCTGTTCGACGGCAAGCAGGGCTACTTCGACATCACCAACAAGCTTTACCTGAAGCCCAAGCAGGTCACGATCTTCGGCCAGACGCTCAACGCCTGCCTCTACCGCGGCAGCATCGTGATCGGGGCCACGGCGCCCTGGGGCAACTGCGAGAACAGCGAAGTCACCGTCCGGTACTCGTTCAAGCGCGTGGCCCAGGCCGGCGACGAAGGGCACACCGACTACGAGCCGATCCACTGGGACGGCTCGCGCATGAACGGCTTCGGCATCTTCTCCCAAGACCGCATGGGTTGGGACAACCGCTACGGCATCATCGACAACGAGTGGCGGCGCTTCGCCCAGCGCTACAACATCTGGCAGAAGAGCCACACCGAGACCGAGTGCAACACGCCCGAGCAGCGCCTGGCCAAGCTCGACCCGCACGCCGATGCCGACAAGAACGGCACCGAGGACCAGTGTGAGGCGGGCGGTCCGGGCTCACGTTGCGACGATCTGACCGGCCTCTGCACCATCCCGTTCGCCAAGCGCGAGCTTCGGCCGGTGGCCTGGCACTACACCGTGGGCCCCGAGGGCGACACGGTGCTGTTCGACCAGACCAAGCGTGCCACGGGCGAGTGGGACATCGCGATCCGTGGCGCCGTGAACGCCGCCCGGTTGGTCGAGTGCAAGCGCACCAAGGGCGCCAGCGCGGGCGTTGGCGAAGGCGAGTGTGCGGCGCTGTATCCGGTCAAGGGTGGCGACGACCTCGACGAGCTCGCGGCGCTCTACAAGGACATTCGCCCGATGGTGGTGCTCTGCCACAATCCGGTGGCCGAGGGTGACGACACGGCGTGCGGCGAGGTCGGCACCAAGGTGCGACCCGGCGACATCCGCTATCACCACGTCAACGTCTGGCCGACCCGCCAGAACCAGTCCCCGTGGGGGTACGGCCCCACGCTGGCCGACCCGCTGACCGGTGAGGCCATCAGCGCCGGGATCAACGTTTACAACGCCGTCACCGACACCGCGGCCCAGGGCTTCGTCGACCAGCTGCGCTGGATGAACGGCGAGCTGAAGAGCGCGGACATCTCGACCGGCTCGTACATCCGTGACTGGGTCGACTCGGACATCGGCCAGAACGGCAAGGCCGCTCGCAACGCCGCGGGTGGCATGAAGATGACCCGCGCCGAGATCAACAAGCGCATGGCGGGCATGACCGGCCTCAGCGCCGAACAGATGAAGCCCGAGGCGGTCAAGAAGGCCAAGGCCCTGCTCGACCCGCGGGTCGCGCGCGAGAACATGAAGAACGACCTGTGGTGGAACCGCCTGCCGCCCAGCGTCTCGGGCAGCAACCGCGCCGAGCAAGATCAGCGCATCGCGGCCGCCCGCGGCACCAAGGTCGAGGCCCAGCTGATGAACGGCATGTGGTCGCAGATGGCCGGGGTCGACCCGTCGAAGCCGGTGGACGACGCCGTGCTCGAACAGGCCTCGCCGATCCGCGGCATGCGCTCGCACATCCTGCGCGAGGCCGAGCAGCAGATCCACATGCACCTGGCCAAGAAGGGTCAGTGCATCTTGGGCGCCCCCGAGCCCACCGGCCTGCCGGCGCTGGCGAAGATCATCAAGAAGAAGTTCCCCACGGCCGACAAAGAGTCGCCGAAGGACACCAAGGTCCGCGTCGATCGCATGTGGGACTACCTGCGCGGGCGCATGCACTATGCGGTGATTGCCCACGAGATGGGTCACACCGTGGGCCTGCGCCACAACTTCGTCAGCTCGTACGACAAGTTCAACTGGCGCCCGCAGTACTGGCAGCTGCGCACCGACAACGACAAGATGAACGAGCCGTGCACCGACGCGGTGGACGACGGGAAGAAGTGCGTGGGCCCCCGCTACTGGGATCCGATGACGGCCGACGAGCACGACCAGTCGATCTGGACCTGGCAGCACACCACCACCATGGACTACGCCGGCGACCTGACGCAGGACATGCTGGGTCTCGGCGTGTACGACTTTGCCGCCGCGCGCATGTTCTACGCCGACGTGGTCGACGTGCTGGACGACAAGGACATGCGGGCCACGGTACGCAACAAGGACGGCGACGTGGTGGTCGAGGGCACGCCCGCAGGCAACGAGGTGGCCGGCTTGGTCGACTTCGCCGGCGGCCTGCTCGGCCAGGTGGTTGCTCGCCCCGACGACGCCTGGGGCACCAGCTCGGAAGAGCTGATGCACTATTCGGAGTGGAACAAGTGGTTCAAGTTCATCCGTGACTGCAAGCCTGCCGACACCTCGCCGCCCGCCAACTGGGACAGCGAGAAAGACGGCGTGTACGACCCGCTGTTCGACGGCCGGATCGTCAAGGGCACCAAGTGCCAGCGCCTGCCGGTGGACCAGATGGCGTACACCGACCTTCTGCCCGACCAGCTGTCGGACCAGACCGGCACCAACCCGCGCTTCTTCACCTCGCGCCGCGCGCGGGACACGAGCGGGCGGCCGCGCATGCCGTACGGCTTCGAGTCCGACGAGTACGCGGACGGGTGGTCCCCCTCGAGCTATCGCCACGACAACGGCGGCGACCTGTTCGAGGAGCTCACCTTCCACTCGAACCTGTACGAAAACCGGCACATCTTCGACAACTTCCGGAACGGCCGGGTGAACTTCACGGTCTACGGCGCGTATCAGCGCGCCCTCAGCCGCTACCACGCGAAGATCAGCGCGCTCACCCAGGGCATCGCCTACCTGAGTGGCTTCTACTTCCAGGAGTACGCGAAGAACCTGGGCTACACCGTGTCGAGCATCATGAGCGCCTACTTCGGCGACAGTGGTTGGTTCTACGACACCGGCGTGGGCGCGGCCCTGGGCTTCGACCACTTCGTGCGTGTGCTCACGCGCCCGCACGTCGGCCCGCACTATGGTGAGTCGGCGACGGATCCGCAGAGCCCACTGATGCCGGAAGAGGACGTGATCGGCGGCGCGCCCAGCAACCAGGGCATCGATCCCACGCTGGTCGACGTGCCGAACGGCACCAGCTTCGCGGCCAACGGGGACGTCAGCTTCGGCGGCAAGCCGCTGAGCAACGACTTCCAGTTCGGCCAGGGGTACTGGACCGTCGACTACCTGAACCAGGCCGGCTCGTACTACGAGAAGACCTACGCCTTCGAGTCGATGCTCGAGGCGTCGTACCGCTCGTTCAACTTCTGGCGGTTCGACGGCTTGGATGCCCGCTTCGGCCACATCAACTTCACCGACTTGTGGGGCCAGGGCATGCGCCGGCTGCTTGGCGCCATGCTCACCGGCGACCGCGCGCTCTACGCTCCGCGGGTCACGTCATCGGCCAACGGCACCCCCGACATCATCGAGTCCGACTCGGGGCCGAAGTACCCGCAGAACCCCCTGGGTTGGGTGTCGTACATCGCCCCGGGCGGGCCCGAGGTCTGCTGGCCGAACAACGGCACGCTGACCTGCCAGAGCGTGATCGGCAACCCGCTCACCAGCGGCGGCGGCAACGGCGGCTCGTCGCGGCCGGTGGACCCGCAGCTGGGCTACGAGGTGCAGAAGTTCATCGTGTTCTGGTCGTACGTCTATCTGCCCACCAGCGAGAACTGGGACTGGGTCGACATGATGAAGATCTACAAGGTCGGCTCGGACACTGATCCGAGCTACCTGCCGAAGCAGATGATCGAGTGGCGCGACCCCGAGAGCGGGCAGCGCTACATCGCCAAGCGCTACGGCGAGGAGACCCTGCTCGGCAAGAAGTACGACAAGGGCATCGCGGCCAAGATGATCCAGTGGGCCAATACGCTCACCGGCGAGGCCTACGAGCTCGACGCGACCACGCCCTATGACCCGGTCACGGGCGCGGCCAACGTGAAGCTCGACGCTCAGGGCCAGCCCACCATCAAGGGCGCGGCCGTGTGCGAAGACAACAAGAAGTGCAAGATGCTGCGCGATTACCGCGGCCTCTTGGACTTCACCCGCGACACCGCCGCCACGCTCGGCTTCCCCGAGCCGGCGCTGCAGGTGTACGGCGGGAACTGAGGGCCAGCTCGGAGAGCCCCCAAACTGGGCAGGGCCTGTCGGGCCCTGCCCGTTTCGTTCCATGCTGATCGACACCCACTGTCATCTGGACGCGCACTACTTCGCCGAGGGCGCCGACGCGGTCCTCGAGCGGGCGCACGGCGCGGGCGTCGCCGGGTTCGTGTGCATCGGCGTGGGCGGGGTCCCCGCCGCCGAGCACGCCGTGGGCGTCGCGCAGCGGCGGGGCGACGTGGTCGCCACGGTGGGCGTTCATCCCCACGAGGCGTCCAGCTTCTCGGCAAGCATGCTGCACACCCTCGAGGCCCTGAGCGGCGACCCCAAGGTGGTGGCCGTCGGCGAGATCGGGCTCGACTATCACTACGACCACTCGCCGCGTGACGTGCAGCGTGACGTGTTCGCGAAGATGATCGCCTTCGCCCGCGCGCGGCGCTTGCCGATCGTGGTGCATACCCGCGAGGCAGCAGCCGACACTCTCGAGATCCTCGAAGGCGAGGCCGCCCGGGACGTGGGCGGCGTGATCCACTGCTTCAGCGAAGACCGGGCGTTCGCCCAGCGGGCGCTCGATCTCGGCTTCGACCTGTCATTTTCCGGGGTGGTGACCTTCAAGAACGCCCAGAGCGTGCACGACGTCGCGGCTTGGGCCCCGGCCGATCGCATCTTGGTCGAGACCGACGCGCCCTACCTCGCCCCACATCCGCTGCGGGGAAAGCGCTGCGAGCCCGCGTATGTCGCGTACACGGCCCGGGCGGTCGCGGCGCTGCGCGGCGTGCCGCAGGGCGAGGTCGAGCGGCTGACCACCGAGAACGCCTGCCGCCGCTTCGGGCCGCCCCTGGCGGCCGCAGTGGGGATGGTCCAGAATCCCAGTTGAATGGCACGCGCTCGCCGCATGGCCGCCCCGGGAGCACTGGCGACCTCGGTGGTGCTGCATGGGGGCGTGATCGGCCTTGGCGCGTGGTTTCTGCATCGCTCGCTCTCGCAGCCATCCGCCGCCATCCGGCCCCAGCAGACCATCGAGGTGGCGGTCGAGTCGGGCGAGGTCGAGCTGCCCCAGCTCTCGTCGCACGGGCTCGCGGGTGCTGCCGAGCTCGAGGCGGCGCCGCGTGAACAGCCCGCGGTGGGCCCGCTCGGCGGCGAGCGCACGCCGCGCCCCGACCTGGACGATCCGGGCAAGGGCGGCAGCGTCGAGGCCAGCGAGCGCGCGCTGAACCTGGCCGACAGCGTCGACGGGCTGAGCCTCGATCGCGACCCGCAGAACCGGCTCGATCGCAGCCAGGTCCAGCGCCTGAAGACCGCCGCGGCGCGGGCGTCGTGGGACGATCGGCGAGCCACGCCGAACCCGATGGAGCTGTCGTTCGTCGCGTCGGGCAGCGGCCCGCTCGCCCTCCGGCGGCCCGCTGCCGATCACGATCCGTCCCGTGGTTCGTCGGTCGGCGGCGTCGCTTCGGATCGCGGCGGCAGCGTCGGCGGCCCGGCCACTGAAGACGGCAGCGGAGCCGAGCGCGTGTCGGGTGCCGCGGCGGCCGGCGGCGAGCGAGACGTGGCTGCGCTGGGCACGCACACCGGGGCCACGGGCCAGGACTTCCGGCGCAGCGCCCGGGTGATGCTCGCCCGGCCGATGGTGCCCGCGGCGCGCGCGGCGGTTCCGTCGTTGAACAAAGACCGCCCGAACGACGACGCCGACAGCTCACAAGACGTGGCGAACGCGGTCTCTGCGTTGATCCACGCCAGCACCGCCGGAGGGCGTGCGGGCGCCGGCACCGGTGGGGAGAGTGGTCCGGGAAGGCCGGCGAGCGGTGGCCTCAGCGGGCCCGGATCGCGTTCGGCGCCCTCGGGAACGGGCCCCGGCGCGCTCTTGGACGTGGGCGCCGACTCGGGCGTGATCGGATACTTCCGCGGCGTCGAGCGCAAGGTCGAGCCCTTCTGGCGGAAGGCCTTCCCCGACTGGGCCATCGCCGACGGGCGTTCGGGCCTGGTCACCGTGACGCTGGTGATCCAGCGCGACGGCAGCCTGGCCTCCGTGGCCGTGCATCGCTCGAGCGGCATCGACGAGTT
>JAKLKA010000121.1 GCA_023150915.1 Polyangiaceae bacterium
CCCGGTCACGCCACCCCGGTCACCGCCCCCGATGGCCGCGGCGTGATGCGCCCATGGCGGCAAGAGACGGGCCTCGCGCCTCGACCCCGGTCCGGTCGCCTCGCTCCTGAGCCGGACCCTGCAGGTCGCCCTGACGAGAATCGATCGGGAGTGCGGTGGGCCAGCACTCGCTTGCTCCGGCGGCCCTCCAGCGGAAGGATGTGCGGCGTCATGGCCGGCAAGGACCCCCCTTGGATCATGCGGACGTATTCCGGGCACTCGACGCCCAAGGCGTCGAACCTGCTCTACCGCGAGAACCTGGCGCGGGGTCAGACCGGGCTGAGCGTCGCCTTCGACCTGCCCACCCAGACCGGCTACGACGCCGATCACCCGCTGGCGCGCGGCGAGGTGGGCCGCACCGGGGTGCCGGTCGGTCACCTCGACGATCTCGCGGAGTTGTTCGCCGGCATCGATCTGGGCCGGATGAACACCTCGATGACGATCAATGCGACGGCGGCGTGGTTGCTTGCGCTCTACGTGGCGGTGGCCGAACGCCAGGGGGTGCCGGCCAAGGCGCTGCGCGGCACCACGCAGAACGACATCGTCAAAGAGTACCTCTCGCGCGGCACCCATGTGTTCCCGCCGGGCCCCAGTCTGCGTCTGACGGTGGACACCATCTTGTTCACCGTGGAGCACGCGCCCGAGTGGAACCCCATCAACATCTCCAGCTATCACCTGCAAGAAGCCGGGGCGACGCCCGCCCAAGAGGTGGCCTACAGCCTGGCCACGGCCATCGCCGTGCTCGACGAGGTGCGCGCACGGGGAGTGAACGGCCAGGCATTCGCCACGGTGTTCGGACGGCTCTCGTTCTTCGTCAACGCCGGCATGCGCTTCGTGGAAGAGATGTGCAAGCTGCGTGCGTTCGGCGAGCTCTGGGACCGAATCGGCAAAGAGCGCTACGGGGTGGCCGACCCGAAGCTGCGCCGCTTTCGCTATGGCGTGCAGGTCAACTCGCTGGGGCTGACCGAGGCGCAGCCCGAGAACAACCTGGTGCGCATTGCCCTCGAGATGCTGGGTGTGACACTCAGCAAGGGCGCGCGGGCGCGGGCCATCCAGCTGCCGGCGTGGAACGAGGCACTCGGCCTGCCGCGGCCCTGGGATCAGCAGCTGTCGCTGCGCACCCAGCAGCTCCTGGCCTATGAGACCGACCTGCTCGAGTACGGCGACCTGTTCGATGGCTCGCCGGTGGTGGCGGCCAAGACACGGGAGATCGGCGAGGCAGCCTGGGCCGAGGTGGAGCGCGTTCTCGAGCGGGGCGGCGCCATGAGCGCCGTCGAGAGCGGCTACGTGAAAGAGCGACTGGTCGCGTCCGGCGCCCGCCGCGTCGCTGCCATCGAGAGCGGCGAGCAGGTGGTGGTCGGCGTGAACCGCTTCACCGAGACGGCAGAGAGCCCGCTCATGGCCGGCGGCGCCGCGGACGCCATCTTGCGGGTCGACCCGGCCGCCGAGCGTGAGCAGATCGAGCGGCTGGCGGCCTTCCGCCGCGGGCGCGACCCGGGCGGCGTGGCGCGGGCGCTGGATGCCCTGCGCGCGGCCGCTCAGGGCCACGAGAACCTGGTGCCGGTCAGCATTGCCGCGGCGCGCGCCCAGGTCACCACTGGCGAGTGGGCGGGCGCCCTGCGCGAGGTGTTCGGCGAGTATCGTGCGCCCACCGGCGTCGCGGGCGCCCGCGTGCCCGAGCTGTCGGGCGGGTTCGCTTCGCTGCGCGAGCGCGTGGCCGAGCTCGAGCGGAAGATCGGGCGGCGCCCGAAGCTCTTGGTGGGCAAGCCGGGCCTCGACGGTCACTCGAACGGCGCCGAGCAGATCGCGCTCTTCGCCCGCGACGCGGGGTTCGAGGTGGTCTACGAAGGCATTCGCCTCACGCCCCGCGAGCTGGCCCGGACTGCCGCCGACGAGAGCGTGCACGTGGTCGGGCTCAGCATCTTGTCCGGCGCACACGTCGAGCTCACGCGCGACTTCATCTCGGAGCTGGCTGCCCGCGAGGTGAAGATCCCGGTGGTGGTCGGCGGGATCATTCCCGAGGCCGATCGCGGCACGCTGCGCGCGCTGGGGGTCGCGGCGGTCTACACCCCGAAAGATTTCCAGATTGCCCGGATCTTGACCGAGCTGTGCGAGATCGTGGAGCGGTCGGCGCCGTGAGCCGGGCCGCGGATCCGAGCCGCGTGCTGACCCGCGACCCGGCCAGCGTGGCCCGGGCCATCTCGATGGTGGAAGACCGCCGCCCCGAGGCCGAGGCGGCGGCCAACGAGCTGTTACACGCGCTCGCCGGCAGCGGCCGGAGGGCCAGCTGCCAGCGGGTGGGAGTGACCGGCCCGCCGGGCGTGGGCAAGAGCACGCTGGCGTCGGCGCTGATTCGGAGCTGGCGCGCAGGCGGGCGCAGCGTGGGGGTGCTGGCCGTCGATCCGTCGAGCCCCCACAGCGGCGGGGCGCTGCTGGGCGATCGCGCCCGCATCGAGCTCGACCCCGACGACCGCGAGGTGTTCGTGCGTTCGATGGCGTCCGGGGGCCAGCTGGGCGGGCTGGCCCGCGCCGCCGGCGCCGTGGTCGAGGTGCTGAGCGCCGCGTTCGACGTGGTGCTGATCGAGACCGTCGGCGTCGGACAGAGCGAGACGGACATCGAGCACGTGGCCGACACCGTGCTGTTCGTGGTGCAGCCGGCTTCGGGCGACGTGCTGCAGTTCATCAAGGCCGGCATCGTCGAGATCCCGGACGTGGTGGCGGTCAACAAGGCGGATCTGGGCGCGGTGGCTCTACGGGCGGTGGCCGAGCTCCAGGGCGCTTTGCGGCTTGGTGCCGAGGCCCGGGGGTTGCACCAGCCGCCGGTGCTCTCCACCAGCGCCAGCACCGGCGCCGGGGTCGAGGCACTTCGCTCTGCGCTCGACGCGCACTTCGCCGCCTTGGTTCAGGGCGGGCAGCTGCCCGCGGTTCGGCTGGCCAAGAGCGCAGCCTGGGCGACCCGCCTGTTCGCTCAACGCTACGGCGAGCGCGGCATCGAGGCGCGCGGTGGCGTCCGAGCCGTGCGGGGCGCGCTGGAAATCGAGCTCGCGCGCGGGGCGACGCTGTTCGAGGCGCTCGACGGCGTCGCCGCTCAGCGCTGATCAGGTGGTCTTCTTGGGCGGGGTCTTGGGCTTGGCGGCCTCGGCGTTCTCGGCCGCGCGCTTCAGCTCCCACTCCGTGTTCTTCTTGGCGCGACGCTTCTTCTGACGGTGGCGAGCGCGGGGATCTTGCGGTGTACCCATGGCGGAGCGGCAATTAATCCGAAACCTCGCGCTTGGCCAGGCAAAACCGCAGGCCCCGGGTCAGGCCGCCGGAACCGCCATGGGCGGCAGGCTGGGCCGGGCGAAGTCGAAGAGCGCGGGGTTCGCGCTCGGGGTGTCGCCCGAGTAGCGATAGAAGCCCACGCCGGTCTTCTTTCCCAGGCTCCCCGCCATCACCAGCCGCCGCAACAGGGGTGGGCAGCGGTAGCGCGAGTCTCGAAGCTCTTCTTGCAGGCTGCGCGACATGGCGAACACCACGTCCAGGCCGATCAAGTCGGCCAGCCCGAGCGGCCCCACGGGGTGGCCGCAGCCGAGCTTCATCGCGGTGTCGATGGCCTCGGGGCCCGCGACCCCCTGCTCCAGAGTCTCGATGGCATGCAAGATGTAGGGGACCAACAGGCGGTTGACCACGTACCCCGGGTGATCGCCCAGCTCGACCGGCGACTTGCCGATGGCCAGGCAGAACGAGCGCACCCGCGCGGCGACGTCGGGTGCGGTGGGCCCGATGCTGCCGATCTCGACCAGCTTCATCACGTTGGCTGGGCTGAAGAAGTGCAGCCCCAGAAAGCGGCTGGGGTGGGGCACGGCCTCGGCCAGCGTGGAAAGCCGCAGCGACGACGTGTTGCTCGCGATCACCGTGTGCTCATCGACGCACTCGGCGATGCGCCGCAAGAGGTCGTGCTTCGCCGGCAAGGTCTCGGCGGCGGACTCGATCACCAGGTCGCAGCCGGCGATCGCGCTCAGGTCGGAGGTGAGGGTGACGTTCTCGAGCGCGCGATCTCGCGCGTCGGCGCCGAGCTTGCCCCTGTCGACGGCCTTGTTCAGCGAGGCGGTGAGGCGGTTCTTCACCGCCACGGTGTCGCCGCCGGTCACCTTGACCCCGACGGTGCGGAGCCCCGCCACCGCGCAGGCCTCGATGATCCCGGTGCCCATCAGCCCACAGCCCACGATCGCGACCGACCGAATCTCGTGCATGGTGCCTCCGATTTACAGAACCCGGCTAACGCGATGTGTTGTAAGTACCGGGGTGCGGCTTGTCAAATCGTAACCCCAGGAACTAATGCGGCTTATTGATGC
This sequence comes from Polyangiaceae bacterium, assembly GCA_023150915.1. Classification (GTDB taxonomy): domain Bacteria; phylum Myxococcota_A; class Polyangia; order Polyangiales; family Polyangiaceae; genus JADJKB01. The sequence goes on from JAKLKA010000121.1 coordinate 4,374, forward strand.
TTCGAACATTTACAGCCGCTTCCAGTTCGTTGACTTGTAAACTCGCTGTCAACGCATGCCGGCGCCCCCCGTCGAGCTGAACGCCACCATCGGTCGCCGCCTGCGCGGCCTGCGGCAAGAGCGCGGGCTGACCCAGGCCGAGCTGGCCCGCCGGCTGGGCATCAGCGCGGCCTACCTGAATCTGATCGAGAGCGGGCGTCGCACGGTGCAGCTTCCGGTGCTGTGGCGCGCGCTCGAGCTGCTCGAGGTCGATCCGGAACCGTTCATCTCGAGCTTGGGCGAGCAGCCGGTCGACGCCAGCCTGGCGCAGCTCTTGGACGAGCCGCTGCTCCGCTCGCTCGATCTGGATCGTGACGCTCTGAGCAGCCTGGCAGCAGAGCCGCGCGCAGCGAACACCATTGCCGCGCTGTTCAACCTCTACAAGAACACGCGCACGCAGCTCGACAACCTGCTGCAGCACCTTTCGCAGGCCGAGGTCGGGCGCAAGGCACGTGCTTCGCTCTCTGGCCGCCCGAGCGTCGAGATCACCGACGGCACGCTGCGTTTCGACTACTCGCCGTTGGACGAGGTGGCGGACTTCGTGCAGGCCAGCAAGAACTACTATCCGGACATCGAAGAAGCCGCCCAGGGGCTGCGGCGGGACCTGCGCCTCGACCGGCGGATCGTGAGCGATCAACTGGCGGCCGCCCTCGAGGGGCTCGGCGTGAGCGTCGAGGGCAGCACCGCCCGGAGCGACGGCGGCGTGGTGCGCCGCTACGACCCGGAGCGCGGCACGTTGGAGATCTCGCCCGCGCTCAGCGAGGCGCGCCGGAAGTTCGATCTGGCCCACGTGCTGGGGCTGAAGCTGCTGGACGAACGCGGGGTCTTTCAGGCCATTCTCGCGGCCCACCGGGCCCGGCACGGCGAGTCCAGGACCTTGCTCAAGGTTCACCTGGCGAACTACTTCGCCGGCGCTCTGCTCATGCCCTATGCCGAGTTCTTCCGCGACGCGCAGGCGACCCGCTACGACGTAGAGCGGCTCGCCGACCTGTTCGAGACCAGCTACGAGGCGGCGGCCCACCGCTTGACCAATCTGGGTGACCCGCGGCGCCGCGGCGTGCCGATGCACTTCATGCGTGTGGACGTCGCGGGCAACATCTCGAAGCGTTACTCGGCCACCGGCCTGACGTTCCCGATCGGGCTCGGCTCGTGCCCGAAGTGGGTGGCGCACACGGCGTTTCTCACTCCCAGCCAGATCGCCAAGCAGTTCAGCGTCATGCCCGACGGCGCGGCGTATTTCTGCTTCGCCAAGATCACCAGCCAACCGCTGCGCGGTTCACTGGTCAAGGGCACGGTCTACTCGATCGGGCTCGGTGCCCACGCTGACGACGCCGAACACCTGGCCTATGCCGACGACCAACCGCGCTTCAGCCCCGAGCGCGCGGCGCGCATCGGCGTACCGGTGGGGGTCACCTGTCGCTTCTGCGAGCGCACGGACTGCAGCCAGCGTGCGGCCCCGAGCTACAAGTTTGCCTTCAGCCCGGATGCGTACGTGAAGAAGGACAACTTCTTCTCGCCCATCTTGGAGCGCGAAGGGCTCAGGCCTCGGAAGGCGGGTGACGACAAGCCGCGGCGGGGACGACGCGGGTGAGCGCGCGCGAGCCGGCGGCAGAGAAGCGAACCGCAGACGGTGCACCACGGCGCCACGGCGCCACGGCGCCATGGTCAGAAGTTCGAAGGTGGCGGCGCGAAGCGCGCCCGGGCTAGACCTGCCAGGTGTTGCCCGACGAGAGCAGCTTCTGCAGATCCGGCTTGGTCTTGGCCTTGGCCGCCGCAACCTGCTCGCGCACGGTCGCGTCGTAGGTCGGCCGCGCCTTCGAGTAGAGCACGCCCACCGCGACCGGGAACTGGGGGAACGGCATGCGTGCCAGCATGTACGCCAAGGTCGAGTTGGTCTCGTCGTGGACCAAGATGTCCTTCTCGGTCACGCCGCCCTCGCCGATGGTCGCCACCTCGAGCCCCAGGGTGCGGGCGTCGATGCGCAGGCCCTTGTTCTTCTGAGCTCCGAAGATCAACGGCTGGCCGTGAACCACGCGAAGCTGGTGCTCGTCTTTCTGCGCCTTGTCGGCGAAGGCGTCGAACGCGCCGTCGTTGAACACCACGCAGTTCTGGTAGATCTCGGTGAACGACGTGCCGTCGTGCTTGGCCGCGCGCAGCAAGATGTCGTTGAGCAGCTTCGCGTCGGTGTCCACGGCACGCGCCACGAATGTCGCCGAACAGCCGATGGCGAACGACGCCGGGTCCACCGGATAGTCGGGGGCGCCGGTGGGGGTGCTCTTGGTCTGCTTGCCGAACTCGCTCGTGGGGGAGTACTGCCCCTTGGTCAGGCCGTAGATCCGGTTGTTGAACATCAGGATCTTGATGTCGATGTTGCGGCGAAGCGCGTGCATCAGGTGGTTGCCGCCGATCGAGAGGCCGTCACCGTCGCCCGTGACCACCCAGACGCTCAGCTCGGGGTTGGCGGTCTTCACGCCCATGGCGATGGCCGGCGCCCGGCCGTGGATGGTGTGAAACCCGTAGGTGTTCATGTAATACGGGAAGCGGCTCGAGCAGCCGATGCCGCTGATCCACACCACGTTTTCGTGGGGCACGCCCAGCTCGGGCATGACGCGCTGAACGTTGGCCAAGATCGAATAGTCGCCGCAGCCAGGGCACCAGCGGACGTCCTGATCCGACTCGAAGTCTTTCTTGGTGAGCTTTTGGGTCTCTACGATGTTCGACATGGTCAGCTCTCCATCACCTGGCGGATCTTCTCTTCGATCTCGTCGATCTTGAACGGCAAGCCCTTGATCTTGGTGAAGCTCTCGGCCGGCACCAGATACTCGGAGCGCAGGATCTTCACCAACTGGCCGAGGTTCATCTCGGGGACCAGCACCCGCTCGAAGCGCTTCAGCAGGTCGCCCAGGTTCTTCGGGAACGGGTTCAGGTAGCGCACCTGGGCGTGCGAGACGTCGAGCCCGCGATCGCGGCTGCGTTGCACCGCTTCGCGGATGGCGCCGTAGGTGGAGCCCCAACCCAGCACCAGCAGCTTGCCGCTGTCGGTGCCGACCTCGATCTTCTGGTCCGGGACGTCGCGCACCATGCCGGCGATCTTGGCAGCCCGGGTCTTGCTCATCTTCTCGTGGTTGTCCGGGTCGTACGAGATGTTGCCCGAGTTGTAGTCGCGCTCGATGCCGCCGATGCGATGGAGCAAGCCGGGCGTGCCCGGGACGGCCCAGGGGCGCGCCAGGGTGGCCGGGTCCCGCAAGAAGGGGTGGAAGCCTGCCGGATCGGTGCGGAAGGTGACGTCGATCTTGGGCAGGTCGGCCACGTTCGGGACGCGCCAGGGCTCGGCGCCGTTCGCCAGGTAGCCGTCGGTCAAGAGCATCACCGGGGTCATGTACTTGACCGCGAGGCGCACCGCTTCGAGCGTCATGTAGAAGCAGTCGCCGGGCGACGCCGCAGCGAACACCGCCAGCGGCGCCTCGCCGTTGCGGCCGTAGACGGCCTGCAGCAAGTCGGCCTGCTCGGTCTTGGTCGGCAGGCCCGTGCTGGGGCCGCCGCGCTGGACGTTGATGATCACCAGCGGTAGCTCGGTGGCGATGGCCAGGCCCATGGCCTCGGTCTTGAGCGCAATGCCGGGGCCGCTGGAGGCGGTGATCCCGAGCTTGCCGGAGTAGGCCGCGCCGATCGACACGCAGATCGCCGCGATCTCGTCCTCCATCTGCACGGTGGTCACGCCGTAGGCCTTGAAGCGCGACAGGTCGTGGAGGATGTCGCTGGCCGGGGTGATCGGGTACGCGCCGAACACCACCTCGACCCCCGAGAGCTGGGCGGCCGCCGCGATGCCCAGCGCCGTGGCCTGGTTGCCGCCGATGTTGCGGTACGTGCCCTTGGCGACCGGCGCCGCCGGAACCTCGTAGCGGTAGTGGGAAATCTCGGCCGTCTCGCCGTAGGCCCAGCCGCCCTTCAGCGCCAGCACGTTGGCCTGGGCCACCAGCGGCTCTTTGCCGAACTTCGACTCGATCCACTGGATGGTGGACTCGAGCTCGCGACCGTAGATCCAGAACATCAGACCCAAGGTCCAGAAGTTCTTGCAGCGATTCGCCTCTTTGGTGCTGATGCCGGTCTCTTTGACCGCCGACAGCGTGTTCTTGGTGATGTCGATCGCGAGCAGGTTGTAACCATCGACCACGTCGGTCTCGAGGGGGTTGTTCTCGTAACCGGCCTTCTTCAGGTTCTGCTGGGTGAACGCACCGGTGTTGACGATCAACAGGCCGCCACGTTTCAGATCCTTGATGTTGGTCTTGAGCGCGGCCGGGTTCATGGCCACCAGCACGTCCGGCGCGTCACCCGGGGTGAACACGTCGGTTGCGGAGAAGTTGATCTGGAAGCCCGACACGCCATAGGTGGTGCCAGCAGGCGCGCGGATCTCGGCGGGGTAGTCCGGGAACGTCGCCAGGTCGTTGCCGGCCAGCGCCGTGGCCGCGGTGAACTGGGTACCCGTCACCTGCATGCCGTCGCCCGAGTCCCCGGCGAAGCGAACCACTGCACCGCGCAGCGTCTTGACCTTGCCTTCGGCGGTGCCCACCGTCGCCGGTTGTGCCTGTTGTGCCATCCTGCTCGTACTCGCTTTCTCCTGCGCGCGACCCGAGAGGCGCGCTCCAAGTGACGTCGCTCGGACGGCGCGGATCGACGCGCCAGCCAGCAACTGACACCGGCGTCACTTGCTCCGACGCAGCGAGGTTGTCAAGTGACGCGACGAGTCGGGCTGCGATCAGCTCGCCGGGGCGTGCTTCTCGAGCAGGTCGGCCAGGCGGGGCGCGGCGGCCTCGACGTGCTTCTTCGCGGTCGGTCGCAGCTTGTCGTACATGCCCCGGATGGCGGCGCGCTGTGCCTTTTCGGCGCGGCGGTCGGTGATGGACAAGAGTGAGTCAGCCACCTGGCCCGACCGGCTCTTGAGGTAGTCGCCGGGCTTCTTCCCTGAAGAAACGGCCTCTTGGTAGATGGGGTCGAGGGCGTCGAGGAAGTCGTCCAGCAGATCGTCCACCGCCTGCCGAACGAAGCCGGGCTTCACCCCCTGCACCAGCTTGTACCCGGCCTTGATGGCCATCCCGGACAGGCCGGACTTGTCGGCGACCTCCAGATCCAGGACCCGGCAGGCGTCGTCGATGACCTGGGAGCGCTTCGCGCTGTCCTGGGCAAGCTCTTTGAGGTGCGGCATGGCGCCGCGGCCTTACCACCGCCGGCCCCGAGTGGGCAACGGTAGGGCAGGGGTGCACACGTGCGAAAGAAAGCCCAAAAGGTTGAAATCAGCTAGACTTGTCGAAAGGTCCCAAGCTCCAAATCCGTGCGTGTCCGAAGGGGAGCCTCCGGAGCGAATGTTGCCGTCCGCCGAACCCTTGAAGCCGATGTCCGAAGACCTCCAGCGCGGCGCGCGCCTGGGGAAGTATCAACTGCTGCTTCGCATCGGGCGCGGCGGGATGGCAACGGTCTGGGTGGCGCGCGAGCAAGCCGAAAGTCCCTCGGACCAGCGCCTGGTGGCGGTGAAGGCGATCTTGCCCGATCTGGCCGCCGACCAAGAGTTCTCGAAGATGTTCGTGGACGAAGGGCGGATCATCCGAATGATCCGCCATCCCAACGTCGTCGACGTGTTCGAGTCGTCGGAGCAAGACGGCGTCGGGTTCATCGCCATGGAGTGGATCGAGGGCGACTCGCTCCACGCGATCATCGCCGAAGCCGGCAAGCGCCGGCCGATTCCGCCCGAGATGGCCGTGCGCATCATCGCCGACGCCGCCGCCGGGCTGCACGCGGCCCACGAGCTCAAAGACGACAAGGGCGGCCCGATGAACGTCGTGCATCGCGACGTGTCGCCGCACAACATCCTGATTGGCGTCGACGGGGCGGTGAAGCTGGTCGACTTCGGGGTGGCCAAGGCGATGGGGCGCCTGTCCGAGGTGACCAGCGCGGGCCAGCTCAAGGGCAAGTTTGGCTACATGTCGCCGGAGCAGGCGATGGCCAAGAAGGTCGACCGTCGGAGCGACGTGTTTGCCCTGGGCATCGTGTTGTTCGAGCTGACCACCGGTCGGCGGCTGTTCCGCGGGCAGCACGACGCCGAGACGCTGCACATGGTGGTCTCGGGCAAGATCCCGCGGCCCAGCACCATCGACCCCAGCTACCCCGCCGCGCTCGAAGAAATCGTGCTGAAGGCGCTGCAGCGCGACCTGGGCAAGCGCTACCAGACCGCGGCCGAGTTCCAGCAGGCGCTCGACGGCTACCTGAAGGCCGAGCGCGTCGTGGTCCCCCGCGCGGGCATCGCGAACCTGCTCAAGAAGGTGCTGGGCGAACGGATCGAGCAGCGGCGCAAGGCGATCCGCACGGTGCTCAAGCAACTGGACGCGCCGCCCGGGTTCGCCCCCCCGCCGGTGACCGAGGTGCCGTTCTCGTCCAGTCCCGAGCACGCCAGTGTGACCGGCATCAGCGCCGTCACCAGCGGCACGGGCAGCGGCATCAGCGCGATCAGCTTGGTCGAGCGGCCTTCGGCGCCCAGCAATCCGTCCAACCCGCGGCCGACGCTCGAGCCGCCGCTGCCGCACGACGCATCGAGCCCGAGCGCCGTCTCGCACGTGATGTACCCGCCGGGGACCCACACCGGCGCGACGGTGGTGGTGAAGCGCGGTGGCACGCTCGGCCTGGTGATCGGCGTCTTGGGGCTGGCTGCGGCGTTGGCTGCGGTGCTGTTCTTGATCTATGGCCCGCACCGCAAGACCACCGTGGTGAACGTGCAGGCGCCTCCGGGCGTGGTGCCCGCACCGGCCGAGCCCGGGCCGAAGCCCGTGGTGCCCTCGGCAGAGGCCAAGCCCGACGAGGCGACTCCGCCGCCCGTTCCCGTCGACGCGCTGAGCGCCGCCCCGCCCGCCGCCAAGCCCCCGGTGGGCGGCCCGCGGCCTCAATTCCAGCTTCCGAAACCCAAGCCGCCCGCCCCGGAGACCACCGCGGCGCCGCCCCGGAAGAACCCCTACGAGTGACGCGCATCTTCCGCCAGCTCGCGGCTGCTCTGCTCTTTGCCCTTTTGGTGGCCCCCGCGGCCCACGCCGACAAGGGCGGAAAGGACGAGGCGCGACGCTTCTTCAACGCCGGGCAGAAGGCGTTCAAAGAGAAGCGCTTCGTCGAGGCAGCCAAGGCGTTCGAAGAGGCGTTTCGTCTCAAGCCGCATCCCTTCGCGCTGATCAACGCCGGCGACGCCTGGGAAAAGTCGGGTGACGTTGCGCTGGCGGCGCGCACCTTCCAGCGCGTGATGAAGCTCGAGCAGTCGGGCGAGCAAGATCGCGCCGACGCGACCGAGCGCCTGGCACGGCTCACCCCGCAGCTGGCGGTGATCGAGCTCCAGGGCGAGGCCAGCCAGCGCGCGCGCGTGGACCAGGACGAGTTCGTGGGCGGGGACCGGGTCTATGTGGCTCCGGGGGAGCACGTGGTCGCGTTGGTCGACGTGGACGGCGCGAAGGAACGAAAGGTCGAGCTCGCTGCCGGTGCGTCGCGCACGGTGGCCCTCGCGTCGCTCTTGCCGAAGGCAGATTCTGCCGAGCCGGCGGCGCCGCCGCCGACCGAGGGAGCGGAACCCGGCGAGCCGGCGGCCGATCCGGGCCCCACCAAGAAAGGCGGCGTGCGCGCTCCGACGTTGATCCTGTTCGGGCTCACTGCCGTGGCAGCGGGCGGCGCGGTGTACTTCGGGCTGGCGGTCAACGACGCCGAGAAGAAGTACAACGAGCGCCCGAACCGCGAAGACTACGACCGGTTCAACCAGAACAAGCTCTACACCAACATCGCGATCGGCGTGGCCGGTGTCTCGGCGGGGGTGGGCACGTTCTTGCTGATCAAGGATCTGGGCCGCAAGGTGCCCGCCGACAAGCAGAGCGCCACGGCGCCGCGGGTGGGCGTCGCGCCGCTGCCCGGCGGCGGGTTCGTGGTGGGCGCCGGCCAGTTCTGAGCGCTCACTCTTCGGCGGCCTGCGCCGGGGGCGCCAGCCAGGGCGCGGCGAACGACTGGAACCGGCCCTCGACGATCGCGCGCCGCGCGTCCGCCACGAGGCGCTGGTAGAAGTACAAGTTGTGCAGCGTGAGCAAGCGGTGCACCAAGATCTCGCCCGCGAGGTACAGATGCCGGAGATAGGCCCGGCTGTAGCCACCGCGGCACGCCGGGCACTCGCAGGTGTCGTCGATCGGGCGGGTGTCCATGCGGTACTTCGCGTGCTTGACGATCACCTTGCCCCCGGGCACGAACGCCTGCCCGTTGCGGGCGTTGCGGGTCGGCATCACGCAGTCGAAGAGGTCGACGCCGGCGCCGATGGCCACGATCAGGTCGAGCGGTGTGCCGACCCCCATCAGGTAGTGGGGGCGCAGCGGGTCGAGCCGGGGGGCGATCTGCACCAGCGCCCGGTGCATCTCGGGCGGCGGCTCGCCGACGCTGAACCCGCCCAGTGCCAGGCCGTCGAGTGGAAGCTGCGCCAGCGCTTCGGCATGCTGCAGCCGCAACTCGACGTCGGTGCTGCCTTGGATGATGCCGAACACCGCCTGCCCGGGGGACCGTGCCGCCAGACAGCGCTCGGCCCAACGGGTGGTGCGCTCCACCGCGGCCGAGAGCTCGGGGCGCGGCGAGCCACCCGCCGGGCAGACGTCCAGCTGCATCGCGATGTCCGAGCCGAGCAGCCCCTGCACGCGCATGCTCTCTTCCGGCGAGAGCAGCTTGCGCGCGCCGTCGAGGTGCGACGAGAACTCGAAGCCGTCTTCGCTCAGCTTGCAGCGCGCCGCCAGCGAGAACGCCTGAAACCCACCCGAGTCGGTGGCAATGGCGTGCGGCCAGCGTGCAAAGCCGTGCAGCCCGCCGTGGGCCGCCACCACCTCGGGCCCCGGTCGGAGCCAGAGGTGGTAGGTGTTCATGATGGTCATGCGCGCACCGGCGGCGGCGACCTCGTCGGGCGACAGCGACTTGACCGTCGCCTGCGTGCCCACGGGCATGAAGGCCGGCGTCGGCACCTCGCCGTGGCGGGTGTGAAGGGTCCCGGCGCGGGCGTCTCCGTCGGTCGCCGCAAGCTCGAAGCGAATCGGCGCGCTCATGGCTGGGCCCGCTGGGGGATCCACATCGCGTCACCGTACGACAAGAAGCGGTAGCGGTGCGAGATCGCGGTCCGGTACGCGGCCTGGACCGCGTCGAGCCCGGCGAAGGCCGCCACCAGCGCGAGCAGGGTGCTCTTCGGCAGGTGGAAGTTCGTGAGCAGCGCGTCCACCACGCCGAAGCGATATCCCGGCTGAATCAGCAGGCGCGTGTCGCCCGAGAGCGCGCGGACGTGGCCGGGCCGCGCGTCGTCCCGCGCGCTCTCCAAGGCGCGCACCACCGTGGTGCCGATGGCGACCACCGGTGCACCCCGCGCACGCGCCCGGGCCACCGCGTCGACCAGCGCGGCGTCGACCTCGAACGCTTCGCTGTGCATCGCGTGCAGATCCAGATCGTCGGCGGTGACGGGTTTGAACGTCCCCGGGCCCACGTGGAGCGTGGTGCGAGCGACCTCGACCCCGCCGGCGCGGAGCTCTGCGATGAGCTCGGCGGTGAGGTGCAGACCCGCGGTGGGCGCGGCCACCGACCCCGTGCGCTGGGCGAACACCGTCTGGTAGCGAGCCGCGTCGAGCGGCTCGTCGTCGCGCTCCATGTAGGGCGGGATCGGTACCCGGCCCACCTGCTCGAGGCTGGCCTCGACCGACCGGGGAGCCGAGAGCTCGAGCTCGAGCTCGCCTTCCGCCGTGCGCCCGACGACTTCGGCCTCGAGCCCTTCGAAGCCCAGGCGCATCCCGAGCTTCAGGCGCTTGGCGGGCTTGCCCAGCGAGAGCCAGCGCTCGCGCGGGCCCGACCCACCGAGGCGGCGCAAGAGCAAGAGCTCGGCGGCGCCGCCGCCCGGGCGCTGGCCGAGGAGGCGGGCGCGGAAGACGCGCGTGTCGTTGAGCACCACCAGGGCGCACCGGCCGATCAGCGCCGGCAGGTCGGGGATGCGGCGGTGCTCGAGGGTCGGGCCGAGCACGAGCAGGCGCCCGCCATCGCGCTCGGCGGGGGGCAGACGGGCGATGAGCTCGGACGGCAGGTCGTAGTCGAACAGCGCGGTGCGCACGGGCCTCGGTCAGAACGTGGCGACGCTCACTTGGGGTCGTAGGTGATGCCGAGCCGGGTCATCTTGCGCCACAGCGTGGTGGGGCTGATGTCGAGCGTGACGGCGGCTCGCTCGCGGCTGCCGTCGGTGGAGCGCAGCGCCTCGAGCACGGCTTCGCGCTCGGCCTCGTCCACGATGTCGGCCAGCGTCCGCCCGGTGGCCCGCGCGGACTTCTTCGGGGCTTCGGGCAAGATGTCGTCCACGGTGATGATGCCGCCCGAGGCCAGGGCCACCGCCTGCTCCACCATGTTCTCGAGCTCGCGCACGTTGCCGGGGTAGTCGTACATCAAGAGCTGGTCCATCACGCTTTCGCCCAGCTGCGCGCGCTTGTTCATCTTCCGGGTGTACTTGTCCAGGAAGAACTCGACCAAGAGCGGGATGTCTTCGCGCCGGCTGCGCAGCGGGGGCAAGATGAAGCGCGCCACGTTGAGCCGATAGTAGAGGTCCTGGCGGAAGCGACGCTCTTCGACCGCGGTGGAGAGATCGATGTTGGTCGCGGCGATCACCCGCAAGTCGACCTTGATCGGACGGTTCTCGCCGATTCGCCGGATTTCCCCTTCTTGCAGCGCCCGCAGCAGCTTGGCCTGAAAGGCCAGGGTGGTCTCGGCGATCTCGTCGAAGAAGAACGTGCCGCCGTCGGCCTCTTCAAACAGCCCCTTGCGCGCGTTGGCCGCGCCGGTGAACGCACCGCGCGCGTGACCGAACAGCTCGCTCTCGAGCAGCGTCTCGGTGATGGCCGCGCAGTTGATGGTGACGAACGGCAGGTCGGCGCGCTTGCTGTTGGCGTGGACGGCGCGCGCCACCAGCTCTTTGCCCGTGCCGCTCTCGCCGGTGATCAGCACGATGGCGTCGGTCGGGGCGATCTTGGTCACGCGCGTCAGCACGTCGCGGATGGCCTGCGAGCGCCCGATGATGGCCTCGAAGTGGTAACGCTCGCGGAACTCTTGCGCGAACATCTGGACCTGGCCGTGCAGCCGCCGGCTCTCCAGCGCTTTCGAGACCTTGACGATCAGCTCTTGCTCGCCAAAGGGCTTCTGGATGTAGTCGAAGGCCCCCAGGCGCATGGCTTCGACCGCGCTCTCGATTGTGCCGTAGGCGGTCATCACGATCACCTCGGTCATCGGCTGCGCTTCCTTGATCGAGCGCAAGACCTCGATGCCGTCGACCTCGCCCATGCGCAGATCGGTGATGACCACGTCGTAGGCGCCGGTCGAGCCGAGCTCGCGCCCCTGGGCGCCGTCGCTGGCCTCGTCGACCGCGTAGCCGCCCCCGCGCAGCATCATGGCCAGCGTGGTGCGCATGTTGCGCTGGTCGTCCACCACCAGGATCTTCCCGGGGCGCTCTTCCACCTGGGCAGAGCTGCGCTCGGGTGAGGCCTTCTCCCCCGGGCTTGGGTTTCCGTCTCTGGTCGTGCCTGATGCCACTCTGCTCTGCCGCCCCGCGCCACGCAGGCTAGCCGGGCCCGGATGCCACTGCCAGAGTTTCGGCTCGCGGGACCATCGCCTCGCACCCCACAAACCCGGTAAAGTTACCTTCCCCGCGGGTTTGATGGCATATCATGTGAGCATGCCGGGTCGCCGATGAGCCAGGGCAAGAAGCAAATCGGTCGAATCCTTCTCCAGCAGCGGGCGCTGACCTCGGACCAGCTCGAGAAGGCGCTGCACGAAGGCGGCGGTCGGTTGGCGTCCCGCCTGGCCGAGGCCGGCACCATCAGTGACATCGCCGCGCTGAAGGCCCTGAGCGAGCAACAGGGGATCCCTGGCATCGACCTTGCGCAGATCTGCCTGCGCCTGGAAGACCTCGAGCTCTTGCCGCGCGAGATCGCGGAAAAGCACCTGATCTTGCCGGTGCTCGTCCGCGAGGACCGGCTGTTCATCGCCATGGCGAACCCCCGCGAGCGCACGGTGCTCGACGAGCTCGAGTTCGTCACCGGGAAGAAGGCCTACCCCTACGTCGCCCTCGAGAATGCGCTCGCCAAGGCGATTTTCGACGCCTACACCAAGAAGGCAGCCGGCGAGGCGTTCTACATCGGGCCGCGCTGCCCGGCGGAGGTCCTCAAGAAGTACGGCATCGAGGACGCCGCGCAGGCCGGCAGCATCCCGCCGGCGGCCGCCAGCATTCCGCCCCCCGACGAGACGTTCTCGCCGCTCACCGCGCCCGGCGTGGTGGTGGACGATCAGGTGGGGCGCATCTCGCAGGGCGACGACGTCGAGGTCGGTGGCTTCGGCGAGACGTCGCCGGATCTGAGCGTGATGGCCATGCTCCCGCGCGAAGCCGAAGACTCGTCGCCGGCGCTGGCCCCGGCCGGCGCGAAGACCGTGCTGGTGGTCGACGACGAGGCCGACATCCGCAAGATGCTCAAGCGGCTGCTCGGCAGCAACGGCTATCGCGTGCTCGAGGCCGATCGGGGACTGCTTGCGCTTCGCATGGTCAAAGAGCAAGCGCCCGACCTGATCGTGCTCGATGCGATGCTGCCCGAGGTGCACGGTTTCGACATCGCTCGCCGCATCAAGGGCAGCGCGCGCTACGGGCACATCCCGATCATCATGGTGAGCGCGGTGTACCGCGGCTGGCGCTATGCCGAAGACCTCAAGCAGAGCTGCGGGGTCGACTTCTATCTCGAGAAGCCCTTTCGCATCGCCGACGTGCTTCGGGCGGTCGAGGTCGCGCTGGCCCAGAGCGCGCCGGCCCGGCTCGACACCCGCGAGCACGCCTCGGCCGAAGCCGAGCGGCACCTCGAGGCGGGCGTCCAGGCCTACCAAGCAGGCCAGGTCGAGGTCGCCATCGAGCACCTGCGCCAGGGCATCGCCATCGACCCGCTGGCGTATCGGCTGCACTTCCACCTGGGCCTGCTCTTCGGGAAGCAGGGCCAGGTCTACGAGGCCATCGGCGAGCTCGAGACGGCGGTGGACATCAACGCGAGCCACTTTCCGGCCGTCAAGAACCTGGCAATCCTCTACCAGAAGGCCGGCTTTCGGAACAAAGCCGCGGAAATGTGGGAACGGGCCCTGAAGTTGGCTCCGGACGAGCCCACCCGGATGACCATCAAGGAGCACCTGCTCAATCTGTTGTAAAAGGGCTTTCGCGCCCCAAGGAGCCCCGCGCTATCCTGTCCACCACCTGAGGCCGGTCGGCGGCCCCCCATGAAGTTCCTCTGCCCGTCCTGCAAGGCGAAGTACCAGATCGGCGACGACAAGGTCGCCGGCCGATCGGTGCGGATGAAGTGCCGCAAGTGTGGGTACCTCATCAGTATCGCCAAGGCGGTCACCGACGGCTCCGTCTCGCGGAACCTGTCGAGCATGCCGCCGCCCCCGGAGGCCGAGGTGCCCGAGCCGTCTCCGGGTTGGCGTGAGCCTGGCGCGCGCATTTCGCAGCCCGGCCCGCCCCCGCGTCCACCGCCGCGCCCCGCAGGGCGCCCAGGTGCGGCACCGGTCGCCCCGCCGGCCCGTCTCGGCGCCGCGGGTGCTGCCACCAGCGCCGTGACCCCCGCGCGCCCCACCGCGCCCGCGCACTCGCCCAAGAACGGTAACGGGTCGTCTTCGCATCATGCGTTCCGGGTCGAGCCGCCCACCGTGCATCGCGACGACGACGAGCGCACGGTGATCGCCGGCGCCGGCGCCCTCTCGTCGGCGTTCGCCGAGAGCGTGGCGGGTCCCGAGTCGAGCACGCTGGCCGCGTCGCTGGCGGTCACCGACGAATGGTACGTCGGCATCAACGGCGTCCCCGTCGGCCCGATTCGCCTGAGCGAGCTGCGATCCAAGGCGACGTCGGGTTCGATCTCGAACGAGTCCCTGGTGTGGCGCGAGGGCTTCGAGCAATGGCTGCCGCTCTCGAACTTCCCCGAGCTGGTGGCGATCGTGGAAGAGGGCCTGTCGAGCGCGCGCGCCTCGATCAACCCGCTCAGTGCCGCGGCATCGCTGCAAGCGGCCACACCGCCGCAGGCGCCTCGCCCCGAGGTCTACGATCCGTTTGCGGTGCCCGGGGGCACGCCGGTCGTGGCCCAGGACCCATTCCAGGAAATGCTGCGCCCGTCGCAGCCGGTGCCCGAGGCGTTCGCGGCCAGCACCCTCGGCACCGGTCAGACCCCCCTCGGCCTGGTCACCGCACCTTCGGGTGGGGCGCCCGAGGTCGAGATGGAAGAGGTCGTGCTGTCGCGTCGGCGAAGCGGCAGCGGGATGTTCGCCTGGGTGGCGGTCGGCGTGGCGCTGCTCCTGGGGCTGACCATCGGCTTCGTCATGTTCAGCCGCAAGCCGCCCGAGCCGGTCGTGAAGTACGTGGAGGTCCCGGCCAAGGCCGGCGAGGCCCCCGCGGTGAACAGCGCGGGCGGGGGCGCGATCGGTGAGGTGGTCGTCGACGTGGACGCGGGCGCAGGCAAGCCCACGCGCCCGGGCGGCACCGTGGCGGTCGCCGGCAAGGCCGGCGGAGAGAAGCCGGAAGAGAAACCCATCACCGGCCTGTCCGGGCTCTCGGGTCTGCAGGGCGGCGGTCCCACTTCGGGGCCGGGCACCAGCTCGAATCCCGGCAGCACGGGCGGACAACCGCTCGACTCGGGGGAGATCCAGAAGACGGTCGGCAAGTACACCGGCAGCGTGAAGCGCAGCTGCTGGCAGCCCGCGCTCGACGCGCGGTCGAAGGACGCGCCCACCTCTGCCCGGGTGAACGTGGCCATCGTGGTGAGCCCGAGCGGCAGCGTGCAGAGCGTCAGCACCAGCGGCGACCCCAAGGGCTATCCCGGGCTCGCCAGCTGCATCGCAGCGCGGGTGAAGGGCTGGCAGTTCGCGAGCTCGAGCGGCTCGACGACGGTGAACGTGCCGTTCGTCTTCGCGGCGCAATGAGCCCGCGCGTTCGTTCTCGGCAATAGCCGCGCGAATGCGAGGGCACCTCGATGGCGTTCGGCTCGCGACAGCGCGCGGCGTGTGTGCTACATGCCCGCGGGTCAGAGTGAGTCAGACGGTCGCTCGGGCTTCGGCCCGGGAGGAAAGTCCGGGCTCCGCAGGGCAGGATGCCGGGTAACGCCCGGTGAGGGTGACCTCGAGGAAAGTGCCACAGAAAACGTGAAACCGCCCGGCAATGCCGGGTAAGGGTGAAACGGTGGGGTAAGAGCCCACCGCGCTGCCGGTGACGGTGGCGGCACGGCAAACCCCATCCGGAGCAAGGCCATGTACAGGGGCGTTCGAGGGCTGCCCGCCCGAGCCCCGGGGTAGGCTGCTCGAGGCCCGCGGTGACGCGGGTCCCAGAGGAATGATCGTCACGCCGCGCGAAGGCGACTTCGCCGGCAGACAGAACCCGGCTTACGAAGCACTCTGGCCACGTCGGCGGGCAACCGCCGACGTGCGATTTTCTGCCGAGCTCAGGCGGCGGCGGCGTTCTCGAGATCGAGGCGTGAGCCGGCTTCGCGAGAGATCTCGGCGATGCGCAGGCGCAGCTTCTTCTTGGCGCGCTCTTCCAGTTGCCGCGCGCGCTCGCGCGACACCCCGAGGCGGCGACCGATCTCGGCGAGCGAAAGCTCGTCTTCGGCGTCGGCCATCATCCGCTTTTCGACGATGTAACGCTCGCGGGCGTCGAGCTCGCAGATCGCGCGCTTCACCGCGACCTTCACCTCGTCGCGGTTCTCGTCGGCCGCCAGCGACGTCTCTTGGTCCAGGTCGGAAGCCACCAACGTGTCCATCATGGTGGTGGCCGAGTCATCGAACACCTTGCCGTCCAGGGACAGGTCCCGGGTCTCGAGCCGGCGCACCATCGACGCGATCTGGGTGGTCGACACGCCGAACTTCTCGGCCAGCACCTCGTCGGCGCGCTCGCTGTCACCCACCAGGTTGAGGATGCGGGTCCGTTCGCGGCGCAGCTTGAAGAACAGCTTCGAGCGCAGCGCGCCCGATCCGACCCCCACCAGGCTCCACGAGCGAATCACGTAGCCGAGCACGTAGGCGCGGATCCAGTAGGCGGCGTAGGTCACGAAACGGTTGCCGCGCTTGGCCTCGAACTTCTTCAGCGCGTGGACCAGGCCGAAGTTGCCCTCGGCGATCAGCTCGGAGAGCGGCACGCCATAGCGGCGGTACTTGAGCGCGATGGCGACCACGTAGCGGAGGTGCGACCGGATCAGCTCGTCGGCTGCCCGGGGGTCGCCGCTCTTCGCCCAGCGCTGGGCCAGCGCCACCTCGCGCTCGCGATCGAGCTTCGGGTACTGGTGCACCAGGGTGATGTAGCGCGAGAGAGAGGAGTCGATTTCGCGAGCCATGGGTCCTCGTAATTGCTCAGGTTCTGTCTAGGTCCCGTCGAGGGCTGGTCCCGGTCAGAGGTGCCGTCGTCCAGGGAATAACATCACGTAACGTTACTTTCTGTCAACGAAGAACCGGGTCGAACATTCCCGGCGGTCGTGCGGAACTACGGGGCAATTCCCAGCGGGGTTACCGGCCTGGATGCCCGGGCAGAAATGGCAGACGACCGGTCAAAGGGCGGACGCCCTCGGACCGGTCGCACTGGACGTGGCCGGGACAGAACGGCGCCGCCCAAGCGGCCGCCGGATCCCCGGGCGGACTGCCGCCGCAGGCTCGCTCTCAGACGTTGAACGACGAACCGCAGCCGCACGAGCCGGTCACGTTCGGGTTTCCGAACTTGAAGCCGGCGCCGTGGACGCCATCGACGTAGTCGATCTCGGTCCCGTCCAGGTACTGGTAGCTCAGCGGATCGACGAACAGCAGCACGCCGTTGGACTCGAACTGCTCGTCCATGTCGGTCGGCTTGTCCTCGAAGTAGAGGTCGTACTGGAAGCCGGCGCATCCCCCGCCGATGACGCGGAGCCTCAGGCCCTGACCGGCCAAGCCCTCTGCGTCCGCGATTTCTTTGACTTTTTCTGCTGCGAGGTGAGTGATCGAGATCATGGTCGCTTGCTCCCGTGCTAGTTCCGACCCATGCGCGTGCTCCGTGAGTCGCCCGCTTACGCCGAGCTGGTGTTCCACGTGCTGGCCCACGTCCGGGTCGACGCGCCGGCGTCGCTCTACGATCCGATCTGGGTGTCTCTGGCCGAACGACAGCTCGGGCCGGCGTCGGCGCGGACCCTTGCCGAGGACGCCGTGGCGCTTGGTGTGCTGGCGCCGGACCATGCGGCGCTGGCGGGTGCTCAGCTCGTCGCCTGGCTGTTTCGCGATCTGGAGCGGGCCAGCGCGTGCGCCGCCCGCCCCCTCGAGGAGCTCGGGGCTAGCGACGTGGACGCACCCGAGCTCTTGGCGCCGCTGGTGCGCGCGGGGCACGCAGCGGAGCTCTTGCGGCTGGCCGCGGAGCTCGAGACCCCGTTCTTCCGGCGGTTGCCAGAGCCCGCCGTGGACCACGCTTCGGTCGAGGCGGCGCTCGAGACGGTCGCTCGCGCCGCGCCCGAGCTTGCGCGCTGCACCATCGCGCTGCTCCGCCCCTTGCGCCTGCGCGGGCGGGTGAGGGGCAACCGGATCTGGGTGGGCGTGCCCGACGCCGAGCGCGGTCCGAGCCCCGAGCACGTGGCCTGGCAGGCGGCCCACGAGGCGACCGTGCGCGAGGTGGGCGCGTGGCCGGGGATCGCCGAGCGGCGCGTGGAGCAGATGGCGGTGGTGCTCTTGGCCGCACGCGCCGAGCGTGCGGGCGAGTGCCCGGCGCACCGACGCTGGCTGGCTCACTTCGGCGACAACGCGCCGGCCACGGGTGACGAAACGCTGAGCGCCGACGAGCGGGCGCGCGTTCACTCGCTGATCGCCGCGGGCGAAGCCCGATCGGGGACGTAGCGCACTGCCCCCAGCGCTTCGCTCTCGATGCGATCGGCGTGGCGCTGGTAACGCATCAGCCGCTGATCCGTTGCGGTGCCCACCGGTGCCACCAGCACGCCGCCCTCGGGCAGCGCGTCGAGCCAGGCCTGGGGCATGCGCTCGACGGCAAAGCCCGCGTAGATCCGGCTAGCGCCCCGCCAGGCCTCGACCGCGTGAGCGCTGGCCTGCAGCACGCGCGCTTGCGGATGGCACGCCAGGTGGTCCCGAGCCTGGGCTGCCAGAACGGCGTCCAGCTCGAGGGTGAGCACACTGCCGCTCGTGCCGACGATCTGGCAGGCCAGCGCGGCGCCGTACCCCGAGCCGCCGCCGAGATCGACGAAATGGTCCCCGGCGGCGAGGCCCAGGGCACGAAACGCGATGGCGTAGGCGTGCAGCGCGGAGATCGTCGAGCCGCCGTCGTCGCTGAGGGAAAGCGCGCGATCGTCGGCCGACTCGGCGATGCTCTCGCTCGGGACGAAGCGCTCGCGGGGCACCGAAGCGAGGGCCCGCGTCACCGCGTCGTCGGCGGCAATGCCCTTCTTCTCGAGTGTGCCCGAGCGGGCCGCAGCCGCGACGCTGCCGAGCTCGGTGTCGTGGGCGAGCTCGGCAGCGCGCTCGCCCGGCGGCACCTGGCCACTCAGCCCGCGCCACAGGTGATAGAGGCCCAGGGTGCGCAGACGCCGGCGGGGCGTGATCAGGTCGATCTGCTCGCGCACCGCGCGCATGTAGTAGTCGCGCGCGGGCCCGGTGTACGCGAAGCGCTGAGAGATGGCGGTCAGGATTGGCGCGAATAGCTCGATGCGCAGCCGTTCGGCGGTGCGGAAATCGAGCTCGGCGCTGGGGTCGATCCACTCGGCCAAGAAGTCTTGGTCGCCGTCTTGCCACCAGGGATAGCGGTGGACCTTCATCCCCGTTTCGCTCTCCCAGCGCGCGCGCTCTTCGGCGATGGGCGAGCCCGGGTAGAGCCGGAACGGGTCGACGGACAGGAAGCCGTGGGTCCCGCGCGGGTGGTCCACGAACAGCCGCTGCATGAACCGGGCGCTCTGGCGCAGGCTCTGTTCGGTCTCGCCCGGGTGGCCCACGATGATGTTCGCGCCGAACGCCACCTCGTGATTTCTGGCCCAGTCGGCCACGGTCAGCATCTTCTCCAGGTAGCCCTCGAGCTTGCCCGCCTTGCGAATGCGCTTGAGCTGCCCGAGGTCGCCCGACTCGAGCCCGAAGCCCGGGCCCACGTTGGCGCGGGCCATCAGCGCGAAGTCCTCTTCTTCGATCAAGTCGAGCCGGATCAGGAGCCACACCTTGCGCGCGCGCAGCGGCCGGCGCGCCAGCTCGCTCAAGAACTCGCGACGCCAGCCGCGCTTCATCCCGAACAGCGCGTCGGCCACGAACAGCGTCCAGCGTGACAGGTCCAGGAAACGATCGAGGCGGTGCAGCTCTTCGACCGCCTGCAGCGGCTCGAGCGCGCGCCAGCTGACGTCGCGCTTGGCCCGCTCCATGCAAAACGAGCAGTCGTACGGGCAGCCGCGCGACAGATAGATCTCGGCCTGCGATGCCATGCGCCGGGCGATGGGGCGGTAGCGCTCGAGCAGCGACCAGTCGTAGGGGACCAGCTCTTTGGGCTCGAGCACCGGCTCGGGGCCGAGCACCCGGTTCAGCGGGCGCTTGCCCGCGGCCAGCGCCTCGGCCAGCCGCGCGAGCGGGCGCTCGCCGTCGCCCACCACCACGAAGTCGAACGGCGAGCCGTCGAAGGCCAGCTCGTCGGGTCGGGCGCTGGCGTGGTAGCCGCCGCTGACCAGCCACGCCCGGGGCAGCAGATCGCGGATCCGTTCCGCGATCGCCATCACCTTCAGGTAGTCGTAGGACGAGTAGCAAGAGATCCCGACCAGGTCGTACCCACCTTCGACGATGCGAGCGAGGTCGACCCGCCCGAACGCGCGCTCCATGTCGAGGTCGACCACGTCGACCTGAGCGTCGGTGGCCCGGCGGATGGCCGCCGCCAACAGCAACATCTGCGGGACGCCGAAGTTTGCGCCGCCGGCGAACAGCCCCCCGGGCCAGAGCAAGAGCACGCGCGGACGATCGGGCCGAGGCATGGGGCTAGAGCACGACTTCGAGGTGCGTCTTGCCGTCGCTGCGCTGCGCTTCCAGCCGCGCTGCCAGGTCGTCGTCGACGTGTTGCAGCACGAACGGGTCGGCGAAGCGCCGCGCGTGCCCCATCACCCACTCTGCCGCGGCCCCGCAGCCGCCCGCGCAGGTGTGCTCGTGCAGGCAGCCGCGACAGAACTCGGGGGTCTCGCGCTTGTACTCGGTGAGCTCGGGCGCCCGGATCAGGCTTGCCACGTCGACCTGTGGATCGAGGATGTCGGCCACGCCGCCGAGGGCCGTGGTGTGCAAGGTGCAGTTCTTCAGCCGGCCGTCGGGGCCGAGCGCGATCTCTTGCATCGAGGTGCCGATGGCGCAGGTGCCGAACTGGATGGGAGCGAACTCGGCGACCTCGACCGCGCAGGGCGGCACCGGCATGGTGCAAAAGAGCTTCATGCCGGCGTCGCGCGCCCACGGCAGCGCCTGCCCGAACGCGGTCAAGAAGTCGCTGCGCGACGGCAAGAGCTTGCCCGCCCAGCGCGCGGCGTAGCCGGCGGGGCTGAAGCGGCTGAGCGAGACCTGGCGCACGCCGAGCGAGTGGAACAGCTCGAGGATGGCGCCGACGTGGGCGGCGTTCTGCCGGGTCACCACGCAGCAGCCGACCACCGGCACGCCGGCCGCGCCGAGCGCGCGGATCCCCGCCAGCGTGCGCTCGAAGTGCCCGGCGCCCACGTGCGCGGCGTGGAGGGCTTCGTCGTGACCGTTCAGCGTGATCTGCACGTAGCGCACGCGGTACGGCACCAGCCGCTCGGCCAGGGCCGGGGTGATCATGCCGCCGTTCGAGATGATCTGGATGGCGACGCCGCGCTCCCTCAGCAGGTCGAACAGCTCGAAGATGCGCGGATGCGAGAACGGCTCGCCGCCGGTGACCGTGGCGTGGTCGAGCTCGAAGGCGTCCAGCAAGCGCTGGACCCGCAAGAAGAGCTTGTCGCGGTCGGCCTTGTCGAGGGCCGCGCCGCCGTCTTCACGCCACTCGTTGTAGCAGTAGTCGCATTTCTGGTTGCAGTACGCCGTGGTCTCGATGGCCACGCTGTACAGCTTGGGGCGGACGGCCGCGGACATTGCGGGCACCCTACCACCGTGCACGGCGCGGCGCCGGCGCGCTTGACGGCGCCCCCCGAGCCGCGCTGTCGTGAGGGTCATGCGAACGGTGCTGGTCGGGATCGTGGCCCTGGGGGTGGTGTCTTCGACAAACGCCGGAGCCCAAACCCCGCCCACCGATCCGCCGCAACCGGCGGCGCCGCCCGCGACGGCGCTGCCGCCCGCCCCCGCCCCCCCGCCCGCGCCGCCGGCCGCCGGCGCCCCGCCCGGGCCCCCG
>JAKLKA010000281.1 GCA_023150915.1 Polyangiaceae bacterium
ATCACGTTCGACGGTCACTTCAGCGCGGTCAGCGGCTTGGTGTGCACACACCTCGCCTGAGCTCGGCGCTGCCTGCTCACACCGCGTCCACGAACACCGCGCCGTCTCCGCTCATCTTCACCAGCCCGGCCTGCACGGCTGCGGCGTCGCCGGGCGCCGCAGGCTGCGGCACGATCCGGCCGACCCAGCCGACCACGGTGGCGCCGCGCAGCAGGGCGGGCCGATCGGCGCTGACCGCCACCGCGAAGACGGCCTTGCTGGTCTGAAGTGCGAGCAGGCCTTCGCCCGAGAGCTGCACCATGGGCACGTGCTCCATGGCGCCGATCGACAGGCGGCCGCTCTCGTGGCGCAGCGACAGGTCGAAGCCGATCACGCGATCTTCACGGGCGTAGAACAGCTCGCGCGAGAGGCGGGTCACCAGCAGCCGGGGCTCTGCCGAGACCACCAGCGCGCCGCGCCCGTCGAGCACCACCAGCGGGGTGCGCATCCCCCCCAGGGGCTCGTCCAGCTCGCGGCCGCGGGCGCGCCGCAGGATGGCCGCCTGGGTGAACTGCCCGGCCTCGGGCAAGAGCGCACGCACCCGATCGAGCCGCACCGCGAAGGCGCCGTCCAGGCGGATGAGCGCGACCTCGTCGCCGCTCTGAGCGACGCGGCCGTCGGTCGGAGCGGTGATCAGCAAGTGCTCGGCGAGCTGCCGGGGCGACCGCAGGCCCGGCGGCGGGGGGCGAACGGCAGGATCGAGCGGCACCCCCACGTCCGCGGCGGGTGCGGGCGGCGGCGGCGGGGCCGAAGCGCGCGGCTTGAACGAGCGCGACGGGGGCGGCGAGTCGCCGCCGATCTCGTGGGGGTGCCAGTGCCCGGCCAGGGCGGGCTCGCCGGTGGTCTGCTCGGCGTGGGTGAAGGCGTGCGCGTCGGTGTCCAGCTCGGCGGCCGCCTCGGCAGCCACCGCGCGCACGGCCTGCATCTCGGGGCGCGGGCCGGGCTCGAGCAAGTCGGACAGCGCCTCGTGCATGCGCCGCGCGAGGTGAGGTTGGCCGGCGCGCTCGAACGCGCTCGCGGCCTGTTCGAACTCGCCCAGCCGCTGGTGGGCAAGGCCCAGGTAGCCGGCGGCGCGCTTGTGCTTGGGGCTCTGCTCGAGCAGGGCCGAGAAGGCGTCCCGCGCCCGCAAGAGCTGGCCGGTCTTCAGGTAGCACAGCCCCAGATTCAGCCGCGGCGTCTCGGCCTGGGGCCGCGCGTGCACGATCTCTTCGAAGATGTGGATGGCGCGCGGATAGAGCCCGAGGCGGAAGTACACCACGCCGAGCAGCCCCTGACCCTCGACGTCTTGCGGCTGGAAGGCGAGGGCGCGCTCCAGCTCTTCCTTCGCCTCACCGACGCGGTTGTCTTCCAGCAGCTCGCTGCCGCGATACAGGTGGAAGAGGAAGTCTTCGGCCGCGAAGGTCCCGCTCGACGGCGCCTCGGACTCGCGCGGGCCGTCGACGACGGCCAGGGGCTCGGGCGGCTCGCCGCCGGCGGCGCGCGCGCTCTCGGCCTCGAGCGAGGGCAGGGCGCCGGGGTCGGTGCCAAGGCCGGGGCGAGTCATGCCGGCTCAGGGTAGCGAAGAACGCGCCCCGGGACGAGTTCACACCCGGGCGTGGGCCACGGCGTCAGCCAGCGTGAAGCGCTGCTCGTGCAGCGCGCGGCCGACGATCGCCGCCGCAATGCCGCCGGGCGCTTGGGCCAGGGCGGTGAGGTGGGCCAGGGTGCCCACGCCGCCGCTGGCAATGACCGGGATTTCGCTGCTCGCGGCCAGGCGCGCCGTGGCCTCGACGTTGGGCCCGACCTCGGTCCCGTCGCGTGCGATGTCCGTGTAGAGCAGCCCGCCGAGCGGCAGGGCCGAGAGCTCGGCCACCAGATCTTCGACCCGACGGTCGCTGGTCTCTTCCCAGCCTTCGGTGGCCACCCACCCGTCTTTGGCGTCCACCGCCACCACCACGCGACCCGGCCACCGGGACGCGGCAGTCCGCACCAGCGCCGGGTCTTTGATGGCCGCGGTGCCGAGCACCACGCGCTCCACGCCCAGGCTCAGCGTGGCCTCGATGGCCGCGAGGTCGCGAATGCCCCCGCCCACCTGCACGCCCGGACCGAAGGCCGCGACGATCCGCGCCACCTGCTCGCGCTGCACGGTCTGCCCGGCGCGCGCGCCCTCGAGATCGACCACGTGCAGCCGCGAGACCAGGGCGCGCCACCGGGTGGCGATCTCGG